>JAEURK010000109.1 GCA_016789175.1 Anaerolineales bacterium
TGGGCCGCGAACTCGAGACCGGCCGTCTTCAGCGCGGCGATGACCTGGTAGGCCTGTGTGTCCAGGACGCCGGAGAGCACGATCATCCCCCCGGGCGCAACCAGATCCGCCAGGCCCTTGCCGAACAGTTCGACCAGCACATGGGCGAGGATGTTGGCCAGCACCAGCGGCGCCTGCGCGCCGGCTGCGACCAGCTCGGCCAACGAGCCGCGGGCGATGCTCAAATTGCCCTCGACCGCGTTGACCTCGGCGTTCTCATTGGCAGCCCGGATCGATTCATCGTCGATGTCGTAGGCCCAGACATGTTTGGCGCCGAGCTTGGCGGCCGCGATCGCCAGGATGCCCGAGCCGGTGCCGAGGTCGATCACCTCCTGCTCCGGCTTGAGGTGCCGCTCGATCGCCATCAGGCACAGTTGCGTGGTGGGGTGCGTGCCGGTGCCAAAGGCCATGCCCGGGTCGAGGCGCACGACCACGTCGCCGGGTCTGGCCTCCTGCTCGAGCCAGGCCGGCACGACCAGCAGGCGCTTACCGATGCGGATCGGCTTGTAGTTTACTTTCCAGGCCTCGCCCCAATCGTCCTCAGAGATCTCGCGCCAGGCCGGCGTCGGCATGGCGCCGCTGAGGATGACGTTCAGGTGCGACAGACCGTCCTCGATGCCGCGCCTGTTCTCTTCGAGATGTTCGTCCTGCGCGACATAGCCGCGCACGATCACGGGGCCGACCGGGATGCCGTGGTCAGTCGGCGAGACCTCGAACTTCGTCGCCTCGACGACCACGCCCCCGCCGGCGTAGCGCGCAAGAACTTCGGACACCGATTCGGCGACTTCCGGCGAGACGGTGAGGGAGACTTCCAATAAGGTCATGATGATGGTGAGGCAAGAAGAGGGAAGAGGGAAGAGAGAGGAGGGAAGAGAGAATTCGTCTCTCCTCCCTCCTCTCTCTTCGCATTACGATTCCAGGATGTCGTGCAAGCGCTCCAGCAACCCGTGCTCCAATGGCTGGGCTTCGGCAGGGCTGGACTTGCGGAGCTCTTCGTAGAGCTTCTTCTGTTCTTTGGTCAGCTCGGCCGGGGTGGCGACGTTGACGATGATGAACAGGTCGCCCTTGCCCGAACGCTGCGGGCGCGGTGCGCCTTTACCCCGCAGGTGGAAGATCGTGCCGGATTGGGTGCCCGACGGCACCTTGAGTTTCTCGGGGCCGTAAGGCGTGGGCACGAGGACCTCGGCGCCGAGCGCGGCCTGCGCCACGTTGATGCTGACCTCGACGAAGATCTGGTCCTCACGTCGGCGGAAGTACTTGTGCGGCGCAACCGAGATCACGACGTACAGATTGCCGGTCGGGCCGCCGTTGGCGCCCGGCTCGCCTTCGCTTGAGACCCGGATCTGCGTGCCGGTGTTGACGCCGGCCGGGATCGGGATGACGCGGCGCACGGTGCGGCGGAGCTGGCCCTTGCCGCGGCAGGCGCGACACGGGCTCTGGATCACCTCGCCGGAACCGCCGCAGGTCGGGCAGGCCGAGACGTTGACCATCGAGCCGAGAAAGGTCTGGCGCACCTGGCGCACTTCACCGCTGCCCTTGCAGGTGTCGCAGCGCTTGGGCTGCGTCCCGGGCTCGGCGCCGTTGCCCTGGCAGGAGTCGCACGACTCATTGCGGGTGAACTCGATCTCCTGATCAACGCCATTGATGGCCTGCTCGAACGTCAGCGTCAAGTCGTAACGCAGATCGGCGCCCCGTCGCGGGGCGCGGCGCGACGTACCACGCCCGCCGCCGAAACCGCCGCCGAAGAAGGTCTCGAAGATGTCTTCGACACCAAAGCCCCCGGCAAAATCCGACGGGCCCATGCCGCCGCCGTTGACACCGGCATGGCCGAAGCGATCGTAGGCCGCGCGCTTCTGCTCGTCGGACAACACGGCGTAAGCCTCGTTGACCTCTTTGAAGCGTTCGTCGGCCCCGGCCTCTCGGTTGACGTCGGGGTGATACTGCTTGGCGAGCTTGCGGAAGGCCGCCTTCAACTCGTCGCCGGTTGCAGTCTTTCCGACGCCCAGGGTCTCGTAGTAGTCGCGCTTTGACATGGGTGGAGGTGGGAAGCGGGAGGAGGGAAGAGGGAAGAGAGACACCTCTTCCCTCTTCCC
>JAEURK010000145.1 GCA_016789175.1 Anaerolineales bacterium
CCATGTCGTGCGTGGTGAGGATCACGGTCACTTTCTGTTCGCGGTTGACCTGCTGGATAAAGTTCCGCAGGCGCTCCTTGACCACCACGTCGACGCCGATCATAGGTTCGTCGAGAAAGAGCAGGCGCGGGCTGTGGATCAGGGCCGCAGCCATATCGGCCCGCATGCGCTGTCCCAGGCTCAGTTGCCGAACCGGGGCATCCCGGAATTCGTGCAGATCGAGCAACTCATTGAAGAGCTCCAGATTGCGCTTGTAGAGCGGCTCCGGCACCTTGTAGATGTCTCGAAACAGGCGCAGGCTCTCGATCACGGGCACATCCCACCACAGCTGGGTCTTCTGCCCAAACACCGCGCCGATCTGGCGTGCGTTGGCCATTCGGTTTTTGTGGGGCACCAACCCGTTGACGGCGATCCGGCCGCTGCTGGGCACCAGGATGCCGCACAACATCTTGATCGACGTCGACTTGCCGGCCCCGTTTGGGCCGATATAGCCGACCAGCTGGCCCTCGGCGATCTCAAACGAGATGTCGTTGACAGCCCGCACGGTCTCGTACTGTGCATCGATCAGCGAGCGAAGTCCGCCCAACAGGCCTTCGCGGCGTTTGACACGCTGATAATCCTTCGAAAGATGCTCGACTTGTATCATGGGTTCACGCATTCGAGACGATGCGACCAGGCGCCCTCGCTGGCGTCAGGCAGGCTCAGGCCAAAATACGGTCGCGGATCCAAGGCGTCGGTGTCGGACCAGCTGGAGGGCGGCTCCGAGGCTTCGGTCGCCCGGATCAACGTGATGCGGGCATGCACCCACATGGGAAAGGTGGGCTGGCCACTCCAGCGGCCCTGCGCCCCCAGCCTGGCCCCGGCCTCGATCGGGCCACCCGACGCTGTCTCGGGTGCTACATAGGATAGCGCACCTGAACCGTCCGCCAGCCCGTCAATGATCACCCAAAGCTCGCGGCCCGGCTCAAGCGGATCGGCCGAGCGGACCGCCACGGCATCGGGTCTGCCAGCGATGACAGCAAGGCGGCCCGGCGCCACGGCCAACACCGGAACCGTGTTCTCCGTGCCATGCCCAAACAGGTTCAGGCCTCCCGAGTCCCAGCGGACACCCAGTTCTGCCCGGGTCGGAAGCGACCAGGGCGCGCCCGGGCAGGTCACGGGATCGCCGGCTATGCTGACCCGATGGACCTGATAGACCTTGTTGTCCGCGACGATAGCGCTCAGCTGGTAGGCCTGATCGATCGCCGCAAACATCTCGGGTGTCCAGCGATCCTTCAGCCAGGGTCGGTCATACAGGATGATCAAATCGTATGTGCCGGATCGAATCTCGTCCAGCAACGGCGTCTGATCCCACAAACCATCGATAGCCAGCTGGGTCATCTCAAATGGCTGCAGCGCCAGGCGTTTGCCGGCCAGAGTGATCATGCCCATCTGTTCATCGGCCAGCACCGGGCCGTCAACGTCGGCCACCAGGGCTTCAAGTTCAGCCAATTCGGCGGCCCGGTAGAACCGTCCGGGCACATCGCCCGGAAGACGGGTCCAGGTTGCCTCAAGCAATCCTACGACCTGGACGGCCAGCAGGCCGTACATCAGCGCCTGCACCGCGGGCGCTTTCAGGTAACGGCGGGCCGTGGCCGTCATCACACCCAAGGCGATTGAAAGCGCAGCGCAAAGCTCAAGCAGATAGTTGACGTTGGAGCCGATCTTGCCGATGGTGAGCGCCGAGACGGTCGCTCCGATAAGATACGGCGCCGCCACAGCGTACAGCGGATTCCAGCGTCGGATAGCCGCAAGCGAGGCGACCCCGATCGTCACGAGGGTGCCCGCGAGCCCCCACAACGACCAGGCATGCTCGTAAACGGTTTCGATCCGAAAGGCATTGACGTTGGCGGTCACGATATTGAGGTAAAACCCACCGCCCGTCGCCCAGTTCAGGCCGATGAAGAGCCCGCCTGCGAGCCCCGCGATCCAGGCGCCCAGTTGCGCCGCGCGCCTGAACCCGGCCACGCTCCAAATCCACACGCAAGCAGCGGCCGGAGCGGCCAGACCGTACGATTGCCGTGTATAGATCGCGGCCACCAGGAGCAAGCCACCGAGCCAGAACCCCCGGCCCGTGTGCGGCCAACGGACAAGCACCCAGAGACCGGCGAGGCTGAGCCCCAGGGCCAGCAGGTCGATCCGGGCCAGCGTCAGCCAAAGCACCACATACGGCCAGGCCAGCAGGCTCAGGCCCGCGACGACCGCCGCCAGCCGATCGCGGGTTGTTGTCTGTACGATCAATGCGATGAAGAGCGCCGCAGAGAGCGTGGACAGCAGAGTCACAAGGCGCCCGGGCCAGAAGGCCGGCCCGGCCCAGGGCACAAATACGGCCAGGGTGGCGATATAGAGCGGCGGATAGTTGGAGATCGTGTATGGCGGCGCGGCCAGGTTCGATCGATAGATCGCCTCGCCGGCCGCGAGCCGGACGGCCTGGTCGATCAGGGGCGCCTCACCGTAGTCGATCTCATACGGAAACGCCAGCGCCGCGGCTGAAAACGCCAGAGCCACGACCGCGGCGAAGACGAGCAGCGCCAGGGTCAGGGCCGACGCGAAATCCACCAGCGGCTTCGCCCATGTCGGATTCAGCGCGCGCCTCAGCCAGCTCATCGCCATCCTCGCCTATACGCGATCGCCAACAGGCCGAGCGTCGTCGCCCCCAAGATCGGCGCGATCGCAAACGCCGCCTGGAGCGAGAGCCGATCCGCCATACCGCCCAGGAGCAGCGGCGCGGCGAAGATCGCGACCCCGACCGCTAACGACACACGCGCCGTGGCCAGGTTGGTCAACCCGTTGGACTGGCCGACCGCGATCGACAGCGTCAATGGGAACAGGTTTGCCACACCAAGCCCGGAAATGAAGAGCCCGATGATTACGATCGTGGGCGTCTGACCCAGCCAAAAGATCGGGAACCCGACCAGCGCCAGGACCATGGCGGCCGGCAAGACCGTCGGCGCCGTCCACCGGCGTGCCAGGACGCTCCCGATCACGCGTCCCAGCACCATGGCGCCGAGGAAGACGCCCATCGACGTCGAGGCCAGGGATGGCGCGAACCCGATGGTCGCCACCAGATAGTCGGCGCCCCACACAAGGAAACACCACTCGAACGCCACGACACAGATCACGACCGGCCAATACATCCAGAACCCGGCCGGCAATCGGGCGCCGGGCCCGATCGTCGGAGCAGACATCGCCGGTCCGTCCGGGATATCGACCGAGCCGTAAACCAGGGCGATCACAATCACGATGCCGAGCGTCAGAAACAGCGCCCACTGCCAACCCAGGCCGCTGGTCTGGAATACGCCGATCAAGAGCGGCGACAGGCTCGAGCTGAGCGCGGCCGCGACATTGGCCTCAGCCAGGGCCCGCGTTCGCAGCGGGCCGTGCCGATCGGAGAGCGAGGCGTTGACGGCCGAGATGGTGAAGGCGCTGGCGATGCTGTTGAACAGCACGGCCGCGAAGGCAAACGCGAACGAAGGGCTGAGCGCCAGCGCCCAGGAGCCGATCACATACCCGACCGCGCCGGCCCAAAACATCCGGCGTCGTCCGATCCAGCGGGCCACGCGGTCGCTGATCAAGCCCGACAGGATCATACCCAACGAGATGGCGGTCACCAACACACCGCCCAGCGTATAGCTCAGGTCGAGCGACTCGCGCAGGAACGGCATCAGGGGTCCAAGGACGCCTTGCTGATAAGCCAACCCTGCCAGCATGGCATACATGAGCCAGGTCAGGCGATCGCGAACAAACTGCGCGCTGTTCAACACGGTCAGGCCGGGCCTTCCGTCCGAACCTCAACGGCCGCCCGCAACTCTCGGTGGACCGGGATATTCTCAAGGAAATGCCGGCGATGCGGACTATCGGCCGGGATCAGATCAAGTTTGCGCATCATCTCGGCGTGGGCCTGCCGCAGGAAGTCGGCCGCCTCGACGGCCTGGCCGGCCGCGGCCAACGTCTGGCTGTGACGAAGCAGGATCTCCTCGCCCAGACACTCGATCACCTGCGTGAATCCGAACTCG
>JAEURK010000159.1 GCA_016789175.1 Anaerolineales bacterium
ATCCGATCGGCCGCTTGCTGCGGCGACGAGCCCACGCCGCAGATGTGTTCCCAATCCACGACCACATCGCCGAACGCATTGGCGCGCAGGTTCCAGGCGAGCGCCCAGCGCGGCATCAGGTTGGCCGACCAGGCGTCGTCGCGATCGGGAAACCCATCCGGTGTCGGCCAGGTGAACGGCAACTGACCCAAACGGCGCAACACATCCCAGACGGGATCCGCGTCGCCGACCGTGGCGTTGAGTTGACGCAGGGTCGAGACCAGGTAATCGACCGGGCGTTTGAAGCGCGGCGTCGCGACCCCGGCGGCCAGTCCGTCGAGCAACAGCACCCGCAAGACGGCCTGGAGGTCGCCCTGGTTGGCGAGAAAGGCCGCAGCCGCGCGGGCTTCCAGCTCGGGATACGAACCGCCGAGGAATCGGCGCGCCAGCTTACGGGTCACGAAGCGCGCCGTCGCGGGATGGGCGGCGAGCCGGTCGAGCGCGTATTCCACTTCGGATTCGCCGGCGGGCGCGATCCGCTCGCCCAGCCACACCTTTTCGCCCGTGTCATGCAACTCCGGCTTGTATTGGTACCGGCCCCAATGGCGGCCCTCGGTCACGACCGACCAGCCTGTCAAACAGCGGGCCAGCTCGGCCACATCCTGCTGCGAATAACCGCCGTCGACGCCGAGCGTGTGCAGCTCCATCAGCTCGCGCGCGTAGTTCTCGTTGGGGTGCGCGCGGTCGCTGACGTGGTTATCGAGGTAGACCAGCATCGCGGGCGAGTGTGCCGACGCACCGACCAGATCGCGAAAGCGGCCGAAGGCATGCGGGCGGATGACGTCGCGCTCGTCGATCAGCTTGAGCACGTGACAGTCCTGCTTTTCGACGCTGATGTTGAAGTGATCGGACCAGAACTCGACCGCGCGTTCGTACAGCTGCCGGCGGCTGAAGAGCTGTCGCAGCAACGTGGCCCGGCGCAGCTCGGTCGGAACGAGATCGAGATCGACATCGTCGAACAGCCGGTCGCTGACGTCGCGCAGCGCATTGGCGTCGAGCGACCAGAGCGAGACCCGGGTCAGTTGCAGCTGGACGGCCGTGTCATCGATCGCCTCCGGCGCCAGTTGTTCCTCGATCCAACCGGCCAGCCCGATCTCGGTAGCGCGCGCCAGCTCAGCGGGTTGCGGCCCGTAGGTCAGGCGGTTGAGGGCAGCGAACAGCCGTGGGTCGACCGGCTCGGCCGAGCCCACCGGTTCGGGCCAGTTCGAAATGCGTTCCGCCACCGGCCCGCAGGCGCTCAGAAACGCGCTGCCGGCCACCAGGGCGCTCAGGCGCAGGAAGTCGCGACGCGTGACCATGTCGACCTCACTGAGCCTCGGTCGCCAGTATCGAAGTCGAGGTTGCCGTTGGGACGATCCGTTCGCGCGGCATCCAGCCCAGCGCCGCAAAGGTGCCGGCCCCCAGGCTTGCCAGCAGGAGCAACGGGGTAACCAGGAACCAGCCGATTACGGGGAAGGCCATGGCGAGTTCCGTCAAGGCGGCCCCGACCAGGAAACCGCGGACCGTCTCGGACGGGCTGATGCGCACCACGAAGCCGGCGGCGCCCAGGCCCGCAAAGGCCAGCACCAACACGATCCCGGTGTAACCCAGGAACTGAGCCACACCGTTCGGGAGGGCCAGCAACACGCCGATCGGCAGGGCCGCCAGGGTCAGCAGCGCCGCGCCGAGGGCCAGACAGCGTCCGGGCGTCAGCGACACCCGCATCCGGGCGCGTTGGGCCGCGGCGGGCCAGACGCGCCAGATCACGGTCAGGTAAGCCGGGAACGCCGTCGCGAATAAGGTGAGCAAGATCGTGAGGCCAATCATGTCTGCCATCGTCAGTCTCCTTTGGTTCTGTGGTGGATACCGGAGTCGAGCCTGGAATGTTGCAGTCCAAGATATCGGGAGTATCCCGATGTGTCCCAATGTCGTCCGATGTACCCCGATATGCCCCGATGTCGGTTGCGCCCCTGGCGCGGCGAAATGAAACATGCGCCCGGTTGGGCGCATGTCTGAGGAGAGTCGTCGCGATCGGGTTCGGCCCTCGGCTGCCCGCCGTCAGGCCGGAGGCGGGTCCTGCACAGGCGGACGCACAAGGAAGCTCAGGATGAGCGCGCCCAGGCTCAAGGCCAGCATCAACGGGAGGATGAAGAACGTGCCCGCCAGCGGCAGCCCGGCGCCGAGGGTCAGGCTGAGCGAGCCCAGAAGGATGCGCCTGGCCGGTGAGGACTCGGCCGCCAGGCGCGCCCCAACCCACTGGCTCAGCCCGGCAAAACCGATCCCGACCAGGATCAGCAGACCGACCAGGATCATCAGGCCGGGAAAGGCCCACGCCTCCCCGCCGGTGGCGCCTTGCAGGGCGAAGAAGGGCAGCGCCATCGCCACCCCAAAGCCCAGGTTAAGCGCGCCGACCCAGATTGCCCGGCGGGCGTGGCGGTCGAGCACCTCGGCGATCCGGCGCGTGCGGGTGCGCAGCAGACCACTGGTCGCAACCGAAAACGCTGAGAGGAACACGGCCAACAGGGCCACGGCCAGGGCGTACTCAAGAAGACCCGACATGATCACCGATCCCTTCTAGCGACGCGTGGACTGCGACGCGAGCAAGACGCTGTTGCCGGCCAGCCAGGCCAACACGGCCCCGGCCACGCACACGCCCAGCCACAGGCCACTGGCCGATGGGTCGAGCCCGGCGTCTACCAGCCCGCGGCTGAGACCACCGAGCGCATTCATCCAGACGGTCCAGACCGATTCGAGCCCGGCCAGGGCCTCGGTCGCAGACGGCACCCAGAGCAACCGATCGACGTCGCCCAGCATCCCGAGCAGGCCCGGCAGGGCCCAGGCCAGGGCCGCGACGGCGAGCGCGATCTGGGCCACCGGCGCCAACCACAACCAGGGCCGGGCGGGAAGGGCCACCGTCTCACGAGCTGCGAGCCGGGCCACTACCTTCGCAGCAAGCGCGGGCGCGGGCCCGGGCCGATCCAACGTGGCCAACTGGTGTTGCACGGCCAGGACCCTGGCGCGTTGCTCACGAAGTCCCGGTCGTGCGGCCAGGTCGGCCGCCAGAGCCGCTTCCTCGTCCGGTGAAAGCTCGCCGTCCAGATCGGCCCAAAGGCGGTCGAGGTCGGTTTCATGCTCGTGTTCGTCCATCTAGGCCTCGTCGCGCAGATGCCCCAGGCGCTCGGCCAACAGCCGCCGCGCCCGAAACAAATAGCTCTTGACGTCACTCACCGGCAGTTTGAGGGCTGCCGAGATCTCACTGTAGCTCAGGTCCTGAAAGTGTCGCAACTCGACCACGGCTCGATGCCGGTCGGGCAGCGCCGACAGGGCGGCCCGGATGGTCTGCTCGCGCTCGCGGCCCTGTTGAACGTTTTCCGGGCGCTCCCCGGCCGGACCGACCGGGCCGCGATCATCCTCGTCGTCGAGGGCCACGGTCGGCCGGGTCGCGGCCAGGCGGTTCAGGCACCAGTTGGTGGCCACTTTGCGGATCCAGGGGCCAAAGGGCCGACTCAGATCGAACGTATCGAGTCGGTCATAGGCGCGGATAAAGGACTCCTGGGCCGCGTCCTCGGCCGCCGCCCGGTCGCCCAACAACCGCCAGCAGACGCGAAAGACCGCGGCCTCATGGCGCTGGACCAGCTCGCCATAGGCCTGTAGATCGCGTTCCTGGGCGCGGCGCACCAGCGGCCGGTCGTCATCGGCAAGCATTCCTGGAGTGTAGTACAGGCCGGCGTGGCCGAAAGTTGCAGGAGATTCCAGCAGCCCGGCCCGCGTCGCCAGGAGCTATACTCGGCCTCACACGCGTGAAACGCCCGACCTCCCCGCCGCCTCACTCCGAAGTCCGCCCTGAGCGCCGGGTTGCGGGTTCCTCGCTGTTTCAGTCGATCGAAGCACGCTATTCGCTTTTTCTCTTTGGCGCTACCGTCATCGCGCTCTTGACCCTGGTGGCCCTGATTCGCTCGCTCGCGCTCCAGATCCGGGCTCCGGACATCGGTTTCGCCTGGTATGGGTCGGGCCGAGTCGTCTACCGTGTCGACCCGGAGGGTCCCGCTGCGGGCCGAATCTCTCCGGGAGAAGCGATTCACGCGATCGATGGCTACGTACCCGTCAGCACGTTTGAGATCGTTGGGTTGCGGGGTGTCGGTGACGTCATCTCCTTTGAGGTTCGCACCACCGAGGATTCGCACAGGATTGTGGCGATCACAACCCAGGCGCCGTCCCTGTACCAATTACTCTTCCGGCGTTTGACGTATCCCCTCATTGCCATCGCCTTCTGGGTCAGCAGCCTGGCCGTCATAGGCCTCGAGCGAAGACGATGGATGGACGTCTGGGATGGAGTGCTCTACTTTTCATTTTCGCAGTTGATGGCCCTCGTGTTTATTTGGGTAGGTGAAGACAATCTCATTTTCGACGCCATCGACAAGCGATACGTTGTGACTTGCACCTGGTTGGGCCTCGCCGGGATCCACCTGCATCTTCGCTTTCCGAAACGTTGGGTCACCTTCCGCACGAGCCTTATCACGGTCATCCTGAGCTGTATCCCCGGGCTGGTCATCACGGTGATCGATCTCGCCGATCCTGTTGGCTGGGGAACACCCACACGTCAACTGGTCGCGACCTATTTCCTGATGGGGGCCCTGGCTACTGTACTCTGCCTGCTGATCCTTACCATCGTTCGCCCAACGGACACGGCCACCCGAAAGAACACGAGGCTCTTGGTGGCCTCTGCCCTCCTTGCGTATGCGCCCTCCTTTTGGCTGAATGGACAGATACAGGTGCTCAGGGTGAGTACACCCTCTGATTTCCTCGCCGCGGCGGAAGCGCTGGCCGCCATCATCCCGGTCGCCTATGCCTATGCCATCCTGCGTTATCGTTTGATTCGGTATGATGGCGCTGTGAGCCGCGCGGTCGGCTACCTGGTCGCCGTATTGGTTCTGGTGATGTTTCTCATTACGGCCATCTCGGTGCTGCTCGCCCTCGGCGTCGCACCAACGAGCCTGGAGTTTTCGCTGGGATTGGGCGCTCTGGCAGTCGGTCTGGTCGTCTTGTTCGAGCCGGCCCGGCTGCGGATCCAACGCGTGGTTGACGACCTGTTTGTTCGGGAGTACGACGACTTCCGCTCGACCTTGCGAGGCGTCGATCACGCGCTGGCGGTGTCGCCGGAAGTCGCAACCTGGGCCGAGACCCTGTGCGGGCAATTCGCAAACGCCCTGGATCTGCGGCTCGTTGGTTTGCTGCACCGGCTCCCACAGGGCAACACGTTTCGATTGGCCGCGCACGACCCGGCCCAGGCGCTGCGCGGCTTCGCACCCGAATGGGACGCCGTCAGACCGCCGTTGGCTCAGCTGTCCACATGGACTCAACCCGGCAGCACCCAGGAGCTGAGGGCCGCGGTCGAGCAGTCGATTGTGAACCTGACCGAGGCCGAACGCAACTGGCTCACCGGGGGGGCCATCGACCTGTGGTGGCCGATCCTGGTGCATGGCCACCTGCAAGCCGTGCTCGTCCTGGGTCGCAAGTCGACCGCCTACTCGGCGGAAGAAGTAGAATTGATCGCCCTCTCCTCCCGACAGATCGGCTTTGCCCTCGAAAACGCTCAGTTCACGCGCGAACTCGAGCAACTCTCGCGGGCGGCTTTGCAGACGCGCGATGAAGAGCGGAAACGGGTGTCGCGCGAGCTTCACGATCACATCATCCAACCGTTGGTCGGCCTCAATTTTACGCTGGCGGCGGCCCGTGACGTGCCTGCGGCGGCCGAAGCCCGAGCGCAGATCGTGGATCTGATCACCCATATCCGGCGGATCTCATCCGATCTGCGACCGCCGGCCCTGGACGAGGTCGGGCTCCCGGCCGCGGCGCGCGGCCTGATTCGAGGCTTCGCCCGCCAGCACCCGGTGGTTGTGGACTTCACCGTGTTGCCCGACGAGGATCTCGAGATCCCAGAGCCGCTGGCGTCAGCCTTCTTCAGCGCCTTACGCGAGTCGCTCAACAACGTGGCCAAACATGCCCAGGCGGGTCTCGTCAGGGTGCGGCTTGAAGCGCTGGCCGGCGAATTGAGCCTGATCGTGCACGACGACGGGCAGGGGTTTTCACCCCCGCCGCGATTGCGACAGCTGGCGCCGGCCGGTCACTTCGGGCTGGTCGGCATTCAGGAGCGCCTGGCCGATCTCGGCGGCTCCTTGAAGGTCCACGCCGAACCGGGTCAGGGCACGCGAATCGAGTGCCGGGCACCGTTGAAGCCGCGGGATGCCGGATAACAGCGGTCCTGGCGGGAGAAGACAGGCAAAAGTGAGGTGCACCAGGAGTCGAGGCTTCGCCCCGGCCCCTGGAACACATCGCTTTATGCCAAATTTCGTTCTGGTTGTGCCGTTGCGATTGAGGGCCTTCGGCCCCGCCTGTCACGGTTTATCGGATAAACTTGCGCCGTGCTTAACCCGCTCTTGATCTTCTTGACCTAGGCTGCCAACGACCTATGGCAACCATACTCCTCATCGAAGACGAGGCCACGGTGCGCGAGACCCTGGCCATGAACCTGCGAGCCGAAGGCTACGATGTCTTGACGGCCGCCGACGGCATGACCGGCCTGGATCTGGCCCGGGACGAAGGCCCGGACCTGATCATCATGGACTTGATGCTGCCCAAGCTCGACGGGCTGTCCGTGTGTCGGATCGTGCGCAAGGACTCGGACGTGCCGATCATCATGCTGACGGCCCGTGGCACCGAAATGGATCGGATCACGGGGCTCGAGACCGGCGCCGACGACTACGTCGTCAAGCCATTCAGCCTGGGCGAACTGATGGCCCGGGTACGCGCCAACCTGCGTCGCTCGCACGCCGATCACCGGGCGCAGGCCACACGCTTGAGCGCCGGCGAGCTGTCGATGGACCTGCTCGCCCGACGCGCCAGCCTCGGAAGCGCCGAGCTCAAGCTGACGCATCGCGAATTCGATCTTCTGGCCGAGCTGATGCGCAATCAGGGCGCCGTGCTCTCGCGCGATCTTCTGCTCAATCGGGTCTGGGGGTTCGACTATATCGGCGACAGCCACACCGTCGATGTGCACATCCGGTGGCTGCGCGAAAAAGTCGAGGCTGATCCCTCCACACCCCGCCGGATCACGACCGTGCGCGGTGTCGGCTACCGGTTCGAAGGATGACCCCACTCGATTGGATCGCCCTGGCCGTGGCCGTCGTTGCCATCGGCGTCCTGGCCTGGCGCTGGCGGGTCGAGCACGCCCGGGCCGAACAATGGCAAACCGTGGCCGTGATCGCCGACCGGCGCCTGGTTGAGGCCCGTCACCGACTCGAGCAGCTCGAGTCGCAGATCTCGGCCCTCGAAGTCGCGCAAATCGACGGGCTGTTGGTGCTCAACGCACAAGGCCAGATCCTGCGCCTCAACGCCGCTGCCAACGAGATCCTTGGGTCGGGAGCCGTTGCTGGCGAGAGCCTGATGACGGCCTCGCGCTCAGCCGAACTCGACGAGCTGGTCTCCACAGCCCGCGACCATCAAGGCGAGATGGACGCCCAGATCGGGCTGGCCGGGCTGCCCTATCGTGTGCGCGCGCGTGTAGCCGACGGCGGCATCGTCGTCGTCGTCTTCCGCGAGATGAGCGAGTTGCAGCGGCTTGGGCGCGCCCGGCGGGACTTCATCGCCAATATTTCGCACGAACTTCGCACGCCGCTCACGTCGGTTCGCCTGGTGGTCGAGAGCCTGCTGACCGGCGTGGCCACCAACTCCGATGAGATCCGCAGTCACCTGGAGAAGATCAACACGGAAGTCAACGCCCTCGAGCAGATGTCGCAAGAACTGCTCGATCTGGCACAGATCGAATCGGGCCAGGCGCTGGTCCGGTTGGTGCCGGTGCCGGTCCGGGAGTTGATGGCCAGCGCCGTCAATCGTCTGCAACCCCAGGCTGACCGGAAGCATCAGGAACTCAGCGTGCACGTCAGCGAGGAGCTCGCCGCGCTGGCGGATGTCGACCAGATCTCGCGCGCCCTTGGCAACCTGGTCCACAATGCGATCAAATTCACGCACGAGGGCGGAAAGATCCGCCTGACAGCCCACCGCCAGGAAGGCGACATCGTCATCGCGGTGACGGACAATGGCCCCGGGATCGCGGCCGTCGACCAACCCCGCGTCTTCGAGCGGTTCTATCGCGGCGACCGGGCCCGGCTGAGGCAATCGGGCACGGGGCTCGGCCTGGCGATCGCCAAGCACGTTGTGGAGGCCCACGGGGGCCGGATCTGGGTGGAAAGCGAAGGGATCCCGGGCCGCGGCACGACGTTCTTCTTCACGCTGCTGCCCGGAGCCTGACAGCGCTGTTCATCGGCTGGCGAGCCGCGCCCGAGGTTGAGGCGCGCCAGGGCGTCGACTGGACTATTCGACGGCCGGCGTCGGGGCCGCGGCCGGCGCACTCGACCGAACCGGGCCGCTGACGCGCACCCGGTAAAGAATCACCACCGCCGTGCCGATCAAGAGCGCCCCGGCCAAAAACGCCCACGACATCGGCAGCCCGGCCCGAACCACCCACACGCCGATAAACGGCGCCAGCAAGCCGCGCATCCCCACAACCGTGTACTGCAGACTAGAATAAGCCCCCAGCTCATCCGGGTCACACAGCTGTATGAGCGCGTTGAGCATGCCCAGATCGAGCCCCGCGTTCAGGAAGCCCATCGCCGCGAAAGCCGGGATCAGGATCCAGACCGAGTCGGCAAAGGCATAACTCAACGGCACGATCGCGCCGATCAAGAAGACCCAGCGCAGAACTTGAACGCCTCCGGCGCGGTCGATCCAACGCCCAAGCACCATGTAGCCGATGACAAAGAAGACCGAGTTGACCGTCGTCAACGCGCCGATCTCGGTATACGAGAGGTGCAACTGATCCACCTGAACCAGCGGCAAGAGCGGCCCGACCGACAACCAGCCGACACCGAAGGCCACGACAGCCAGCAGGAAGACCACAAACCGACGGTCCTGCTTGAGAATCTTGGTCAGCGCCCCGCCCGACGTCCGCGAAGGCGGCAACTTGCTTTCATCCAGACGCAAACGCGAGAAGAGCACCACCGCGCCAATGCCGCCGATCGATACGATCGGGAAGAGGGCTCGATAACCGATCGTGTCCAGCAGCCAACCCAAGAGTGCCGTCGCCAACAGCGTCACGATCGATAGCGCAATCCGGACGTTGGCCATGACCCGGCCGCGTAACTCCACCGGGAACACGGCCTGCATGATGCGCACGTAGGTCGGCGACGGCACCGCTTCGACGATCCAAAACAACGCTGTCACGGCCAGGAGGCCCGGCCAGCCCGTAACGAACCCGATCAACAGGAACGAGCCGCGGCTGATCGCCCAGGCGACAAGGGCCATGCGCTTCAGCCCAAAACCCCGAGGGAAGAGCATGGCCAACCAGGGTGCCACCACGAACCCGATGAACGGCTGCGCCGAATAGAACGCAAGCCAATCCGGCGGCGCCCCGAGATTGCGCAACACCACCGGGATAAAGCCCAGGCTGGCCACTAAAGGCCCAAACGAAAGGGCCGCAAAGAGATCGGCAAACTGGTTATGGCGGACGTCGGGCGGTAGATAGCCGAAGAGGCGCGTGCTCAGGATGCGCCACTGGCTCTGGAACCATGCTGAAACGGAATTTTGCACGTCGAGGTGTCACCGGCGGACGCCAACCGGGCCGGTGACGCATTTGCGTGTCCGGGCTGGCATCCGATCGCGAGTATTGTACCCACGCCCATCGGCCGGCCCAGTCACATTCGTCCCGGAGGCCGAAATGGCCTGAGTGGGTGATCCAACCTCGGCCCAGATCTCGCTAAGTCAAGCCCCCTTAATGTTCGCTTTGCACGGGTTTGATCTGGCCGCACTAGAGTCCACCACGGCACGTTACGCGCCAAGGAGATGCCAGGAATGCTTTCCCGCCGATTGCTGTGGCTCAGTTCCGGCCTGATGGCCGTGAGCCTGGGGCTGAGCGCCTGTGGGCAGCCGACACAGGCTGCGCCGGGGCTCATCGCACCCAACACGACCGAAGGCGCATCGGCTTCGGTCACGACCGCCCCTGAAGCCACCGCCTTGCCCGAGGCCTCAACTGCCTGGACGGTATCCACAATCGCGTCGCCCGCGGAGATATCCGGTGACGTGATCACGGCCGGCAGCTCGACCGTCTTCCCGCTCAGCCAGCGCGTGGCCGAGCTCTACCAGAACGAGGGCGGCGGCAACATCACAGTCGACAGCATCGGTACCGGCGCCGGCTTCGAGCGCTTCTGCACCACCGGCGAGATCGATATCGCCAACGCCTCGCGCCCGATCAAGGCCGGCGAGATCGAAGCCTGCCAGGCTATCGGTCGCTCACCGATCGAGTTCCGCGTCGGCACCGATGCC
>JAEURK010000204.1 GCA_016789175.1 Anaerolineales bacterium
CGCAAAGGCCTGCACAACGCCGAGAACTGCGTGTACTTCACGGCGCGCCCGGCCTCCTCCGAAGGTTTGCCCGAGATCACCCAGCGCGATCTGGTGATTGCGTCCCTGCGCCAGCGTCCGGACGCCCTGATCGTGGGCGAAGCGCGCAGCGCCGAGGTCTTCGACCTGCTCAAGGCCTGCTGGACCGGTCACCGCTGGGGCCTGACCTCGATCCACAGCGACAGCATCGAGGATGTGCCGACCCGGATCATGATGATGCTGCAGGAGGCCGACTTCAAGACCCAGGCCAGCGAGGCCACCATCGCGCACATGATCGCCCGCGCCTTTCATCTGGGCGTCACCGTCCGCAAGACCGAGCAGGGTCGTCGCTACGTGGACGAGATCGTTGAATTCACCGGGAGCGTCGAGGGAACCGTGCCCGTGCGCACGCCGCTCTTCAAGTGGGACAAAGAGCGCGAACGCCTCCTGTGCACGGGTCATCGACTCAGTGAGGCCCACGAGAACGAGCTACGCGCCATCGGCGCCAGCTACGACGCCATCGTCGCGAGCGCCCGCGCCGCGCGCGACGTGATGGAGCGTCCCGGCGCCGGGCGCGGCCCGCGGCTCCAGGCGGTGCGCGATGATTAGCGGCGAGCAGAGCTTCCTGGCCGGCGCGGCCGCCAGCGTCATCGGCGCCCTGGCTTTCTTCGTCATCGCCTACAGCCTCTGGCCGCAGAGCCTGCCCAGGACCTATCTCGAGCAGCTCTCGGTCACGGGCGAAAAGACTCCCGGGGTCTTGGAGCGCCTGAAACGGCGCCTGCTCGAGGCCGGACTCTCGATCTCGGTGACCGAGTTCCTCCTCACGGCTCTGGCCGTGGGGGCCGGGGCGGGATTGCTGGTGTATGCCCTGATGGGCGCGATCCTGCCGGCCGGCATGGTGGCCTTCTCCAGCCTCGGCCTCTACGGGTTCTTCCTGATGTCGCGCGCGGACACCCGCCGCCAGGAGAAGGAAGAACAGCTGCCGCAGCTGGTGAGCACCCTGATCACGTCCGCCCGGATCGGCAACGACCTGCAACGCACGGCCTATCTGGTGGCCGAGCGCGGCCCCGTGGTCTTCCGCGACGACTGGGCCTACATCGCGGCACAGCTGCGGCTGGGCGGCCGGCAGCAGCTAGATGAGATCTTCGCCGAGGTCGTGCGGCGCCATAACAGCCTGCTGATCGGGTCGCTGTATGAAATGCTGCTGGACCTCACCCAACAGCGCGCGCCCCTGACCGAGATGCTGCCGCATCTGCAGGCGACGCTCCAGGATCGGACGCGGACCCTCAAAGAGGTGCGGGCCAAGATGAACCGGCCACTGATCCAGCTCTGGATCATGGCCGCGATGCCCTTCGCGTACGTGCTCGGCGCCAACGTCATCTTTCCCGAGATCAGTTCGTTCTATCGCACCTGGGTCGGCCAGCTCCTGGTCCTGGCCGGCTGGGGACTTTCGGGCGGCGCCTTTGTATATGGATACCGCTACTTCTCCGCGCAGCTGCGGCGCGAGATCGACTTCATGGGCCAGCTGGACGCCCAGCCGCGCCCGATAAGCGCCACCGCTGGCAGCGTGCCGGCGGGTGCGTCGGCGTTGCCGAAGGAGGCGCGATGAGGCCCGACCTGGCGCTGGTCCTGGTGCTCTCCGGCCTGGCCGCGATCTTCACCGGGGTCCTGATCACCAGCACGGCTGCCGCGCTGGGCGATCTCCAGATGGCGTGGCGTCGACGTTCGCGGACGAGCGTGAACCCGATTGACCCGGGCTGGCGCATGTATCCCGAGCTGGCGGCCAAAGAGGAAGACGGGGTCGTGTCGGACCTGCCGCGCTTTGCGCAGAAGGGTCTGAGCGGCTTCCTGATCGACCTCGGCTTCAACGTGTGGGGCACCGCCCAGGTGGAGACGATCGACGAGCGCCTGCGTCGCTCGGGCCATCTGTATCGCACGGTCGGCGACTACTACGGCAGCAAGATCGCCAGTGCCGTGATCTACGCCGTGGTCGTGGTCTTCTCCATGGTCGTGTTCTTCCCGAATGCGCCGCTGCTGGCCGTGGTGGGCGTGTTCGTGGCCGGGTTCTTCGGCCTGCGGCGGCCGGACGAGCGCATCGATCAGGCCCTGAACGAACGGCGCGAGGCGGTCTTTCGTGAGATGGCCTGGGTCCTGGATCGGCTTGCGCTGTCGATCCGCGCCGGCGCCGCCCTGCAGCCCGCGCTGGCGAACGTGACCGACGCCGACCGCCTGGGCTGGCTCAGTCGCTCGGCCGGCGGGCTCTTCATGGCGCTCCTGCGCGACCTCGCCGGCGGGCTGACCACCGGGCGCACCGACGTGGTGGCGTTGGTGGAAGAACTGCGCGGCCTGCTCCCGGACGGTCTGCCGGAGCTAGACGAGTTTCTGGAGATCGTGAAGGCCGGGCACCTCGGTCAGACCACGATGGTCGCCGATCAGTTGCAGCTGCTGGCCAAACGCATGCGCACTCAGCTCAACCTGCGGATCGATATGCTGGCCGTGAAGTCGGAGCTGCGCATGGTGGTGATCTCGGCCGCGACGCTGTTACCGATCACGATCATCGTCGTCGCGATCCCGGCGGTGCTGCAAATCGGATCGGTGCTGGGGCCATGACGCGCCGATCACGCCCCGTAACGGACGGTAACGCACCGCGAAGGGCCGCGCGCATAGGCTGGATCTGTCGCAAGGAGGTGGTCCGGGGACTGTGATGATGCCTCTGCCGTCCTGCCCGGTGGCCGGCTCAAGCTCGACCGGGACAAACGAACCGACACCATGAGAGGACCGAGATGCCGAACATCATCGTGAACAAACTGAAGCAAGCCTGGTCAGACGAAGAGGGCTGGACCGTGACCGAGTACGCCATCATGGGTATCGCCATCCTGGCCGCGGTCGGTGCCGTGATCGGCACGTTCCGCACGAACCTTCAGGCTGTTCTGCAGCAGGCTGCCGATGCGATCACCAACACAGCTGGCGCGGCCGGCGGAAATTAGTCCACGTTCCTGAGAACTCGCATGAACCCCGCTGCACGCCCACCGCGCGTTCGCCGAGCCTGGCTTCAATCCGGCAGCGCGACTCTGGAAGCGGCCCTGGTGACGCCGCTCATGCTCTATGGGCTCATGGCCATCCTCATGGTGGG
>JAEURK010000206.1 GCA_016789175.1 Anaerolineales bacterium
ACACGCCGGCCTGACCGTCGGCTGGCTGCACAAGACGGTCGCCTTGATCGCCGAGCGCTCGCTCGGGCGAGGGCATTTGCTGATCAGCACGCTGCGTTTGAGCCGGGCGCTCCCGCATCATCCGGTCGCCCAGGCGCTGGTGGCGGAGATGCTTCGGCACTTGCAGTCATCGGTCTGACAGTCCGCAAAGGCCACCAGAATCGCAGGCGTCACTGCTTCGCGGCCACGCCGCGAGACCGTGACGCCTGCGCTGCTCTTGACCTTGGTCGACCGTCAGACCGGTGGCTGCAGGTGCCGAAGCATCTCCACCACCAGCGCCTGGGCCACCGGGTGATGCGTGAGCGCCCGGCTCAAACGCAACGTGCAGATCAGCAAATGCCCTCGCCCGAGCGAGCGCTCGGCGATCAAGGCGACCGTCTTGTGCAGCCAGCCGACGGTCAGGCCGGCGTGTACGTGCGTGGCGAAATCGTTGGGCCCAAAGCCGGTCAAGACGCAATCCGGCGTGAGATCGGCAAAGGCGAAATCGAGCAGCCCTTCGGTTGGGATGTCGGCGAAGAGCCGATCTTGGTTGAGCCAGCTGAAGCTGCTGGCCCAGTCGCCCTGCCAGGGTTGACCGTGCCGCTCGCGCACACTCACACCCGGCAGATGGGTCTGCAGAGAGTCCGGCGTCTCGGCCAGCCAGAGCACGCGCCCGCCGGCCAACACGTACGCGCGCAACGCGTCGGTCAGCGTGGTCACGACCGCGATCTCGGCCCCAGCCAGATCAGTAACCACCGTGCAGCCCAGCGCCGCCAGGTCCGGCCCAAGCTCCGGCGCAAAGACGCGGGCTTTGAGCGGCGCGTTCAGGCGCGGGAAAACATATACGGTCTCGGTGTTGCGCGCCACGGGCAAACCCTGGGCGGTCGTCATCGCCCAGCGCACGATCAAGCGCGCCGGCCGCGCCAGACCGGGGGCCGAGAACGCGATCCGGCCCACCGGCTGCACGCTCGGCGCCGCGGCCGATGAGATGGACCACTCGCCCTGTAGATCCGGGTGGCCGTCGACGGCCCAACTCAGCCGCGCCCCGGTCAGGTCGTGGTTCGAGTAGTGCGAGAGCGTCAGGTCGATCGCGCAATCCTCGCCCGACCAATAAGCCGCCCGGGCCGTCGTCGGCACGACCAGGTCATCGGCATTCAGGTCGGCCAGCGCCGCGAAGTGCGCCTTGGGCGTGCGCTGCATATCGAGCAGGCCGTTGCACTCCCAGTGCACGTCCGTGAATTCGGTGATGATGTAGCCCTGCAGGTTGGGCTGCAGCCGCATCTGCTCGATCTGGTACTTCAGCGCCAGCAGCTGCATGCGCTGGCTGGCCTCGGCCAGGGCCGACAGCGTCGGAAAGGCGCGCGCGAAGTGATGATCCTGGAAACGCTGGTGAACCGCGTGCGGGTACACGACGCCGTCACCCCACTCGTGCCCGCTCTCGAACCACCACGGCTCCCGGCCGCCGTACTTCTCCAGAAGAGCATCGACATCGGGCAGGCCCCAATTGCCGAACTCGGAGACGATCAGCGGCTCGTCACCACGACGACGCACCTCGGGCGCCGGGGGCCACGGCGTCGAGTGCCAGGGATCCCGCTGATACGCGCGCCAGGCTTCGATGCCCGGGTACGTCTGGGCATACGCCCAATGTGCCCGGCCGGCGAAATTCGCCACCCAATCGCGCCACTCGGTGTAGTGGTCTGGGATGGCGTAGTAGTTGTGGAAATCCTCGATATCGGTGACGACGTGGAAGTTGCCCCAGCAGGCCGAGTTTCCGACCACGAGCCGCTGCGGATCGAGGGCCTTGAGCGTGTCATAGGCGTCGGACAACCAGGCGCGGTGCTCCGGGTTGGTCAGATCGACGCCCCAACTCTCGTTGATCAAGGTCCAGATGATCAGGCTCGGGTGGTTCCAGTCGCGCGCCACCATGCCCGCGACCGTCGTCTGCGCGCGCCGGCGGGTTTCGTCGGTCAAAAGGCTCCAGTTCGGGAGCTCGCTCCAGATCAACAGGCCGACGCGGTCCGCGGCGGCGTAGTAGCGCGGATCGCCGACCTTGATGTGCAGGCGCAGGCAGTTGAGGCCCATCGCCTTGGCCTTGCGGAACTGATCCTCGATAAAGGCGTCCGACGGCGGCGTGCAAATCGTATCCGGATAGTAATCCTGATCGAGCGCGCCTCGCAGATAGATCGGGCGACCGTTCAAAAGCAGTCGGCCGTTCTCGGTCGCGATGGTGCGAAAGCCGAAGGTCTCGGTCAGGACGTCGCTGGGCGTGGCATCCGCCGCGCACAGCGTGATCTGCAACGTGTATAACCGCGGCGTGTCGACGTCCCAGGCCAGGGGCTCCGGCACGCGGAGCGCGGCTGTCAGCGCGCCTGCCTCGGCCTGGGCGCAGACAGCGCCCGTCGGATCGACGATTGTGAAGCGGACGATCTGGCCGTCGGCCAGGGGCCGGTTCGTCGTCAACGCCACGTCGACGACGCCGTCGGCCAGGCGCGGCGTAACCCGCGCGGTCAGCAGATGCACATCGGCGCGGCCTTCGATCCACACCGATTGCCACAAACCCGAAAGCGCGCCGTACCACGACTGCTTACCATGCGGGATTTCGGGCTGGGCCAGCAGTGTGTCTTCCACCCGCACGACCAGCGTGTTGACGCCCTCCCGGGCGTGGGCGGTCACATCGAACTCGAACGGCAGGTAGCCGCCTTCATGTTCGCCGACTTTGACGTCGTTGAGCCAGATCTCGGCCCGGTCGTCGACGGCGCCGAACCCCAACACCACCCGGCCCCCGAGCCGATCCGGCGCGAGCTCGAAGGTGCGGTGATACCAGGCGATGCCGGTGTAGTACACGAGGTCAGGGTCTTGCGATTGCCACGGCGCCGGCACGTTCACGATGCGCGCGACATCGGCATTGAGCGCATCGTGCGTAAGGTTTGACTGCGGGTCGGCCCAGAAATGCCAGGAGCCGTCAAGCGAAAGCCGAGTTCGGAGTGTCATCGAAAGCCTTTGTAGGTAGTGTGGAAGCCGGGATCATCGGGGGTCTCTCAAGTATATCGGATGGGTCTGTGCGCGGCAGTCAGAGACCGCGGCAATGAGACCCTGGCTGGTCGTGTTCACGCTCACCCTAAGCGCAGAACCGGGAAGACATTCGGGGTGGTACCCCGAACGCCTTCCCGGTTCTGCGCGTAGGGCGACGCCGCCCTTGGGTGTGTGGCAAACGGCGGTCGCCCAGGCCCAAGACACTACGGTCGGCCGTTACCGGGCTGCGGTGTGGCCGCCGGACCTCCACCGCCGTTGCTGTTGTTTTCGCCGACGGGCGTCACCGAAGGGTTGCCCGGGCCCGGCCCGTAGCTATTGCCGTCCTGCTCAGGCGTGCAGGTCACTTCGAGCGCCGGTGTGTTGACGGGGCCTGGGCCGTAGCCGCCGCCGTTCACCATCGTGGAGACCGGCGTGAGCGCGGGCCCCCCACCCTGGCCGTTGCCATTCGAACCGCCGTTGCCGCCCGGTGCTCCGACCGGCTGGGTCGCGATCGGCCCGGCGCCCGGTGTCACGGACGCATTGCCCGGGCCGGGGCCGTAGCTGTTGCCGTCCTGTTCGGGCGTGCAGGCGAGCACGTCATCCTGACAGGTGCCGGTTCCGGGGCCATAGCCGTGGTTGCCGGTCAGTGGCGTGGCCGTAGCGGGAACGAGCCCGTCATCGGTCTCGGCCGGCGTCGCTGACGGAAGCGGCGCAGATCCGCCGATCCGCGCGCGCTGGCGGAACTGGGCCGGATCGTCCTGCCCCAGCTGGGCCATGGCCTGCAGACGCGTCAGGGCGGTCTCGGCGTTGCGCAGACCGCGATCCGTCGGCGCCAGCGCGCGCAATCGGGCGACGGCCTGCAACTGAGCCTGACTGCGCTCTTGGATCTGGGTCGCCGCCGCCGTCAGCGGGCCATCGCCGAGCTGGGCAGCCGCCTGCAACGCCGCTTCGACGTGGCTCTGCAGTCGCAGCCCGAGCTGCTCGGGCACCGCGCGCTCCTGTTCGACCAGCCGCACCATCTCCTGCGTGCGCACCTGCACCAGATTCAGCGCCAACACCAGGCGCTCCTGCGGATCGGCGCTCAACCCGAGGCGCAGATCTTCGGTCGCCAGTTTGACGCCATAGAGCGGCTCATCGGGCTGACTGCTCTGAGCGGCAAAAGCCGTGGCGCCGGCGCCGCCAAAGACCAGGGTCAGCACCAGGGCCAGGGAAGCCAGGACGTTCATGGTTGGATGCTCCTTGCGGAAGGGAAAGACCTTCCACCCATGATGACGCGCCGGTGACGGTTCGGATACGGGCAGGCGGCGCGCCTCGCTCAAGAAGGCCGCCAGACCGGCCTCGGCCAAGGCCACCGACCGCTCCGGAACGTCACGCAGCGGATCCAGGGCCGTCAACGTCGCCAGCCAAGGCTCCACTTCTGGATCGGCCAGCCGGCCGCTCTGAAGGCTGCGATCGAGGCGATCCATCATGTCAGTCATACCCGTGCTCCTTCCGGCGCCCAGCCCTCGCGGATCAACGCCCGGCGCAGCGCCTCGAGCCCGCGATGCTGCAGGGATTTGACGGTGCCGGTGTTCTTGCCGAGGGCGGCCGCGATCTCGTCGTTCGACAGCCCCTCGAAATACTTCAGCGTGATGACGAAGCGTTGTTCAGGTGTCAGGCGGAGCAGCAATGCCCGGGCCCGGGCCTGCTGCAGGTGCAGATCACCTAACCGGGCCGGGTCCGAGTCGCCCGGAAGATCGTCATCGAGCGGCACCAGCGTCGGAGGCCGACGGCGGAAGCGATCGGTGATGAGGTTATGCAGGATCCGAAACAGGTACCCAGAGAGGTGCAGCTGCGGACCCTGCTCGAAACGCACGGCCACCAGGAAACGATGAAAGGTTTCGGCCACCATTTCCTCGGCCTCGGCGGCTTCGCCCAAAAGCCGATAGGCGTAGCGATAGAGGCGCGGGCTGTACGTCGTGTAGATCTCGGTCAGGGTGCGCTGATCGGTGGCAGGAATCGGCCCCCCGGCAAGCTGTGGTTCGGCGATCATCTGCATCTGTCTGTTAAGACGCCTGGA
>JAEURK010000268.1 GCA_016789175.1 Anaerolineales bacterium
TCTGCGGTCAATGGAGTGCCGGCCCTGAGTAGGCCTTGCCTGTCCGGCGCTCGCCACGACCCACAGGGCGGCGACAAGCGCCGCCCTTACGAGCGCGCCACCGGGTCTCAGCGAAACACAGGCCTCCCGCCGTTTCTCGCCGACCGTTTGGGCGCCGCCCATCCACTCTCTGGATGACACGGACGATGAGGGCCGCGCGAAGCCGCACGTGGATGACACGGACGACCAGGGGGCGCGCGGAGCGGTCGTTGATGGAGCGGATGACGAGCGTGCGCGGAGGCATCGTTGTTGACACGGACGATGAGGGCCGCGGAGCCGTCGTCGATGAACCCGACGCCGGGAAGTGAGACCGCTCAGGCCCGATGTCATCCAGAGCGCCCCGGGCGCCTTGGTGGGCAGACGCGACGTGGGCGCGAAGGATCTCCGTTCAGGCGCCTCGGTCGTGGAGGCGGTGGCAGAGCGGCAGACGAGTCCAAAGGGAGATCCTTCGGGCCCGTACCCTTGTCGATGCGACCTGTGTGCCTCGGGCCCTACTGAGAAACAAAACGCGCTCGACTCTGCGGTCGATGCAGTGCCGGCCCTGAGTAGGCCTTGCCTGTCCGGCGCTCGCCACGACCCACAGGGCGGCGACAAGCGCCGCCCTTACGAGCGCGCCACTGGGTCTCAGCGAAACACAGGCCTCCCGCCGTTTCTCGCCCGCCGTTTGGGCGCCGCCCATCCACTCTCTGGATGACACGGAGGACGAGGAGCCAGATCGCCCCGACCCTTGATCGCGCGGATACGACGCCCAGAGACCAACCTTTCCACACGCCGCGCACGACGCCTCACGCCGCGCACGACATCGTGCGCCGAACACACCACCGCATGCCATGCCCGACCCCTCACACCGAGCACGACAACACATGCTGTGCTCGGCACAGCAATTCGATGCCACATCCTCCCCAGCCGTTTGCCGCTCCGTCGACCGTGATAAAATAAATGTTCTACTTTCACTCCCTGGATGTTGGCTATGCGCACCCTCGCTGACGTGGCGAGATCCGGAGGCCCCATGGATTTCAAGCTTCACGCCCCCTACCAACCGACCGGTGACCAGCCCGTCGCGATCGACCAGCTCGTCAACGGCCTCGAAAACGGCCTCAAATCCCAGGTGCTACTGGGCGCCACCGGCACCGGCAAGACCTTCACGGTCGCCAACGTCGTCCAGCGCGTCCAGCGCCCCACCCTGGTTATCGCGCACAACAAGACCCTGGCCGCCCAGCTGTATTCCGAGTTCAAGGAGTTCTTCCCCGAGAACGCGGTCGAATACTTCGTCTCGTACTACGACTACTATCAACCCGAAGCCTACGTCGCCCGCCACGATCTGTACATCGAAAAGGAAAGTCAGATCAATGAGGAGATCGACCGGCTGCGCCTGGCCGCGACCACGGCCCTGCTCAGCCGCCGCGATGTCTTGATCGTGGCCTCGGTCTCGTGCATCTACGGCCTCGGCTCGCCCGAGGCCTACGGCAACGTCGTCATCCACCTGCAGCGCAGTCAGCAGGTGCGCCGCAACACGCTGCTCCGTCAGCTGGTCGAGATCCACTACACCCGCAACGACGTCGATCTCAAGCTCGGCACGTTTCGCGTCCGCGGCGACACGCTCGAGATCATGCCGGCCTACACCGATGAGTTCGGTTATCGCGTCACCTTCTTTGGCGACGAGATCGAACGCATCAGCGAGTTCAGCCCACTCACCGGCGAGATCGTCAAAGACCACGACGCCCTCGATCTGTTCCCGGCCAAGCACTTCATCACAGCCGCCGACAAGCTCCAGGCCGCGATCCAGGGCATCGATACCGAGCTCGAGGAGCGCATCAAATACTTCAAGGAAAACGATCTGTTGCTGGAAGCCCAACGCATCGAGCAACGCACGCGCTATGATCTCGAAATGCTGCGTGAGGTCGGGTACTGCTCAGGCATCGAGAACTACTCGCGTCACCTCGACCAGCGCCCGCCGGGATCGCCGCCGTGGACGTTGATCGACTACTTCCCGCCAGATTTCTTGATGGTGGTCGACGAATCGCATATGACCATCCCCCAGGTCAACGGCATGTGGGGCGGCGACCGCTCGCGCAAGGATGAGCTGGTCAAGTACGGCTTCCGTCTGCCGTCGGCGCTCGACAACCGCCCGCTCAGCTTCGCCGAGTTCGAGGAGCGCGTTGGCCAGGCGCTGTACATCTCCGCCACCCCCGGGCCGTACGAGATGAAACACAAGCAGCAGCTGGTCCAGCAGGTCATCCGCCCGACCGGCCTGATCGACCCTGAGATCGAGATCCTGCCGACCAAGGGCCAGGTCGACCACCTCGTCGGCGAGCTGCGGGCCCGCATCGCCAAGGGCCAGCGCGCGCTGGTGACCACGCTCACCAAGCGCATGGCCGAGGACCTGTCGACCTATCTACAGGAGCTGAACTTCAAAGTCCACTACCTGCACTCCGAGGTCGACACGCTCGAGCGGATCGAGATCCTGCGCGACCTGCGGCTCGGAATCTACGACATCGTGGTCGGCATCAACCTGCTCCGCGAGGGCCTCGACCTGCCCGAGGTGTCGCTGGTCGCGATCCTGGATGCCGACAAGGAAGGTTTCCTGCGCTCGCAGACCTCGTTGGTCCAGACCGTCGGCCGCGCCGCCCGCCACGTCGAGGGCAAGGTCTTTATGTATGCCGATCGGATCACGGACTCGATGAAGTTCGCGATCGAAGAAACCAATCGCCGCCGCGCGATCCAGATGGCGCACAATCTCGAGCACGGCATCACGCCCGCCAGTGTGATCAAGGGCATCCACGACCTGACCGAACGCGTCCACGCCGTGGCCGAGGAGGCGGCGCCGTACAACGACGAACGGGCTGTCACGCCGGCGTCGCTGCCGGCCGGCGAGCTCGAGCGATTGGTGGCAGAGCTCGAGGCCCAGATGCGCACGGCCGCGCAGGAACTCCAGTTCGAGAAAGCTGCGTTGTTGCGCGATCAAATCCTTGAACTTCGTCAATCCATGCTCGACAAGGGCGGCCAGCTCCCATCGTGGGAGAAGCTTTCGCGACTGGGTGAGATCGAGCGCCGCCTCGACGCAGGCGAACCGACCGGTGGCAAGGGCCGTACCCGGCGCATGCCCAACCCGCGGCGGCAGCGCGAACGGGCTTAGGGTCGTCCCACCAACAAAGAGCGCCCCGTGCCGGAGCCGAGATGGGCCGAACCCGCCTCAGTTCCGGCACGGGGCGCTTTGCCTTACCCGGTTCGACCGGTGCGCTTAGTGTCTTTCAAGGCCCGCGACCGGCCGGCCGAGCATGTCACGGACCACTGCCAGGCGAATCGCGTGCGCGCCGGCCGTGATCATCCAGGCGGCGACGCTGACCATCACGATTCGACCGAGCAGGCCGGTGTAGTTGCCCGGCCCAAAACCGTCCCCGGCCGCCGAGGCGCTGACGATAAAGAAGGCCAGGTCCGCCAGGAGACCCAGGCCGGCGAGCGCCCATAGCAGCGCCACGCTCCCCTGCCAGCGCTCATTTCGGGCCAACCCGAGCGTGAGGGCGATGACAGCCAACGTGGTGAAGTTCAGTCCGCCGCCAAGACTGTGGAGCGTCCCGCTCAGGCTCAACCGATCCGCAGGCGTGTTGATCGGGTCCGTCACGAAGACGGCTGCCATCAGCATCCCGAGGCTGCTGATACCGAGCAACACCGCCCCGATGCGCCCTGGCCAGCCGCCGGCAGGCTGCCGAAAGACCCACAGGCCCGAAAGACAGGCCACGGCCAGCGCCGCAAAGGCGAGGGACATCAGCCAGCCGAAGTCGCCACGGGCATACTCGCTGATGAAGCGCCAGGACGGATCGAGGTCCGGTCGCAGGCTGTGTAATCCGCCCAGCAAGGCCAAGAAGACCCCGCTGCCCACACAGACGACGACGCCCAAGCGACGTTGGGTTTTGGGGCTCATCGCGGCGCCCGCTTCGTGCGCTTCATGATGGAGCTGTAACCGCCGCCGCCCGGATAGACCCACGACCCCTCGTTGGTGTCGTCATCGGTGAAGGTCCCCTTGAAATAGGCCGGCGAGCCTTTGAAGCCGCCCCAGATCGTGAGTGTGTCACCCTCCAACTCGTAGACGTAGTCAAGCGTGTTTCCCTGCGTGTCGAAGACCCACGAATGGATGTCTGCACTCGGCGCCTGGCCGAAGGGGCGCAGGTGGCCGATGTACTCGGTCGCTCGAACCGGGTGACCGAACACTGTGATGTCGACGTCCTGGATCAGGAAGAAGCCCCCCTCCATCCAGCGATAGGTGACCGTGCCGCTCGAGTCCCCCGAGAGCTCCCAGGTTCCGACAAGACGACCGAGGGGCTTGAGCGTGTCGCTCGGCTCGGGCGCTGACCAGGATTCGTGCGTGTCTGCCATATGTGATCTTTCCTTTGCTGCGGTATGCGAAGTGTGGCAGGGTAATCGCACCTTGTTCGCGAGGACCGGGTTATTTGCCACGCATTTCACGAATTGACACGAATTCTTACGAATGGGGATCGTTCGTGCCAATTCGTATCAATCCGTGACATTCGTGGCAAAACTCGCGCTGTTACACTTTAGATGCGAAAGCCCTGCGAAGTGTGGTGCGCGCCGGCTCGCATCGGTATACTAGGCGGAACCATGCAGGAGATCTTTCAAAAAACCGCAAAACCCGAACGGATCGCGGAACTGCGGCGGGCGGGGATGTTGAGCGCCGCATCGTTCGATGACTACTCCAGCCTCCGGGCCTTCCTGCCCGACGAAGGCCTGCAGCCCCTCATCTCCCATTACTGGATCGTTCGCTGGAACATCCCGCAGGACATCACCTATCGGCCGACCGAAGTTTTGGCCTCTCCGATGATCAATATCTTCTTCATGTCGGACGAGGCGTTCCTGTACGGGCTCACGACTCAGACGTTCGAGTACGAGGCCCGCGGCAGCGGCGTCATGGCCGGGGCGACATTTCAACCCGGTGGGTTCTTCCCCTATTGGGGCCAGCCCATGGCGAGCCTGCCGGCCCACAAGAGCGATCTGAAGCTTGTTTTCCCCGATGCGTCAGCGGCCTTCAGTCGACGGATCCTGGATAAGGACGACGAGGCAATCGCGATGGAGATCGAGGCGTTGATCAGCCAGCGCCGGGTCACGATCAGCCCGAACATCGCCACGATCGCCGAGATCGTCAGGGCCGTGAGCCTCGAGACGCGGTTGAAGAGCGTGCGGGAGGTATCCGAGCACTTCGGCATCCCGGCGCGCACGCTGCAACACCTCTTCCAACACGAGGTGGGAGTCAGCCTGAAGTGGGTCGTCATGCGCGCGCGCCTGTTGGAGGCCATTGGCGAAGCCTATCGGCAACCCAGGCCGGATTGGGTCCGGATCGCGGTCGACCTGGGCTACAGCAGCCAGGCGCACTTCATCGCCGACTTCCGGCGGGCCACCGGGCGCTCGCCGGCCGCATTCCATAAAGACAGTTAGGGCGGGCCCGGATCGGCGGATCGGCGCAGCGCCGACCTCTAGCCGCAGCCTGTCCTTTTCGGCACCCGTCGGTCCCAAAACGCAAACCGACACCAGCCGTATGGTTTTGGCCCCCGTCGCGTCTTAACTCCCAGAACCGCGACGCACCTTTTCCGCGCCGCGTGGGAGGTTGAGATGGTGAAACGAGGTCTGTTGATCCTGGCTCTGGGCCTGGGATTGTTGGCGATCTTCGCACCGTTCGGGGCCCAGGCCCAGGAGGCGGGCGGCGACGACGGCGAGTGGACCCAGATCTGTCGCCGGTTGTACAACTCGTATGGGTATCTGCCGGCGCGTTGTCGCGCCCAGCTGGCCACCGAGACCTGGGAGACCTATTGCCGGCGGGTCTATGGCACCTCTGCCTGGACGCGGCGCTGTGCGTCGCCGACGCCCACGGCCACATTCGACCCCATCGCCTATTGCCGCCGCATCTACGGCACCGAGGAGTGGAACCGGCGCTGCTGGAACCTGGTCGACCCGACCGCGACAGCCGAGCCCACGCGCGAGCGCCCGACGAACACACCCGAGCCGACCCGTGAGCCGCCCACACCGACGGCGGCCGTGGTCACCGTCGTGGCCACAGCCCGTATCGAGCCGGCGACGGTCCAGGCGCCGGTTCGCGTCCGGCCGTAAACTGGGGCGCTTGATCCCGGACCCTGACTTGACCCGCGCCCACCCGATGTCGACCGACGAGGCCGCCCTGCTGCGTCGCTTGCGCGCCAACGATCTGGCAGCCGTCGCCGAGCTGCACGATCGCTACGCGCCGGCCGTCTTCGCCTACGTGTATCGTCGGGTGGGCGAACAGCACCTGGCCGAAGACCTGACAGCCGATGTCTTTCTCAAAGCCCTGGAGGCTTTGCGCAGGGGCCGGTTCGCGCACAGCGCGCTCATGGCCTGGTTGTATCGGCTGGCGCACAATCGCGTGGTCGACCACTACCGCAAACAACGGCCGCAGGTGACCCTGCCCGACGATCATCCGGCCACTGACGATGTCCAGGCCGCCACACAGGAGCGCGCCCTGCACCGGTCGGTGCGGGGCGCGCTCAATCGGCTCACGGATGACCAGCAACAGGTCATCGCCTTGCGTTTCGGCGAGGGCAAGACGGCAGCCGAGACCGCGCGGCTGTTGCAAAAAACGGAAGAAGCTGTGTGGGCACTGCAACACCGCTCACTCGCCGCCCTCCGCCGACTCCTGGAGGGACGATGAACCCGTCCGACTTCGACCTGGCCCTTGATCAGGCCCTGCAGCTGCGCGCTTCCGGTCTGGATCTTGAAGCCTGTCTCGCGCGATTCCCGCAGCATGCTCAGGCACTCCGTCCGCTCCTGGAAACCGCCGATCTCGCTTCCAGCGGGTTGGCTGCAGCGATGCCGCTGCCCACACCTGACCTCGCCCCCGGTCGTGCCCGGCTCATGGCCGCGGCGCGCGGCGGGCGTCGATCCGCTCCGGCACCCGCTTGGCGCTGGGCGGCGGCAGCCATTGTCGCGATCAGCCTGGTGCTGGCCACAGGCGCCGTCGCGACCCGCGCCCTGCCCGGCGACCTGCTGTACCCTGTGAAGCGCGCCCTCGAAGACGCGCAGCTGACGATGGCGCCCGACCCTGACGCGCGCGCAACCTTGCGCGCCGAGCTCAACACGCGCCGGCAGAACGAAGTGGAGACGCTGGGCACGCTGGGCCGGGAAGCGGTCGTCGCGTTCGAGGGCCGGGTCGAGGATTCCACCCGATCGGCTCTGGTCGTCGACGGCATCCGCATCGAGGGCATCCATTCGGCCGAGGTCGGCGAGCGGGTCAGCGTGCGCGTCCGGGTGACGGCCACCGGCGTGATCCTTGAAGAGCTGATCCGGATCGAGCCGCCTCGACCGACGGCATCCCCTGAACCCACCGTGCCGCCGGTGACACGCCGGCCGACCACGTCAGCCCTGCCCGCAGCCACCCGCACCGCGCAGCCGGCGACGGGTACGGCCGTGCCCACCCGCGAGCCGAGTGCAACACCGATCCCGGCCGCGGAACGCACGACCGAAACCCCGGCGGCCATGGACCCGACCGCCGCTCCTGCCCGGCCGTCGGCCACGCTGGACCAACCGACCACCTTGCCGCGTCCGACCGAGCCGCCGACCCCAACCCCGGGCGGGCGTCGCCCCTAGTTCGATTGGCGGAAAACGCGCCGACCCACCGGACACAGTGACGTGTCCGGTGGGTCGGCGCGTTTTCACATCGCTGAACCGCTCAGCCGTTCAACGCCTGGCGGGCGGCGGAGATCACGTCCTCGTACTTAGGCTGTTCGCCCAGGGCCGGCATGTAATCGGCGTACACGATTGTGCCGTCCTTGCCGACCACGAATACGGCGCGCCGATGCCAGCGGCGCTCCTTGAGCCAGGTACCGTACTTGGCCCCGAAGTCCAGGTCCATGTGATCGGTGACGGTGTACACGCGATCGACCCCGGCGCCCGCGCACCACGACTTTTGCGTCGGAGGCAGGTCGGTGCTGATGGCAACGACCACGACGTCCTCACCGAGCGCCGCGGCCTCCTGGTTGAAGCGTCGGGTCTCGGCGTCGCACACCCCGGTGCTCAGAGACGGCAACGGCGTGAGGATGCGCACTTTGCCGGCCGTCTTTTCGAGGACGTCCACTTCGGTCCACGGACCGACATCGGGCCAACTGCCGACCTGGGCTTTGAAAGCCGGTGCCGGCTGACCAACGGCTACGTCTTCACCCATCACTGTGGCGAAAACATCGCCGATCTTGATGACATCTTTGCGCTCGATCAACATTGTGTGTTCTCCTGTGGCCCAAATCGTATCACTTTCATCAGGGTGCGCAGGCCTTGTCCCAACCGAGTCAAGGGCCAATGCTCCTGAAGTGAAACAGCGCGTGTTTTGCCCAGAATCTCGTGATTGGAATCGAATGGGCACAAATGATCCCCTTCGTGAGAAATCGGATCACTACGTGGCTGCTCAACCAGCAGGGCGTTGGGCGAAAACCGAGGGGGTGTGTGGGTCGGGGCTCCGC
>JAEURK010000294.1 GCA_016789175.1 Anaerolineales bacterium
CGGGATAGCGGCCAGGGCACCCGCCACCAGCCTGACCAGGCCCTGCAATACGCTGGATATCAGCAGGGCGCCGAAAACCTGTCCGGCTCCGGACACATCCAGGTTGATCCCGGTCTGCTGCAAGGATAAGAGCGTGCCCGTCGCAGAGACGCACAGGCCGATCACGCCGCCGACGATCAGATAAAGCCCGAGGCTCACGAGAGCACCCGTGACGGCCTCACCACCCGCCAACGTCGTTCCGCGGGATGCCAGTCGGACATAGGCCGCCGCGATCGCGGCGCCCAAAATCAGGCCCCACACGCAGGCCAGACCCAGATTGACGGCCAACATCAGCCCCGCCAGGTCCGTGGCGGATCGCGCGGTCGCCGCCTGGCTGACGAACGCGTTGAACACCAGGCTGATCGGCACGGAGAGGATCCAACCCACCACCAGCGTGACACCGACAACGATTGTGACTGCCCGCCAATTGATATCCATCGCCGCCTCCGCCCAAATAAAAGCGCGCTGCAAGCGAGTACGCCCGCAGCGCGCCAGTCGTCCGATGCTTCAACTCAGGCCAAATAGTCGCGCAACGCCCGCGAACGGGTGGGATGGCGCAGCTTGCGCAACGCCTTGGCCTCGATCTGGCGAATGCGCTCACGGGTCACATGGAAGTACTGGCCGACTTCTTCGAGCGTGTGGTCCTGGCCATCCTTCAGGCCGAAACGCATCTCCAGCACTTCGCGCTCGCGATCGGTCAGCACCGCCAGAGCGCTGCGCACCTGCTCGCGCAACAACTGCTGCGACGCGGCCTCGGCCGGGGCCGGCATGCTTTCATCTTCAATGAAGTCGCCCAGGAGCGACGACTCCTCCTGGCCCACCGGGGTCTCCAGGCTCATCGGCTCCTGCGCGATGCGCAGAATGCGCCGAACCTTGACGGCCGCGCGTCGCCACTGCCGATCCAACGTCGGGTCGAGCCGCTCACCGGCGCGCACCGCGGCCCGGATGGCCTGGGTCTCGTCCGGCGTCAGCAGGTCGAGCTCGAGCGCAATCTCCTCCGAGGTAGGCTCGCGGCCCAGCTCCTGCTGGAGCTGGCGCTGGGTGCGCATCAACCGGTTGATGGTCTCGACCATGTGCACCGGGATGCGGATGGTGCGGGCCTGGTCCGCGATGGCGCGCGTGATGGCCTGGCGGATCCACCACGTGGCATACGTGCTGAACTTGAAGCCCTTGGTCGGATCGTATTTCTCGACCGCGCGCAGCAGGCCGATGTTGCCCTCCTGGATCAGGTCGAGGAACGTGATGCCGCGCCCGATATAGCGCTTGGCGACGCTCACGACCAGGCGCAGGTTCGAGCGGATCAGCAGGCGACTGGCTTCCTCGCTCCGGATGGTGACCCGATCGAAGTTCTCGGCGATCGCCTTCTCGTCCGGCAGCCAGGTGGTCAGCGTGCGTCGCTGAGGCAGACTCAGCTTGACCTTCTTCTTTTCAAAGAACTCGCGCAGCTTCTCGAGGGCCTCATCCGGCTGCAGATACAGACAGATCAGGGCCGTGAAAGCGCGCTGAGCGACCGCATCCCAATTCGGGTCGCGGCCCCACTTGCCGCTCTGGCCGACCCAGGCGCGCAGGGCCGAAGGACGGGCCGCCGAGAGCTCGCCGCGCAGACCGTCGGCCTCATTCAGCCAGGCCAACAGGTCGGGCATCGAAAGCTTATGGGTCTTGGCATCATGCTCGAGCGTGGCCCAGTGCTCCTCGAGGATCTCGTAGATCTCGACGCATAGAGCAGCATGGGTCAAGGGGCGCTTGACCTTTGGCGAGGGCGCTTTGGCCAGCAGACGCTGGAGCTGCTGATAGGCCATCATGCGCGCCGAAAGCCAGATCTCGCGATCCGCATCCAGGAGCGGCGTCTGGCCGATCTCCTTGAGGTACATGCGAACCGGGTCATCGGCCAGCTCGGTCAACGAGGCAGCGTCAGACTCGAGGCCTTCTTCCTCGATCTCCTCGAGATCCTCTTCGTCCGGTTCGTCGACGTCGGGGCCGTCGTCAAGATCGAGGTCTTCGAGCTCGACGCGCGCGCCATCGCCTTCGGTCGCGGCCGCCGGCTCGTTGTCGTCTGCACCGTCAGCTTCGACGAGCACTTCGTCATCGCCCAGGTTCAGTTCGGCATCATCCAGGTCGTCAGACAGTTGGCGTTTGGGCATAGCTCCCACAAGTATCACACATCTAGGCGCGGCGTGGGCTCGCAGTCCCACCCAGCCGGGTCCGCGTCAGGGCTCCCGGCGCCAGCGCGCGATCCACGCGCGCCAGCTCACTCGTACGATCGACCACTTCCTGGGTAAAGCGCTCCATTTGCCCGGTATCGGCCTGCTCCCGCGCCGCTTCGAGCAAGAAACGGGCCTCGCTGCACCGCACATTCAAGGCCTGGCGTCGCATCCGCAGCGCGGCGCCGAGCAGGGCTTCCTCTTCTTTGCCGGCACGGGCCTCACTCACCTCGACCGGGACCTGGGTCAATGTGTCGAGGGTGGGCCACAACGGTTCGGCCAGGTGCGTGCGCAAGTACGTCGGCAGATCGACTTCAACCTGTGCCAGCGCGCCGACCAGTTGATCAAACACGAGCTGCAGATCGGTGGCTGCGAAGTCGTCGCTGGAAAGTTTACCAAGCCCCAGGTCTTTTAGGGCCCGGTCGATCCGATAGACATTGTCGGGCTCACGCAGCAGCGCGCCCAGCACGTGAGTCTCCAGCCGCGAGACCTCGCCGCCGGCCGGGGTCTCGCGCCGGCCGGCGGCGGCCGGCGCCGGCCGAGCCGGCAACTTGCCGGATTGCAGCACCGGCCGAGCGTCGCGCCGGGTCGCCTCAGCGGCCGGACGGCGATTCAGCACGCTCACGTCCACCTTGAGCAGGCGCGCCAGTTTCTGGCGATACGCGTCGCGTTCGATGGCGTCGGACACGTCCTCGATATACGGCAGCACGGCGTTGGCGATCTCGACCTTGACCTTGGCGTCCTCGAGATCCTTGCCGCGCGCGATCACGCGCATGACATAGGCCACCACCGGCTCAGCCTCGGCCGCGCGCTTGCGCCATTCCTCCGGGTCGCGGTTGATGACGTCGTCGGGGTCCTCGCCGTCGGGCAGCGTCATCACGCGGATGTCGACGCCCAGGCGCGCCTCCTGTTTGATCAAACCGTGCGGGTCGAAGCCGACCTGATCCTCGCGCTCGAGCGACTCGCGCGCCACGCTCAGGCCGCGCAGCGTGGCCTTGTCACCGGCCTCGTCCGCGTCCAGCGCCAGCAAGATGCGCTTGGCGTGTTTCTTGATCAGCCGCAGCTGATGCTCGGTGAGGGCCGTGCCCTGCGATGAAACCACGTTCGTGAAGCCGGCTTGATGGGCCGCGATCACGTCGAGGTTACCCTCGACCACGATCGCCTCGTTCAACTCACGCAGGGGTTTGCGCGCCAGGTGCAGGCCGAAGACCGTCCGGCCCTTGTCGAACAGGGCCGTGGTCGGGCTGTTCATAAACTTGGGCAGCGCATCGGGTTTGAGCGCGCGCGCCTGGAAACCGGTCATGCGACCGAGCTCGTCGCGCACCGGGATCATCAACCGATCGCGGAAGCGATCGAAAAGCTTGCCGCCCTCTTTTTCAATGATCAACCCGGCGCCGCGCAGGTCGTCGAGCGTGTAGCCTTTGGATTGCAGGTACTTGAGCCCGGCATCCCAGCTGTCGAGGCTATAGCCCAGCTCGAACATCTCGACCGCGGTCTGCCCCAGGCCGCGCCCGGCCAGGTGCTGGCGGGCGTGTTCGGCCTGGCCGGCGTTGAGCAGCAGGTGGTTGTAGTAGACGGCCGCGCTCTGGAGCACGTCCCGCTGGCGGCTGAGGTTGTCGTCCTGCTCGACCTGATCGCGCGTGCGCGGCTTAAGCTCGACGCCCGCCAGAACGGCCAACTGCTGCAGCGCGCCCGGAAAGTCGAGGCCGTCGCGCTTCATCACGAACTTGAAGATGTCGCCGCCCTCGTTGCACTGCCCAAAGCAGCGCCAGGTGCCGGTGTCGGCCCAGACGACGAACGACGGCGTGAAGTTCTTGTGCGCGTGGAACGGGCACAGCCCGGTATAGGTGCGGCCCGAGCGCCGCAGCTTCACCGTTTGGGAGATGATATCGACCGCATCGATGCGGGCCTTGATCTCTTCTGTGACCGACATCGACTCTCGAAGGGGGAGAACACCGTCGTTGATTGATTCTAACGCCGCACGTCAGGGCGACATTATAAAGGTTTACCCGAAAAGAGGGTGCCCACAGTGACGGCTGCGCCGTCACTGTGGGCACCCTCTTTTCGGGGCCTTAGAAGCCTTCGACCTTGCTTAGATCGACGAGGCCGGCCGTCAGAGAGACCACGCGGCCGAGCAACGCCAACCGATTGGCGCGTACGGCCGGATCGGGATCCATGACCATGACCTTGTCGAAGAAGGCGTTGATCGCGGGCACGGCCGGGGTCAGCGCCTGGCCGAAGGCGTCGAAGCCGGCCACCGGCTTGAAGCCCGCCGTCGCCTCGGCCAGCGCAACCTCGGCCGGATCACTCAGACGGGTCGGATCGACGACGCCCCCCGCGCCCTCGGCCCCGCGCAAGATGCGCGCGCAACGGGCGTACGCCGCCAACAGCGGCGCCCACTCCTCGCGCTTGACCCAACCGTCCAGGCCCTTCAGCGCCGCGACGGCGCCGGCCGGGTCGTTCCCGCGCTCGGCGATCACGGCGTCGACCAGGTCGTACCGATAGCCCATCTCCAGCAACTGACCGCGCAGACGCCCGGCCAGGAAGGCCAGCACGTCGTTCACCACACCGGCATCGGCCGGGGCCGTCGCGGGCAACAGATCCGCCGCGGCCTGCACCGCCGCGCGCATGTCAAAGGTCAGCTTGTGCTCGATCAGGAGTTGATTGACGCTCAACGCCGCGCGGCGCAATCCGAACGGATCGGCCGAGCCGGTCGGCGCCAGGCCGGCCGCGAACAGGCCAGTCAGCGAGTCGAGCCGATCGGCGAGCGCGACAGCGATGCCGGGCTTGCTGATCGCCAGCCCGTACTGCTCGCGGATCGCCAGACCGACTTCGGGCGCCTCGCCCGAGGCCAACGCATACTCATAGCCCATGATGCCCTGCAACGAGGTCATCTCGACCACCATCTGCGAGCCCAGGTCGGCCTTGGCCAGATGGGCGGCGCGTAGCGCGGTGACCCGGTCGGCGTCGCCAAGGCCGAGGCGCTCGGCCAGCACGGCCGTGAGCAATTCGATGCGCCCGGACTTGTCGAGCATTGAGCCGAGCTTGGCCTGGAACGTGAGCTTGCTCAGCCGCGGCAGGAACTGCTCGAGCTTGAGCTTGCGGTCCTCACGCATGAAGAACTCGGCGTCCGCAAAGCGCGCGCGGATGACCTGCTCGTTGCCTTCGCGCACCTGATCGAGGCCGCGCGTGTCGCCGTTGCGCACGGCGATGAAGTGCGGCAACAGCTGACCGTCCTTGGTCTGCACCGGGAAGTAGCGCTGATGTTTCTTCATCACCGCGACCAGTGCCTCGCGCGGCAGAGCCAGCGATTCGGGCGCGAAGGAACCGAGCAACGCCGTCGGGCGCTCGACCAGATTGACGACCTCGTCCAGCACGTCGAGGTCCGCGATCACGCCGCCGGCCTCCTTGGCCAGCTTGCGCACCTGACGCAGGATCGCGCCGCGGCGCTTGGCCGGGTCGACCTCGATGCGCGCGGAGGCCATCGCCGGCAGATATGCGTCGGCGTTGGCCAGCGCGATCGGCTTGCTGCCCAGCGGGCGCAGACCGCGGCTGTAGCGCCCGCTCTGCAGACCGCCGTACGCGAACGGCACGACCTGATCGCCCAACAACGCCACGACCCAGCGCACCGGCCGCGAAAACGCGGTCGGGTCGCCGGCGCGCCAGCGCATGGTCTTCTCGAACTTGATCGCCGCGATCAGGCGCGGCAACAGCTCGCTGAGAACGTCGGTCGAGGATCGGCCGCGCTCGCTGACCACGGCCACGACGTACTCGCCGCCGTCAACCGTGCGCCGCTCAAGTTGATCGATCGCCACGCCGTTCTTGCGCGCGAAGCCCTCGGCCGCCGGGGTCGGCAGGCCCTGGGCGTCGAAGGCGCGGTTCGCGGGCGGGCCCTTGACGACCAGCTCGCGGTCGGGCTGACGCTCGGCCAGCTCCGACACCAGCAACGCCAGGCGCCGCGGGGTCGAGAAGACGCGCACATCGCCGTGCGTCAGACGCGCGTCGTCGAGCAGCTTCGCGCCGAGCTCGGCCAGCTGCGCGTGCGCGCTGTCGACGTCGGCCGACGGGAGCTCCTCGGTGCCGATCTCGAGCAGCAGCATGGCCGGGCCTGAGCTCGGCTGGCTGGCGACCGTAGCCGCCGCCCGCGCTCCGCCGTCAATCGTCTCCTCCGGCAGCATCGGGAACTCGAGCTCCTGACGCTGCTTGAGGTACGCCTCGGAGACGCGTCGCGCAAGCCCGCGCATCCGGCCAAAGGCGGCCTGACGCTCGGTGACGCCGATGGCCCCGCGCGAGTCGAGCACGTTGAAGGTGTGCGACATCTTGAGCACGTAGTCGTGCGCGGGCAGCACCAGGCCGCGCGCCAGGCAGGCTTCGGCCTCGGCGTTGTACGTGTCGTACAGGCCGCGCAGGCGCTCGACGTCGGCGACCTCGAAGTAATACGTGCTCTGCTCACGTTCGTTCATCAAGTTGACGTCGCCGTACTTGACGCCGGGCGCCCACTGGATGTTGCGGAAGTTGTTGATCTTCTGCAGCGCGATGGCGATGCGCTCGAGGCCATAGGTCAACTCGACCGCTACCGGGTCGAGCGGGAAGCCGCCGGACTGCTGGAAGTATGTGAACTGCGTGATCTCCTGGCCGTCGAGCCAGACCTCCCAGCCCAGCCCCCAGGCGCCGAGCGCCGGGCTCTCCCAGTTGTCTTCGACGAAACGAATGTCGTGCTCGCGCGGGTTGATGCCGAGCGCCTCGAGCGACTGCAGATACAGCTCCTGCGGGTTCCCGGGATCGGGTTTGAGGATGACCTGGTACTGATAGTGTTGCTGCAGACGGTTGGGGTTATCGCCGTAGCGGCCGTCATCGGGCCGGATCGACGGCTCGACGTAGGCGATGTTCCATGGCTCGGGCCCAAGCACGCGCAGCACGGTGCCCGGGTTCATCGTACCGGCGCCGACCTCGGTGTGATGCGGCTGCCAGATCAGACAACCGCGCTCGGCCCAGAACTTCTCGAGCGTCAGGATGATGGATTGGAAGGTCAGCGGTGATTTCATACAGTGTCGTCTTGCCTCGTGCGGGTTGAACCTCCTATTTTACACTGGCTGACACCCGGTATTCTCTGCCCCGAATCCGATGAATTGAGCCGAAAGGGTCTGCCCTACCCACCGCGCAATCAGCGCAAACCGCGGCGGAATACCTCGAGCACCGCTTCGTGTCATTTCGCAGAAACTCGATAACGGCTCAGCCCTGTTGGGAGAAAACTGGCGAAAAACGCAGGGATGCAAGGGAGGGGCTCCGCCCCTTCCTTTGCACCCCTGCGTTTTCGCACAACGCCGGCTGGCTGAGCAGTCACGCAATTCGGTTCGTTTGTGGCCTAACTCCTCACCGATTCGACGTTAACATTAACGCCGGCGCTCAATTCGGAGGGCCAGGATCGTCTTATTGGCTATAATCGTCAGCTATGGCCCCTACGCAGATCGGTCGCTACGAAATCCGGGGTGAGTTGGGTCGCGGCGGCATGGCCACCGTTTACCACGGGTACGATCCACGCTTCAAACGCGACGTCGCGATCAAGACGCTGCCGCGCGAGTATCTACACGACCCGGGGTTCCGCGCTCGCTTCGAGCGAGAAGCCCAGACCATCGCCAGCCTCGAGCATCCGGCCATCGTGCCGGTCTATGACTTCGGCGAGGACAACGAGCAGCCGTACATCGTGATGCGGTTGATGAATGGCGGCTCGCTGGTCGACCGGCTGCGCAACGGTCCGCTGCCCCTGGCCGAGGTGGCGCGGATCATGAGCACACTGGCGCCGGCGCTTGATGAGGCGCACGCCCACGGCATCATCCACCGCGACCTCAAGCCCGGCAATATCCTCTTCGACGGCCGCGATCAGCCGTACCTTTCCGATTTCGGCATCGCCAAACTGACCGAGACCAGCGTGGCCTTCACCGCCACCGGCATCATCGGCACGCCGGCCTACATGAGCCCCGAGCAGGCCCGCGGCGACCGCGACATCGACGGGCGCAGCGACCTGTACGCCCTGGGCGCGATCGTGTTCGAGGCCCTGACCGGGCAGATGCCGTACCAGGCCGATACGCCTATGGGCCTGGCCGTCAAGCACATCACCGAACCCGTGCCGCGCATCCGCTCGGCCAACCCGCTCCTGCCGCCAGCGACCGAGAGCGTGATCGCACAGGCCATGGCCAAGAACCGGGCCGAACGCTATGCGAACGCGGGCGCGATGGCCAAACAACTGGCAACCGTCGCCGCCGGCGGGTCGCTGCCCGACGCGCCGGCCCGCGGCCCATCCGAGCCGGCGCCCACCTCGCTCGGAGCCACGCCGGGGCGGGCCGAGCTGACCGCGCTGGGCACCGGCAAAGCACAGACGCAAGCTTTGCCCGGACAGCCCAAGGCCCCGGGCGGCCGGCCGGCGTGGCTGCTGGGGATCGGCGCGCTGGGGATCGGCGGGTTGTGCCTGGTGGGCGTCGCCGCGGTCGCACTGATCAGCGGGAATGCCCTTGGCTGGTTCAGCCCGGCCACAACGCCCACGGCCGTCGCAGCCGCCACGCAAACGCAGGCTGAGGTTGCTACCACCTTCACGCTCGCGCCCACCACTCCGGCGCCCAGCGTGACCGCGGCGCCGCCGACGGAAACCGCCGCCGTGGCCGTCGCGACCGCCGGCCCGACACTGCCGCCACCCACCCGGACCCTGCCACCGCCGTCGGTGACCCCGCCGCCACCGACGCCGCTCCCGCCCAGCGTCACGCCGGCGCCCCCGACCGCCGTGCCGACCGTCGGGCTGACCCTGGTTGTCCCGCGGCTGACACTGGTCGTGCCGGTGCCGACGCTCATCATCCCGGTCCTGCCAACCGTGACTAAATCCGGGCGAACCGCTGCGATCACGGGGATCGCTTTGGACGGCGACATCTACTACGTCAACTACACGGTGAACGGCTACAGCCAGTCGCTCTCCGGCAGCCACGTGCACTTTTTCTTCAACACGGTGCCGCCGTCCCAGGCCGGTGTGCCGGGCTCCGGCCCATGGGTGCTCTATGCCGGGCCGAACCCATTCACCGGCTATCGCGTCAGCGACCGGCCCGACAGCGCCACCCAGATGTGCATCCTGGTCGCCAACGCCGATCACTCGGTTGAGCAGGGGACCGGGAACTGCTGGAATCTGCCCTGATCAAATCCCTTCCTGTGACGGATCGCGTCGGGACGCGCATTGACCGCCGGGCCGGATGGGAGTGCTGTCTTTATCGCCGCACCGCCGGCAGATAAAGCCTGAGCGGCAACAGAAGGGTGACCGCGTCTTTGAACTCGGCCGCCACGGCCCAACCGGGGTTGGCCGACCTGCCGTCGCTCTCGTACGCGCCGACATCGAACGCGGGGTTGCGGGCCAGGGCGTTGAAGTCCAGGGCCGGGGCATGCTCGGCGTTGGCCGCGCCGACCAGCGCCGAGCCGGGTTTGGGCCAGAAGTCGAGCCCGGTGGCGTCGACGAAGGCCGTCGCGGCGCTTCCGCCCGCAAAGAACCGGACGTTATCGACGGCCACTCCGGACAGGGCCCCCTCAACGTAGTTGGCCGCCACAGTCGCCCCGCTCAGCCCACTCGCGTCCACTGCCGTGCCGCCGCCGCAGTATAGGGCGTTGTTCGCCAACACCATGTTCGGCGCGCCCGACCAGCGGATATACAGACACGGGTCGTGCCCATAGATCGTGTTGTTCACGATACTGACGTTGTCGACCTGCGAGACCTGCGCATGCGACGCGGCTGTGATGCCCACATCCGAGTTGAGGATGAGGTTGTTTCGCACCAGCGCGTCCGCAACCACCTGGATCGCTTCCCCGCAATTCCACAACGCATTGCCCTCCACGACGTTCTGCGCCACTCCGCCGCCATAGACGAAGATACAGGGATAGCGCGTGCCGATGGTCGTGGTGTGGATGACATTGTCGCGGATAACGTTGCCGTACGAACCGATCTTGACCTCGATGCCGTCATTGCCGCCGCCGCTCGTGCTGCGCAGGTCGTGGATGTAGTTGGCCTCGATCAGGTGGTTGCTGGCGATGCAACTGGCGCCGTTGCAGCCCACGTACATCCCCTCACCCTCGGTCGTGCCGAGCGCGCTGTCGAGCAGCCCGGTATGGTGGATGTGGTTGCGACGGATGCTGAACGAATCGGTGTTGCCGCTGTTGAGGGCCAGCGCATTGTTGGCCGACTCGTACACCTCATTGTCCTCGAACGTGATGTGATGCCCGCCGATAAAGCGCACGGCGATATCGCCGCCCTTGAAGTGCAACCCGCGGATGACAAGGTGCGAGGCGTTGACGATTTCGATGTTGTTCTGGGAGTAGCTATTGCCCGACCCGGCGGGCCGGGTGAGGACGGGGACCTCGCCGTCGGCGGCACGGATGATGATGGGGTCTGCGGCCGTGCCATTGACCGTGATCGCGCGGCGACAGGTCTGCGTGTATGTGCCGCCATGCAGGATGAGGGTGTCGCCGGGTTGCAATGTGTTGGCCCGGTTCTCGAATTCCTCGTTGCAGCTGGCGTTGGCGTCCGATGGGTAGATCTCGTACGTCTGACCGGCCGCGCGCGCGGTCGGCGCCTGAACGCCAAGCATTTGCACAAGGATCACGGCGAGCACGACCCGCAGGGCGTTCATAGTCACCTTCGGACAATCGGCAAATAGGTGATGCGGTCGGTGGGCCTGGCCGTCACCGTATCGGTCAACACCGGTGTGCCGGCGAGCATGGCCGTGAGGGTCACCGTGTAGGGCGCGTCATTCGTCAGGCCGGTCAGCGTGAATACCCGTGTGGTGTTGGCGATGCCCGTGATCGGCGAGGGTTGATGGCCGGGCGGTCCGATGTAGGTGATCTGCCAGGTGCTGGTGACCGGCAGGGTGGCGCTGACGCTCCATCCAAGCCGCAGGCTGCGATCCCGGGGCGTAGCCACCAGCGAGAGCACCGGGGCGAACTCGTAAGCGCCCACGTCGTAGGCCGCCCCCTTGGGCCGGGCCACCCCGTCTTTGTCGGTGGCGACCTGCGCGAGAGCGATGCCCGCGTCAACCGCCGCCGATTGGCTCTGCACGTGAAAATCCGCGGCCGCGGCGTTGACGAAGCGCGGGTTGCCGGTGATGGCGGCGAGGTCGGTGGCATTGGTGAGCCTGGCCGGCGCCGGCCAGTACAGGTTGTGGTCCACCACCGGCGCCACGTCTACGCGCTGATTATCAATGTGCTTGGCGCTCGCCTGACTCCCCAGATCGATCAGGTTGTTCCGCAGGGTGAGGGTCTGCAACGTCCCCGGCCCATAGATCAGGATCCCGGCCAGGCCGTTGTTGACCAGGGTGTTGTTGTAGATCGAGACCGCGCGCGAGTCGGCGGCGAGGTTGATGCCGGCCACCGGGTTGTCGAAGAACAGGTTGTTGCGGATTATGACGTTTTCGATCCGCGCCCCATCGCTGGCGGCGAGGATCAGGCCCGAGCGCTGCTCGGACTCATACGCAACGTTCCCTTCGATCACCACATCCTTGATCAGCCGCGAGAACGTCGACGGGTCTTCGCTGCGGCGCTGGTCGAAGACATGAATGCCATAGCCCGTCATCCCGCGCGCCACGTTGTTGCGCAGGGTGATGTTGGTTCCGTGATGGATGTAGTAGCAGTGCCCCTGCGTCCCCTGGGTGTTGCCCTCGATGTCGCACACGTTGCCTTCGAGCAGGAGATTGTTCCCCTCGGTGCTGATCGCGTCGTAGGCGTAGCCCGTCCCACTGAAGCGATTGCCGACCAGCTGGATCGTCGTGCGGTCGAGGCCCCAGATGGCGATCGACTTGCCGTTGGTGAAGCGCAGGCCTTCGATGCGCAGGTAGTCGCACGAGATATAGAGCGAGCGCGCGGCATTGGCAAACAGCGGCGCCTCGCCGGGGTAAGCCCGGATCGTGACCAGCCCTCCGCCTGCCGAGCCGCAGTGGCCGTAGTCCGTCCGCAGCCAGATCTCGCCCTCGTTGTACGTGCCGCCGCGTACCAGCACCGTGTCGCCCGGCTCGGCCGTCTCCCCGGCGTGCTGCAACGTCGCCCACGGCTGGCTCAGGGTGCCGGGGTAGCTGTCGGAGCCGCTGGGCGCGACGTAGTACGTGTTCGTCTGCGCGCGCGCGACGGGCGTGGGCTCGAACGCCGAGAGTAGCACTCCCGCCAGCAGCCAGCGAAGTACGCTTTGTGGGCTCATGTTATCTCCAGATACAGGGCAGTACGATCCGCTGCCATGCCACCGCTTCGCGCCGCAACAACACGGTGGACGTGAATTGTTGCAGGGTTAGCGAGCTGTGGGCGGGATACAGAGTGCCCTCCAGCCCACGATAGTCATAACCGTCGAGGGTGAGGGTGCGTTGAGCGGCCGTCGCATTCACCTCGAAGCGGGTGACGGCGGCCAGGGAAACCGCGTCCGCCGTCACTGGTTGCAGCACGATGTTGTCGAGGCCGACGGCGCTGCCCGGCGCGTTCAGCTCAAAGATCAGCAGTGTATCGGGCTGATCAGCTGTCACATCGAAGAAGACCTCATACTCGGTGCGTGAACCGCTCACCGGCACGGCACCCAGGGTGCTGACGCGGGTATACGGCGCACCGCTCTGCCGCAGATAGGTCGCCACAGTCGGCGCTCCGGTGATGTCAATAGCACTGAGGCGCAACCGATACGTCTGCCCGCTCTGCACGGCGCCAATGGGGTAATCGTAGTGCAGGCTGGGCGCGGGGCCGGCGTAACCGAGCCGCAGACTGCCGCCGTCGAGCCGGCCGGTTTCCCACGTGGCCGAGAGCGTATCATCGGGCCAGCCAAACCAGCCGGACAAGTCGGTGTTGAACGCGCCGTTGCCCACGCGGGTTGGGCCGGGCGGGCCAGAGACGAGGTGGGTCGGATAGCGTTCGGCGCACATGGTGGAGTTGAGATCGCGGCCTTGATCGGCCTGCCACTGCGCCAGGACCTTGAGCGCCGACCCGGCGCCCGGCAGTTCGACGCGAAACAGCGGCCGGGCAAACGGATCGCAGTACAGGTTGTGATCCAGCAGGCCCAACGTGCTGAAGAGCGCCGTGGTCTGTGTGCTACGGGCATCTATCGTCGGCGCCTCGCGCAGGGCCACGCGGTTATCGCGGATGTAGCTATTCTCCAGCCCATATGTGCCCAGGTCGTCGTCGATCAGCAAGATCCCGGCCTCATGCACATCGAAGACGAGGTTGTCCGTCACCGTGACGTTGCGCGTGTTGTGCAGAAAAATCCCCGCTCCGCTGATGTCGGCCACGGTATTGCCGCCGACCGTGATGCGCTCCGAGTTGTCATCGATGTAGATGCCGTGGGTGCCGGTTGAAGACCACGGCGTACCCGCGGTGCTCCCCTGTGCATCGAGCACGATGTTGTTGAGCAGGGCGACATCAGCGATGCCGTACGTGTACAGGCCGGCGCCATCCATCTTCACCCGGTTCCAGTCGCGCACAACGTTGCGCCGGGTGATGGCCGGGCCGTAGTGCGTCACGGCGGCATAGCCGATGCCGCTGACCGCGTTGTCCTCGAAGACGGCCGGGTTGCCGGGCGCGCCCGCCACTTCGGCACCGACATAATTCCCGTCGCCGTTGCGGCCCAGGCCGGCGAACAGCCCGATGCGCTCGAAGGTGTTGCCGTCAATACGGCAGTTGCCGCACGAATAGAGCTTCAGCCCGTTGTTCAGCGAGTCGCTGACCGCGCTGGCCGTCAGGCGACTGTTGGGGCAACTGGCGAAGAGCAGGGCCTGGTCTCCGGCGAGCCGCAGCCCGACGCGCTCGAAAACGATGTTCGCGCAGCCGACCGCATTCGCCAGATCGTCCTGCGCGCCGCGCAGTTCCAGATCCTGAAAACGCACATGCTGGCTGTTGCGGATCTCCAGCAACGTGGCCTCCACCGGCACTTCGATGCGCAACCCATTGGGATCGACCGGCCACTGCAAGGTGATGGATTTGTCGCCGGCAGTGTAGACCCATTCGCCGTCCCGATCGACGGCAGCGAGGTGGTTTTGGATGAAGTAGCCCCAGCCCGGTTCGAGGTCGTAGGTCGCGTTCTGAGAAGACGTCAGCGTGTTGCCGGTATGCGTGGTGATGGGCAACCGGTCGAGAATCCAGGCGATGGGGCGCACCACCAGTTCGGCGCCTGTCCAGTTCGGGTTGGCGGGCAGCGTAGTGTCGGTGATGGCGTTGCGGCCGCTGGCCCCGGTGAAATAGCGATAGCCCTCATCGCCCTCATTGAGGTTGGGCCAACGGGCCAGCGGCTGCGGCGCGCCCTCAACGCTGAGCGAGGCCGGGATGCCCGTACAGCCACCGCACACCGCGCGCCAGCGATTGTCGCCCAGCGACTGCCAGCCGGTGAGGGCACGCAGGCCGCTCAACACCGGCGCGCTGCCGGTGCCATACGCGCCAAAGGTGATGGGGACACTGGGAGTGCCGCTGTTGGCAGCGCCCAGTCGAAGCCGACCCTCGAACGTCGAGCCGCGCGCGAACAGCACGCTATCGCCGGCAACGAGGAGGTCGCTGTCGAGCGCGACCTGCAGGCGCGCCAGCGAGCGCCACGGTTGGGCGGCGGTGCCGGGGTTGGCGTCGTTGCCGGTCTCGCTCAGGTGGTAGGTGTTCGCTGCAGCCTGCGCCGGCGCAGTGCTCAGGCTCACCAACGTCAGCGTTACGACCACCGACAAACAGAGTGAGTTGCGCGTTCTTCTCATAAACAAATCAATGGATCACCCGGGCGACCTGTCAGCGCCACACCAAAGGCAGGAACATCTGCTGGGTCAGGATCGAAAACGACCGAGCTACACGCGTGACGTTGCCCTGCTCATCGCGCACCTGAACATACAGGCGCGCCGACGACGCGCTCGTCAGTGGCGCCGGCAGGGTGATGGTGAAGATGCCATCGCCCGTTGGTTGCGCCAGGTCGGCCAGCTGGGCGCCCGGGGCGCGGCCGGCGACGGCGATCGTCGCGGTGATGGAGAGCGAGCCGGGTTGGATGCCCGTATACGCGTCGGCCACGCCCACGCGGATGACGGTGAGCGGCGTGTGGCTCAACCCGGGCCGCGGCGCGCTGACGGTCAACGTCGGGCGCACATCGTCGAGGAACCAGCCGTAATTCTCGTCCGCTGTGCCCTGTCCGGTGTTGATCGGACAGCCGAGGTCGATCCAGCGGGCGAACGTGATCTTTTGATCCGCCGTCAGGCTCGTCATCCCGCCTGCCGGGTGCGCCGACGACGGGATGAAATCAAGGTCGGCGTCGTTGATCTGCGCGCCGGGCGGGAGCGTCGCCGCATTCCCGGGCACGCTCTCGGTGGGGTGGTCGGCGTTGGTCCAACCGTCGAGCCGCGCGCCGAAGATCTTCCAGATCAACAGGCTGCGCCGGCTTTGGAAAAGCCGCACATAGCGGCTGGCGTTGGTCTGCCGCCAGTACGCGTCGCCACCGTACGCCACCAACGGCGGATAACCCCAGGTCGCGCCCTGATCGCGGCACAGACGCATGTAATCGCCCGGCGCGCTGAGGTACGTGAAGTCACCGATGTCGTACAGGGCGACATCGTCCAGACGCAGGTTTCCGGGCGGATTGGTGCCGGTGTGGCAGCTCACACACTGGGTTTGGAGGATCGGCCGCACGTCGCGATAGAACTCGACGTTGGCGATTGGCGCGCTGACGGTGCGCGTCACCGGGTTGCCGTCGCCGTCGTGCGTGAGCAGCGGCGTGACCTTGCTCAAATCCAGCACCGGATAGCCCGGCTGCGCGGCGGCGGTCTGCTCGAAATCCAACGGTTGCTGGCTGTGCGCGTGGCAGCCGCCGCAATCGTAGCGCGCCTCGCCGGGCCGCACCTGGTGCCAGGTCTGGGCCATCGTCAACACCATGCCGTTGCGATCGAGCATCTGAAAGGTCAGCGGGGTGTCGGCCGGGACACGGGCCAGGAAGCTGGTGTCGGGATTGCCCTCCGGGTCGAGGATCGGGTTGCCCTGGGCATCGAACTTGCGCAGCGGGATCTCGCCCAGGATGCGCAGCTTCTCGTTTACCCAATTGAAGAAGTGCTGGCCGCTGTGCGGGCCGTAGCTGCGGTGGGTGTTCGGCTCCATCAAGAGCACGCGCACCGCCCAGATGTCGGCATCCGTGTACCGGCCCGCTTCCGCGCCCTGCTCGAACCAGTTGAAGCTCTGGCCGTTTTCGGCGGTGTTGAAGGCATCCAGTCCGCCCCAGCGGTTGTTCGGGTTGTTGCCCGGGAAGCTCTCGCGCTTGTAAAAGCTGCTCGTGCCGATCAGTCCATACGGGGTGCCGGCGGGCAGCAGGTCGGGATGCTCGGCGCCGTCATTGGGCAGCCAGGGGAGTTCGGCCGGCTGGCCCACCCCGTGCACGGCGGCATACGACACCACAGCCCGCGGCCAGACCTCGTTGTATTGGGGCAGGTTCTTGATCAGCACCAGCTGGCTCGGACTGTTGACGGGGTCGCCGCCCGGGATCAGATACAGCCCGGCGTCCACCGCCGGCAGGTCGTCGGGCCGGTCGAGGGCATTGGCCGGGCCGGCGGTGTAAGCCACGAGCAAGTCGTTGTTGGGCGCGGCGGAGGGATGGGTGAACTTGCCCAGGCGCAGAACGTTGCTGCACGACGGTACACCGCCGGGGCAGGGCGCGGCCTCATCGGCCGCGGTCGTGAAGGGCGTGATCGAGTACAGGCCCTTCGGCGTGAAAGGCATGCGGAAGGGATAGACGAAGCCCGCGCCGACCGTCTGCGTGATGGGTGGATTTTGGTTGACGCTCGCGGGATGGAAGCGCGCCATTCCGGCGGCGAAACCGGTCGGGAAGCGGTACAACGCCCCGAAGCCCCAGTTGTTCAGGTTGTAGTAGTCTTCGACCACGATATCGCCGTCGCCGAGCTGCGTGGCGAAGTGGAACGACCCGGCCTCTTTGAACGAGCTGACCAGCGGCTCCCAGGTGCGGCCATCGGGCTTGATCGCCCACAGGCCCCAGTTGCGCGAATCGCGCAGGCCCTGGGTCTCGAAGCTGCTGAACATCACCCGCCCGTCGGCCAGAGGTGTCGGGTGCAGGGTGCTGCCGATGGTCAGCGGGGCGATGGCCGTGACGTTGTTTCCATCCCAATCCATGACGAACAGCTGCAGGGTCGGGTTCGTGTAGCCCTTCGGCGGGATGAAGCCGTTGCGGTTGCTGGTGAAGATGATTTTTCCGCCGGGCAGCGGCGCCGGGCCCAGGTTCAAGATGCCGTAGCCGAGCCGGTTATACGAGGCGGGCGGGTTGACCGGATTCGACTCAAGCCAGTTGCCGGCTCCGGCGTTGGGCGTGAACTCCTGAAACGTCAGGCGTTGGGTCTGCCGTGTGCCGAGATGCAGGCGGTAGATGTCGGCGCCCTGATACGGCAGGTTGCCGCGCTGCGTGTTGAGCTGCCCGGGGGTGACATCCGGGTAGAGGGCATAGAACACGTACTGCCCGTCAAAAGAGATGAACGGATCGGTCACCGCGCCGTTGGTCGTATCAACCAGCACTTCCTCCGTGCCGTTCGGATGCAACAGCATCAGATCCGAGCCCGGCTCGAGCGTGCCCGGATGAAAGACCTCGGGCCAGACGGTGTGGGTGCTGTCGCCCTTGCGCGGCTGTCGCACGTAGACGATGTCGTACGACACGCCCGGCGCGGAGATCGCCGGTGGCGCACTCAACGTGGCGAGGCTCAGACCGACCAGACCCAATCCCAGGGCGAAGCGGAATGCCAGCTGCATAAGGCCTCCGAACGTAGCGCTCTCTTTGTCGTCTGTTTTTGGCCGGCCCACCCGACGCTATGGGGGCGCGACCGGGGCGCGTCTTTGCATCGGCTCCGGGGGCGCCCTCAATTGAAAACTGCGCGAACGAGGCTGCCTCGGTCAGGTCAGTGTAGGTCGTTCTGGGGTCGTTGTCAGCGAGGGCAGGACGAAGGAAGGGCGTGAGCCCGGTGATTGTCCGCTGCCGATGGGCGTATTTTTATGGAGCAGCGCGAGGACGATCCTGCGTTTCAGCTTTCTGCGACGCCCGCCAGCAACATCTCGCCAAGCTGGCGCACGGCCTGACGTAGACCGGCCGGCGATCTGATCTTGAAAGCGAACGGCAACGTGGCCAGTTCGCGCGCCAACCAGTCGTAGTTCTCGGTCGCGCCGCGTAGCCGCGTGCCATCGCCCTGCGGCTCCAGGAGGCCCACCGGCCTCCGTAGCGCGCGCTGTGCCGTCGCCAGATCGGCTTCGAGCCAGACCTCAAACGGATGCGGGCGCGGCAGGCTCGCCCACGCCTCGTCGAGATACGCCAGGACGTCGAACCCCTGTGGACGCGAAAAACGTTGCGCGCCGACGACCTTGAGGTGCTCGACCCGGTCCAGCCGAAACGTGCGTGGGCCGTGACGCAGGCTGCAATGCCCGACCATGTACCAGTGTCGATCACGATAGGCAAGCCCATACGGGTCGACCTCGCGCTCGGTCACCTCGCCGCCGGCCGATTGATAGCGCAACGACACCCGCTGACGCTCGTGAGCCGCCCGGCTAAGCTCGAACAGGATCACGGCCGGCACCTGCACACCGGGCTCATGAGTATCCAGAGCGACCGTCTCACTGAAGGCGCGCACGCGCGCCCGCAGCATGTGCGGCAGAACCCGCTCAAGTTTGGCGCGCGCACTCTCCGAGGCGGCCGCGCCCTCTGCTAACCCGAGCTGGCGCGAGCTGAGCAGGCCGAGCGCCAGGGCCAACGCCTCGTCATTGCTGAACATCAACGGCGGAAGCTTTGCGCCCTCACCCCAGGTGTAAGCGCCATTCCGCCCCCGCTCAGCCACAATCGGGATGCCCAGGTCCTGCAACATCGTCACATAGCGCCGGAGAGTACGCGCATCAACCTCGAGCCGCCGGGCCAGCTCGGGACCGGTCATCCGGCCATGGACCTGGAGCAGCTCGAGCACGGCCAGAACGCGGGTGGTGGGGTGGTACATATGTTCAGTTTACTTGATAATCAGGGCGGAATTCGCCCACATTTCATCCTATCCTGAGGAGACAGCGCAAGACTGCGGAGGTCGGGATGTCACTTAGAATATTCAACGAGTCGACGGATTCTCACCCATCCAATCCGTCCCGTCACACTGCACCGTCGACCCAGACCGGTCTGGGAGCGTGGCTGCGCGACGGCCTGCGTCGGCTGGCCAGGCTCTGGTCGGCCAGAAAAGGCCCCGGAGCCTGATCCACGCGACAGGCGATGCCGTCAGAATCGGAGCGGCCAAACATCCAAATCGCGGCCCGATTTTCGCGACCAGGGAGTCAATGCCTTTGAACAAGCCATCACAAACGCAGGCCCGTGGGGTGGGCCAAACCCAGGCCGTGGGTTTCAATGTCGGAGCGCGCCGAACCTTTGGGTTGGTGCCCGAGCAAGCGTGGGATTGGGTGACGTCGCCGGCGGGTGTCGCACTATGGCTGGGTGAGGTGATCGGCGGCTTGCCGCAGGAGCTGCATGCGCCCTACCGGACCCGCGATGGCGCCGAGGGCGAACTGCGCGTCTTCGAGCCCGGCTCGCATCTGCGCCTGACCTGGCAGCCCTCGGGATGGGAGCGCCCCTCCCTGATTCAGGTGCGCGTCCTACCGGCCGGTGACCGGACGACGGTCGCCTTCCATCAGGAGCACCTAGCTGGTCCGGATATCCGGGCCGAAATGAAGCAGCGCTGGCTGGGCGTGCTCGCGGAGATGCAGGCGCTCTTCGGCGCCTGAGCGCCCGCTTACGCCAGCGCGTTCACTTCGCTGAGCGTGAGGAACTGCAACCTCGGATTCTTCTCGACCCCATAGCGCGCGCCCATGGCCGAGGCAAACAGCACGGCCTCGCGTTGTTCTTGATCGCGCACGCGCAGACTCTCCATCGGCAGATACATATCGCGGATATCCTCGGCCGCGCCGATCAACCAGCGCGCTTCGGTATGCGGCAGTCGCTCGAGCAGGGTCTCGACGCCGTACTCGGCCTGCAGACGTGAGGCCACGACCTCGAACTGCAGATCGCCGACGGCGCCCAGGATCGGCTCGCGCCGCGCGTTGTCCGCGGCATACAGGATCTGGACCACGCCTTCCTCGCGCAGTTGCTCCAGGCCTTTGTTGAACTGCTTGTACTTGTCGATCCTGAGATTTCGCAGGACCGCGAAGCACTCCGGTTGAAAGGGCGGGATCGGGGCGAACGAAAAGGAATCACCGGCGCTGACGGTGTCCCCGATCCGGAAGATCCCGGGGTTGCTGAAGCCGATCACGTCGCCGGGATAAGCCTCGTCGACGGTTTCGCGATCGCGCGCGAACAGGCGATGCGGGCGGCTCATGCGCACCTTGCGCCCCAGACGCGGGTGGTGCACGAGCATATCTTTCTCGAAGCGCCCCGAGCACACCCGCAGGAACGCCATCGTGTCTCGGTGCAGCGGATCCATGTTGGCCTGGATTTTGAAGACGATGCCGCTGAAGGCCGGCAGGGTCGGCTCGATCGGGCCGCGATCGCTCTCACGCGATCGGGGCGCGGGCGCGAGGGCGATCAGAGCCTCGAGGAAGGGTTCAACGCCGAAGTTGTTGAGCGCGCTGCCAAAGAACACAGGGGTCAGGGTCCCGGCCAGGAAGGCAGCCTGATCGAAAGGCGCACCGGCGCCGGCCAGTAACTCGGCATCCTCGCGCAGCCGTTGGTGCGCGCGCTCGCCGATCGTGTCGGCCAGCCGGGGGTCGTCGAGGTTGGTCACCTGCACCGGGGCTCGATAGGCACTGTGCACGGTGCGCTCGAACAGCAGCACCCGTTGCGCCTCGAGATCGTACACACCCTGAAAGGTCTCGCCGCTGCCGATCGGCCAATTCAGAGGTGAGACGCGCAGGTCGAGCACGCGCTCGATCTCGTCGAGCAACTCGAGCGGATCGCGTCCGGTGTGATCGAGCTTGTTGATGAAGGTCAGGATCGGCAGGTTGCGCTGCCGGCAGACCTCGAACAGCTTCTTGGTCTGCGGCTCGATGCCCTTGGCGCTGTCGAGCACCATCACGGCGCTGTCGGCCGCCATCAAGGTGCGATAGGTGTCTTCGCTGAAGTCTCGGTGGCCGGGGGTATCGAGCAGGTTGAACACGCACCCCCGATATTCAAATTGCAGCACGGTCGACGTGATCGAGATCCCGCGCTGCTGCTCCATCGCCATCCAGTCGGAGGTGGCGGCGCGCTGATGCTTGCGCGCGCGCACCGAGCCGGCCTGGTTGACGGCGCCCGCATACAGCAGCAGTTTCTCGGTCAGTGTGGTCTTGCCGGCGTCCGGGTGCGAGATGATCGCAAAGGTCCGCCGGCGCGCGACGCCCTGCTGCAGGGTCTCGATTTCGTTGGTCGGGGAAGAAGCAAGCACCGCGTGTACCTCTGGCGGTCAGCGCCGCTGAAAATGAACCTCACGAAGGGCCGTCCCTGCGGTCGAAGGCGCAACCGGACAGACTCACCCCGCGTGCCCTGTCATCTCCATAGCGCTCCTGCACCACCAGTTGTCCACGCCACAGCCGAGGCCGGGCGCTGCCCACATGCAGAGCGAGATTATAGCTCTAAACCACGGTCGATCCGGCGTTAAGCCGGTGTCGCCAAAACATTCGCATCAAACGTGGGTTAGCGTGAGTTTTGCCACGAATATCACGATTTGAGATTACGCTTCGGACGTCCAGCATGAAACACCGCATGAAACGGGGTGCTCCGGGTCTCGCGGCCAATGACCGGTCCTCGCGAAAACAATGCGATTGCTGGCCGGCCTCGTGGGCACGCACATGCTTATATGCTTTTCTGGCGATCTGCCTGGTTCATGGATCACGCGGATTCTCACGCGAAGTGCGGGGCGATCGCTGTGCTTCCGCGTAGTGCGTCGGCATCTGCTTGCCGGATCCAGTCCGTGACCTGTGAGCCTGACAACGCGTCCCCGGTGTTCCGGGGCTAATCGGCCCTGATCCGCGCTGTGCCGCTTTCTTTCACCAACCGTCCCAAACTTTGGCTTATCGCCTGCCTCTCCAAAGATGTCTACCATCATGGCGAGCCTCTCAGGCTCGATATATTTCGCCATCGTTATGGAGAGTTGAGATGCTTTCGATCCTCAGCACCCACCCCCGCGCGACTCGCGCAATACTGGCGGCCGTCGGTTTCTGCCTCAGTAGTTTGATCGCTCTTCCGTTAGTGCTTGGCCAACCTGCGGCCTCGGCGGTCGTAGCCGTCAACGTGACACCGCTCGCACGTTACAGCGGCGGCACCTATCTGATCGAAGTTCAGGGCGGCTACGCCTTCGCGGCCGAAGGCTTCGGCCTCACTGTTCTGGATTTGGCCGTACCGTCTCAGCCGACGCCGGTGGCCGCGACCGGCCCGTTCTATTCAGCCATCACGAGTCTGGCGTTATCGGGCGGCCTGGCTTACGCGACCGAAGGCGCCGGCACGCTGCACGTCTTCGACATCAGCGACCCAATCCATCCACTGGAGCTGGCGACTTTTGACACGACCTACGCATTGACCGATATTGCCCTGGAAGGCGGCTACGCATTTGTAACGACAAACGGCGACGGGCTGCGTGTTCTCTCTGTTTCGGATCTGAACGCCATCGCCGAGATCGGACATTACAACACGCCCGGGACTGACCTCTCAGTGGCCGTTGCGGGCGGCATCGCTTATGTCGCCGATCGTGGCAGCGGTCTCCGTATCCTCAACGTGAGCGATCCAGCCCATCCAACATCCCTCACGGCCATCGACACACCTGGTGATGCTGTAGACGTGCAGGTCCAGGGCCAGACACTTTTTCTGGCCGATGGAACGGCCCTGCGTCTGTATGACGTCACGAACCCGGCCGCCCCGATCACGCAAGGTGTCTGGAGCGGAGGCGCCTGGAAGATCACACTCGCAGGCGGTCGGGCCTTCCTTGGCGCCGGGCCAACAGCGTTCAGCATCGTCGACGTGAGCGATGTCAGCGCGCCGGTGCTGGTCGCGAGCCGCTCCGACCAACATATCGGCAATCACCTGGCGGTCGCCGGGAATTACCTGTATGCGCCTCACCAGAGCCCGAACATCAAGGTCTACGACATCGGCGATCCGGCAACGCCGGTGGCAGTCGGCGGATACACGACGCCGGGCACCTGTCAACTCGGGGTCGATGACACCACGCTGTACCTCGCCACCGGTCCACTGACCATCGTCGATTTCGCCGACCCGCAGCATCCGACGGTTGTCGGACAAAGCAGCCCGCACGGCCTTGGCCAGGGAAATCGCGTCCGTGTCGTCGGCTCACGCGCCTATGTCGCCAGCGATCAATTGCACATTTTCGATGTATCGGATCCGGCCGACCCACACCGGGTCGGCCTGTTCGACCCGCTCGGGTTTGTTTGGGATGTGGACCTGATGAACAATCTGGCCTACCTGGGCACAGCGAGTGGACTCGTGATCGTCGATGTCACCAACCCGACGAACCCGATCGAGGAAGGATCGTACACAGAGGCCTTGGACGCGCGCCGGGTGTGGGTAGCTGCGCTGAACGGGTCGCTCTATGCCTTCGTGGCCTCGCGGTCCAGTGGTGGTCTGTTCATCCTCAACGTCGACGTCCCTTCAGAACCGACATTGGTCGCCCAGATTGCGTCGCTAACGAGCAACGGATATACCGATGTCGTCGTCGCCGATGATTATGCTTATGCCGTGGAGACGGGCGCGGGCATCCGCGTCATCGACATACGCGACATGGCCCACATCACGACCGTGCGAACTGTGCCGTTCGTGCACAGCCCAGGCGGGCCGTTCGGCCTCCTGAACCTGGCAGGTGGTCGCCTGTTTTTGCTGACGAAATCGGGCGTACCAACCGACCTGGAGAGCGTGCGGATCTACGACCTCGGCAACCCGGACGATCCGGTGGAGGTCAGCGCGTACGCCGAGGTCCAGGGCAAAACGGTCGAAGTTGCCGGCGCCACTTTGTATATTCCGGATTGCGGCGGCGGGGTGCAGGCGTTCTCCTTCGTAGCACCGATTCCGACGCCCACACCAACGCCTCAGGCGTCGCCGACTGCTCCCAGTCCTGTCGTGTACCGGATATTCGTGCCATCCGTCTGGCGTGAACCCTATTCGGATATCGCGCTTCCTTGACGAGCGGCGCGGGGCTCAGGCGGCGTTTTGCACAGTTCGGCACAGCGGGTTCGCGCAGCCCAGACAGCGCAGGCCATACTGGCGCGTGGCGCGCGCGCCGCTGGCCAGGTGCTCGGCCACCAGATCGGCCAGGCCCTTCTGAAGGGTCTCGGCGTCGTTCAGCGCAGGCGCCCGGTGGAAGCCCGTGATCCCGACGTGTCGGGCGAGCTCGGCGTACTCCAGATCGATCTCGGACAGCGTCTCGATATGGTCGCTGACGAACGCGATCGGCACGACCAGCACCCGTCGCCGCCGGCTCCGCCCGAGCTGGCGGATGACCTCCTCGGTCTGCGGCCCGAGCCACTTGATCGGCCCGACCTGTGACTGATAGGCCAGTAGATATTCGTGCGAGAAGCCTAACTGCTCCATCACGGCCTGCACGCTGGCCCCGATCTCCTGTGGATAGGGGTCGCCGCGGTCGACGACGTACATGGGCAGCGAGTGTGCGCTGAACAGCAGCAGCACGTCATCGCGCTCGGCGGCCGGGTAGTGAAAGAGCCCCTGGTTGATGCGCTCGACCATCGCGGCGATGAGGCCGGGCTGCGTCGGCCAGCGGTCGATCAGGCTCCAGGTGAAGGCATCCTCCAGACCCAGGCGCCGACAGGCCCGCCACAATTCGTTCAGGCTCGAGCCGGTGGTGGTGCACGAGTATTGCGGGTACAGGGTCAGCGCGACGGCCCGTTGGACGCCATCGGCCCGCATGCGCAGCAGCGCGGCCTCGCTGGGCGGGTCGGTGTAGCGAAAGGCCACGTAGGTCTTGTGCGGGGCCGTAGCCGGCGCACGCTCGTCGAGGAAGCGCGCCAGACCCTCAGCCTGTGTTTCGGTCCAGCGCGTGATCGGCGATCCCCCGCCAATCGCGGCGTAATTGGCGCGCACTTTCGGGGTTCGCAGCCGCGCGAACCAACGCCCCGTGGTCTCCTGAAACGGCAGGTGGAAGATCTCGCGATCTTGAAACAGCCGGGTCAGGAAGGGCTCGACGTCGGCCAGTGACGCCGGTCCGCCCATGTTGAGCAGCACGATTCCGGTTGCAGGGTGCATCCTTTGTCCTCACGGCCTGCGGCAGGCGCCGGTCAACGATACCGGGAATCACGGCGGCTGCCACATAGGATTTTGCGGGTTCAGGGGCTTTCGAGGCGGACGACGCGCGCTCAGGGAGTCTGGCGTCGGACCAGCTTGAGGAACTCGACGCTCTTCAACTGGCGCTCGAGCAAGGCGACCAGGTAGCGCTGGAGGACGTATTCCATCTCGCCGAGCAAAGCCGGGGTGAGCCGCAGGGCCTCCACCTTGGGCCAGGGTTGAGACTGGAAGTACCGCAGGAATTTAAGCGGCTCAACTCCGATCGCAACCAGGCCGGCTCGGCCCTCGGCGCAACGCGGGCAGACCACGCCGCCCTCGAGGAGTGAGAAGAACTGATCTTCCGCCACAATGTCGCGGCGACAGGCCGTACAACGCCGTAGCTCGGGTTGAAACCCGGCCTGAGCCAACAGATGCAGTTCAAAGAATCGCGCCGTTCGGCTCGGCTCGGCGCTCGCGTTCAAGGTGCCCAACATCCAATGCAGGAGCGCGTACATTTCACCGGCCTCCTGCTGCTCCACAGTGAAACGATCGAGCAACTCGATCGCGTAGGAGGCGTAGGCCAGCCGGGTCAGGTCCTCACGCACGACCGGGAAGGCATCGATCGACTGGGCCTGGGTGATGTGATCGAGATCGCGACCGTGTGCGAGCAGCAGATCGACGCGGGTCAAAAGCTCGAGATGGCCGGCCTTGCGCGAGACGGGTTTGCGGATCCCCTTGGCGATCGCGCGCAGCTTGCCGTGCTCGGGCGTAAGCAAGGTCAGGATGCGGTCGGCCTCGCCGACGTCGGTCCGACGCATCACGATTGCCTCGGTCTTGTAGGTGCGTGCGCGAATGGGCATGGTGGTGACGGAGATTATAGCGTCGAGGACATCTCAAGGATCACGCGCGCGATGATCGGGGTTAGGCTCGAGTCGAACGCGCCAGGGGGGCGCGCTCATCACAAGGGGGAAACGATGTGCGTCGGCGAAGCCGCTTTGTACGGCGATCTGGTCCGGCACCTGCGCGCCGTCTGCGCGCGCGAGGCGGCGGAACGCAATTTCACGACGGTCGAGGCGGAAACCAGCCGCCTCGACGGCCTGATCCGAGACTGGTTTTTCACCCCGCAGGGCGTAGACCTGGGCGGGCACTCCCCGCGCGACTACATCCGCGCGGAACAACTCACCGGCCGCGGCCCGGTTGTGCCGCTGGCACGCCTGCCCGATTGGCTGCGCGAGGAATACGAGGAGATGCAGCGCTTCGGTGTGGCCCTGGGTGAGGCCGACGTGCACGTCGGCTACGCGCCCGAAACCACGTTGCTCGACGACTTCGACCCCGATGGGGCCAAGGCGCTCTACGAAGCCCTGTGCACCTGCCCGATCTGCGAAATCATGAACGCCGATGACCCGTTGGCCGAAGAAGACCCGCCGGTCGAGGCCTCGAGCTGGCTGAATGCCGCCTCAGCCCATCCGGGTTTTGTGCCGGAGCGCTTTGAGAGCAACCCGCAGGCGCTGGCCTTCGTCGAGCAGCTTTATCGGCTCGGCGCAGCCGCGATCGAGGTGGACAGCTGGCACAGCTTCACCGCGCCCGACGCGCTGTGCGTGCGGCTCCCGGCCGATCGGCGCTCTGCCGCCGACCTCTACACGCTGTGGATCACAGAGATGGTCGTGCGGCAGGGGCTGGATCCGCTTGACTACGCGGGCCCGGGCGAGTTGGTCTTCGCCTGGCCGCGCCTCACGGCCGGCGTTCGTCCACAAACGGTGGACGCCCTCCCGTGACGAACGCCGAGGGCCGGAAGACGCGGGTTGGGCAAACGACAGCCCGCATCTTCCGGCCCTCGGCCGCAGCCAAAGCGCTTCGGCGTTCCGTCGTCTAGCGTACCTCGCCGGTGACTTCCCACGGCGCGCCGTCGGGCGCGTCCGGGGCGATCACAGCCTGATCCAGCTGAACGTCGCCGAGGAGGGCATTGACCTGAACCTCGACGGCGCGTAGCGCATCGACCGGCACAAGCACCCAGCCCAGGCCGCCGTCGCGCCCGCCGAAGATCCGGGCCGAGGCGCCGGTCAGCTGCAACGGCGCGCCGGGCGCATCGGTCAGCGCAAACGTCACGATCACGGGCATCCCGCCGAGCGGCGCGTAGTCGCCGCGAACCGCGATCAGGTTGCGCCCGCCGTCGTCGACCAGGCGCGCCTCGCCGGTCTCGGACACGAAACCGATCTGCTCGCCCAGTCTGTAATGAACGAAGGCGTTCAGCTCTTCCTCGTTGAGGGTGAGCGTGAAGCCCTGGCCGCTTTGAGTGCCCTCGAGCGCATCCAGGCGTTGCTGGAAGGTTTCGGCCTGTTCGGGCATAGGCGAGAGCGGCCGGTCGCGGAATGCGTTAAAGACCAGGCCGCCGACCGCCAAACCGCCCGAGAAGAAACAGGCCGCCGTGACGAACACCAGCGTGCCCACCACGAGCGCCAGCCGGACGACGGCCTGCTCGCTCCAGCCGACCCGCACGGTGCCGATGTTTTGCGTGCCGACCCCGGTTGTTGAGGTGTTGATGATGTCGCGGCCAGCCACATCGCCACCGATCGACAGGTCCTCGCCGGCCTCGACCTGGATGCTCGTTGTCCCCGGATCGGGCGCAGGCGTTGGCGTTGGCGCGCGCACGGGCTCACGCGCGACGGCCGGGCTGGGCGCGGTGTCGTCTTCGGCCGGTGGCACGCTGGGCTCCGACGCCGCGGGCGGTGGCGCGCCGACCGGCTCGGGCTCAGACGCAGGGTGATCAGGTTCTGTCATGGGGCGAAGGCAAGGTCAGATTACGCGGTCCGAACGAAAACGGCAGGATGGTCGTCAGCGGCGCATGCTGCACCTCGCGCCCCTCGCCGTCGACCACGATCAGATCGATTTCGGGCGCGAACTCGTTGAGCACCTGACGACAGGCGCCGCAGGGCATGCCGCCGTTGGCGGTGGCCACCGCGATCGCGACGAACTCGCGCTCGCCCTCCGACACGGCCTTGACCACCGCCGTCCGCTCGGCGCAGATCGACTCGCCGTAGGCCGCGTTCTCGATGTTACAGCCCAGGTACACTCGCCCCGAAGCGCCCAATAGGGCCGCGCCGACCGCATAGCCGGAGTAGGGCGAATAGGAGCGATGGCGCGCCTCGAGCGCTTGCGCAATCAGTGCTTGAACGTCAACAGCGGTCATAGATCGGAGTCGCTCCTCTCAACCATGATTAACGAGCCCAGCGGCACTTCTTCTGTCAACCCGTGGGGTTCATCCCCCGGTCGCCGGCGAGGATGTGGTGCTGCGCGAACCGTGATCGTCGGCGGCGTCGCCGGACGGCGTCTCTCCGGGTAGAGGAACCGTTTGCGTGGCCCGCACCTTGCGGATGCGCCGGCCGGTCACCTGCAACACCTCGAAGGTCACACCCTCGGCTGTAAACGTCTCACCAGTCACCGGGACGTGCCCGAGCTGGCCGTAGACGTAGCCGCCGAGCGAGTCGATCTCCTCATTCGGCAGGTGCGTGCCGAGCAGTTCATTCACCTCATCCAGGCTGATGCGCGCATCAAAGCGGTATTCGCCGGGCGCGATCTTCTCGCTGTAGGCCTCTTCGTTGACGTCGTACTCGTCGCGGATGTCGCCCACGATCTCCTCGACGATATCCTCCAGTGTCACCAGCCCGGCGGTGCCGCCGTACTCATCCACCACGATCGCCATGTGGATGCGTTTCTGCTGCAGCTCGGCCAGCAGGTCGTTGGCCTTTTTGGTCTCCGGGATGAAATAGGCCGGGCGCATCAAATCGCGCAGAGCCGCGGTGGGCGCCGCACTGCCGAAACCCGAGGCGCGCCACAACCGAAGCAGATCCTTGGCATACAGGATCCCGATCACGTTGTCGATGCCGTCCTCGAAGATCGGCACGCGGCTGTGCCCGGTCTGCAGCAGCATGTCGGCAGCCTCGGTGATCGGCGTGTTCACATCCAGCGCGGCGATGTCGGTGCGTGGGATCATCAACTCGCGCGCCCAGGTCTCCGAGATCTCGAAGATCGAGTAGATCATCTCTTTCTCGTCTTCTTCGATCGCGCCGCCCTCTTCGCCGGCATCGACCAGGGTCTTGATCTCTTCTTCGGTCACCAGCGGCAGCCGTTGGCCGGCCACCGGCCGCGCGACGGTATCCGACATCCAGAGCAGGAGACGCACCAGCGGCCCGAGCAGCCATTCCAATAGTGCCACCAGCGGCGCAAAGGTGATGGCCGATTCCTCGGCATTGCGCAAGGCCAACGCCTCGGGCAGAAACTCGCCGACCGAGATCACCAGCATCGTGGCGACCACTACCAGCACCGAAAATGCCAATGGGCCCGATTCGCCCAGGAACGGCCAGAGCGTCAGGAACGAGTCGCGCATCAACGGCGTGAAGATCAGGGCGACCAGGCCGGCAGCGCCAAAGCGACAAAAGGTTTGCGCCAGCCGAAGCGTGGCCAGCAACTGGGTGGCGTCTTCGGCCACGCGCACCGCCAGGGTCGCGCCCGAGAGCCCGGTCTGGGCCATCTGGCGCAGCCGACCGCGCGAAGCATTGACCAATCCGGCCCGGGCCGCGGCCAGGGTTCCGTTGAGGAGCAAGAGCAGGGCCGTCGAAAGCAATCCGGCGACCGTATCGGCTGACAGAGTCATCGTTCGGTCGGCGCGCTGTCGGGCTGCGCCTGTGCCTTTCCCTCGCCGTGGGGTGCGCTCTCCGGCGCGCGCTCACGCACCACGCGCGCCGGCACGCCCAGGGCGAGCATGTTGGCCGGGATGTCGCGGGTGACGACCGACCCGGCCCCAGTCTGCGAGTCGTCGCCCAATGTGACAGGCGCGACCAGCAACGTATTGCTGCCCAGAAAGACGCGCTCGCCCAGCACGGTCTTGTTCTTCTTGACGCCGTCGTAGTTGCACGTGATCGTGCCGGCGCTGATGTTGGCTTCCGAACCGATCTGGGCGTCGCCGATGTAGCTAAAGTGCCCCATCTTGACGCCCGGTCCAAGCGTGGCGTTCTTGACCTCGCCGAAGTTGCCCATGTGCACGCCGCGTTCGAGCCGGGCCCCGCTGCGCAGATGCGCGAACGGTCCGACGTCGACGTCCTCGGCCAGCCAGGCGCTTTCGAGCAACGATTGGCGCACGACGCAGCGATCGCCGATGGTGGTGTCGACGATGACGCTGTTCGGGCCGATCTCGCACTCGGCGCCGATGGTGGTCGCGCCCTGCAGATGCGTATTGGGCGCGATCACGGTGTCGGGTCCGATGGTCACGGTGGGCGCGATGTAGGTCGTGGCCGGGTCGACCAGGGTCACACCAGCGGTCATCCAGGCGGCGTTGACCCGCTGGCGCAGGGCGGCCTCGGCTTGCGCTAGCTGGGCGCGGGTGTTGATGCCGATGGTCTCGGCCTCATCGCCGGTCTTGACCGCCTCGACCCGGCGGCCGTCGGCCACGGCCAGCGCGACCGCATCGGTCAGGTAATACTCGCCCTTCGGCGAGAGCGGTAAGCGCTCGAGCGCCTCCCATAGCCAGGCGCCGTCAAAACAATAAGCACCGACGTTGCGCTCCGGCAAGGCCAGCTGCGCGGGCGTCGCCTGGGCGACTTCGACCACCGCGGTCACGCCGTCATCCGAGGCCCGGATGACACGCCCAAAGTCAAACAGTCCGGCCGAGTCGATGGTGAGCAGCGCGATCGCGGCCTGAGACGCGCGGCGACGCTCGACCAGGGCCTGCAGGGTTTCGGCGCGCAACAACGGCATGTCGCCGTAAGTCACCAGCACGTCGGCGACATGGCCGCCGAGTGCCGCCCGGCCCTGCAGCACCGCATGCCCCGTGCCGAGCTGCTCAGCCTGCTCGACGAAGCCGGCCCGGGCGCCGACCGCGGCCCGAACATCGTCGGCGCCGTGCCCGACCACCAGCACAGGCCGCGCGCCCGCTGCAGCCTGGGCGGCATCGATCGCGTAGTGGATCAACGCCCGCCCCGCCAGCGGGTGCAGCACCTTGGGGAGTTTGGATTTCAGGCGAGTGCCCTGGCCGGCGGCCAGGATCAGCGCAACGATCGACATCGGACCTCTTGAATAACCCTCTGGGGTTCGTGGGTTGAGCAGACGATAGACCGTGATCCGTCGTCCGCGGAAATGCGCCTCACAAATAGAACCGGGCGGCCAGAGGCGGGGCGGGTCGTTTCGGTTGACGGCCGCAGTCCACGGGTTGGATCTCGTGCACCGGACTATCAATCGGCGTTTCCGCGCTCACCTGTGGCCGCCCGCATCACATTGGCTGGGGCACTTGGACTCGAACCAAGATTCACGGATCCAAAGTCCGGTGTGCTGCCAATTGCACCATGCCCCAAGATCAGACGGTCATTATAGCAAAGTGGGCGTCGAGCGTGGGTCGTAGGGCGTAGAGCGTGGAGCGTGTGCACGGGCAACCGGATGCCCCAGCATCCGGCGTTGTCAGGCGCGGATTACGCGGAACGAATCGAGACCGATACCGGCAGGGCTCCAGTGGTTCCCAGCCGCGTAATCCGCGGCTAAAAATACGGACTCGTGCATGCACACGCGTGGAGCGAGATTGGCCGCTCGACTACCCGACCATCCGACTTCGTGGCTACGTGACGACCCGCCTTCACTCCCAGAACGCGTCGGCGTCTTGCGGTTTCAGGTTCGCCAGGGCCTGCTCGAAATTCCGGCGGTCGCTGTCGCTGAGCGTGGCAGCCCCGGCCGGGCGCTCTACGACCAGCGGCAGAGGCGCGGCCGAGACGGCCGGCTCGGGCGCCAGGCCGTTGGCGGCCAGCGGCGTCGGCTCGACAGACGGAGGCAGAGGCGCCGTGGCCGGCACGGCCTTGCCGACCGGCACGCGGGCCGTGGTCGCGCGCGGTGGCTCGCGACGCACGCGACGCCGGACGGCGGCGAGGCGCATACCGGTCAGCTCGGCGAACTGCACCACGATCACGTCGTCATCCTCACGCCACAGCACCAGCAGGGCGTCGACGGTCTCGACCAGGTGCCAATGCCCGGGCGCCAGCGCGGCCACGACTTTGTGCGGATCCCCCAACGCGGCCTCGGCCTGAGCCGGCAGACGGCCGCGCCAGTGGCCCTGGCCGTCCAGACGCGCCACCAGCACGGCATCCAGCTCACGCCGCAAGGCGGCGTCGGGCTCGGGTTCAGCGGAACGGCGCACCGGGCGGGTGGCCTCGGACGCTGCTCCCGCGGGCGGGGTGGCCTCGGGCAAAGCCGATTGGGCCAGCAAACGGGTCACCGTCCCCAGGAAGACCTTGAGCTCGATCGGTTTATCGAGGACCGCGGCAGCGCCCAACCGCTCGGCCTCGCGCCGCATATCGCCATCGGCGGCGCCGCTGATGACCAGGCTGCGCGTGCGCGGGCTCAGGCGGCGGGCGCGCTCCAGGAGTTGCAAGCCGTTCATCCCCGGCAGTCGCAGGTCGGCCACCAGGACGTCAACGGGCCCGGTCGCCTGCGTGCGCAGGGCCAACAGGGCCTCCTCGCCCGACAGCGCTTCGTCGATACGCAGGGGCAGGCCCAGGGTCTCCAGCGCCGTGCGCAAGAAACGCGTGATATCACGCTGGTCGTCAACCAGGAGGACGCGAGGTGGCATGTCCATAGAATGTTACGGCGGCTCCCGGCTGGGAGGCTGCAAGTTTCACGCCACGTTTAGGCGTCGCTCGGACAGGGCCAGGCCATCGCGTCAAAACCAGTCCCGGCGAGTTTGCCCCGCCCGGCTCAGTCCCCGTTGGCCTCCGCCGCCGACTCCAGGTAGGCCCACACCGCGGCCAGGCTCGCCTCCGGGTTGTCGTTGAAGAGCATGTGCCCGGCCGCGGGGATCACCACGACCTCGGCCACCGGGAAGAGGCTCGCGTGTTGACGCTGCAGATCCTCACCCAGCCAGGTGTTGCACGCCGACGCCAGAAACAGGATCGGTCGAGGATAGCGATCGGCGTTCGCGGAGAAGAGCGACATGTCGGTGAGACCCGCGGGTGTGCGCGCGCTGCTTTGGATCGCGGCGCCGGCCGTCGCGCCGACCCGCCAGGCCGGCTGGATCATCGGCCGCCCGGGGCAGTGATAGGGATTGTCGGCGTCGCTGCTCCACAGCTCGGCCTGACGGGCGGCGATGAAGTCGGCGCGCTCGCCGCCGTCCGCGATGTGCAGCGCCTCGATGTAGACCGGGGCGATCCGCAGCAGCAGGTCCGCATCCATGATGGAAGCGAAGTGCGCCTGGAAGGCCTGCATCGCCTCGTCGGTGAGGGCGCCGGGTTCGGCCAGCACAACCTGGCTGACGCGCTCCGGGTGCTGGCCGATGTAGGCGGCGGCCAGCATCGCGCCCCACGAATGTCCGATCAAGATCACGGGCCGGTCGGGGCTGTAGTGGTCGGCGAACAGGTCAAGATCGTCGACCATGTCCTGGGCCGTCAAGCCCTCGGCCCCGATCCGGGTCGATAACCCGCCCCCGCGCTGGTCATAGAACACGACGAAGTAGCGGTCGGCCAGGGCCTGCAGCCCCAACAGGTACCGATAGTCGGAGCCGGGCCCGCCATGCAGCACGATCACGGTCGGGTCGGCCGGGTCGCCGAAGGTTTCACTGTGAAAGAGCCTCCCCTCCAGGGCGATCCTGGGCAGCGCCGGATCCACATCCACCGTGGCCGGCAATGCGGCCGGGGCCGGCGTCGTGACGTAAGCCCAGGCGATGAGCCCGGCCGCCACGGCCAACAGGAACGTCAAAGCGACGGCGGCTCGTTTGAGCGACTTGAGCATGGTTCACCTCAATTGGATTGGATTGAATTGACGAAGCAGGGGTTAGCGCTGACGCCGCGCTCAGGGTGGCGGCAACGCGGGCGCCAACAGGATGTCAAGCTGACGCCGATACGTGTCACGCACGCTCCCGGATTGGCTCGATTGGAGCAGCACTGGCGTCAGGAAGAAGACGCCCATCAGGGTGACGATGAAGGCTTCGAGATCGAGGTGCGGCGCCACCTCGCCCGCGCGGCGCGCGGCGATCAAATGTGCGGCAAGCATTTGTTGCAATCCCTCCGCCTGGATCGCCTCGATGCCGGCTTGCTCGCCGAAGTGCAGGGCGTATTCGGCGCGGGTCAACGGCGAAAACGCGAGGGTGTGGCGCGCCTGGTAGATCAGCACTTCACGCATGATCCCGGGCGTCGTCTCCTCGCCCTGGGCCGCCGTATCGAACAGGATCCGCACCGCTTCGAGGTGCGTGCCACCGGCCGTCAGGCAGTGCGCCATCGACCATTGGGCCTCGATGCTCCACAGCTGAACGCGATAGCCCACCACGGCTGCCTTGGTGGGGAAGTAATTGAAAAACGTGCCCTCGGAGACCTGGGCCTCGGCACAGATATCCTTGACCGCGATCTCTTCGAGGCTCTGGTGCTTGAGTCGGACCGCCACGGCCCGGGTGAGCGCCGCTTTGGTGGCTGCGTATTTGCGCTCTCGCAGGGGCAATTCAGTCATACGATGTTTATAGCACACACTATTTTTGTTGTCAACTATATTATATTAGCAGACCCCAGACTGAGGATTTTGACAATGCCCCATTTGAGAAAGATAGGGCGAAAACCGCAAGCGTTGCGGTTTTCGCCGTCTCGTTTGAATATGCACTGCTCAAAGCAGGCACGGCACGGGGGCGAGGCCACTCTCTCAGTGAGCCTGCGGCCAACCTGAGGGTTGTGGCCGCGCCCAACGCTTTAAACCGCGAAGCCGGCCCGGGGCCGGCTTCGCTTCAGGTCTGACAGCGGCGTGGTCGACGCCTATGCCACGCGCCAACACGCCACGAGGTGGCCGGGTGAGGCTTCCTTGAAATCAGGCTCCTGCTCGGCGCAGTGCTTGAAGGCGACCGGGCAGCGCGGATGGAAGCGGCAGCCCGACGGCGGGCGCAGCGGGCTGGGCACGTCGCCCTTGAGGATGACCCGATCGGGCTTGTAGTTCGGGTCGGGCATCGGGATGGCCGAGAGCAGGGCCTGGGTATACGGGTGGAGCGGATTGCGGTACAGCTCGTCGCGATCGGCCAGCTCGACCATCTTGCCCAGATACATCACGGCCACGCGGTCGGAGATGTGCTCGACCACGCTCAAATTGTGAGCGATGAACAGATAGGTCAGGCCGAACTCGCGCTGCAGCTCCTTGAGGATGTTGAGCACCTGGGCCTGGATCGAGACGTCGAGGGCCGAGACCGGCTCGTCGCACACGATGAACTTCGGCCGCAGCGCGAGCGCGCGGGCAATACCGATGCGTTGGCGCTGGCCGCCCGAGAACTCGTGCGGGTAGCGGCGGGCGTGATAGTCCTGCAGACCGACCTTACGCAGGGTGTTGATCACGGTCTCGAACCGCTCCTGGCGGTTGCCCATGCCGTGCACCAGCAGGCCCTCGGCGATGCTCTCGCCGACCGGCATACGCGGGTCGAGCGACGAGTACGGGTCCTGGAAGATGATCTGCATGTTGCGGCGCAGAAGTTTCAGTTCGCGGCCGTTGGCCTTGAACACATCCTGGCCCTCGAAGCTCACCTGACCGGCGGTGGCGGGCACAAGCCGGAGGAGCGTGCGACCGACCGTGGTTTTGCCGCAGCCCGATTCGCCCACCATGCCGAGCGTCTCGCCCTCTTTGATGGCGAACGAGACGTTGTCCACGGCCTGGACCCAGGCGACGATGCGCTGCAACAGGCCGCCGCGCACCGGGAAATACTTGTACAGGTTCTTGATCTCGACCAGGTTCGCGCCGTCTTTGGTTGCGGCCGCTCCGTCGTTGACTTTCCAGTCCATCGCGGTTGTCATCGTGGCTGTCTGTCCCTTCTGTCTTCCTCAGCCTAGCGGCCGACCGCTTCGGAGGCCAGGGGCGCGACATGCCCCTCGGTGCTCTGATACAACCAGCAGCGTACCGTGTGCTCCGGCCCGACCGGCACAAGATCCGGGAACCGATCGGTGCAGATCGTCAGGTTGTGCTCGACGCGCGCCAGGCAGCGCGGCGCGAACCGGCAGCCCTTGGGCAGATTGACCAGGTTGGGCACCGAGCCCGGGATGGTATCGAGCGCGTCGCGCACGATGCCCAGCACCGGGATCGAGCCGATCAGGCCCTTGGTGTACGGATGCTTGGGCTGCGCGAAGAGCGTCTTGGTGTCGGTCTGCTCGACGATCTGACCGGCGTACATCACCGCCACGCGCTCGCACATCTCGGCCACGACGCCCAGGTCGTGCGTGATCAGGATGATCGAGGCCTCGACCTTCGAGCGCAGATCGCGGATCAGGTCCAGGATCTGGGCCTGGATGGTGACGTCGAGGGCCGTGGTCGGCTCGTCGGCGATCAGCAGTTCGGGCACGCAGGCCAGACCCATGGCGATCATCACGCGCTGGGCCATGCCGCCCGAGAGTTCGTGCGGGAACGACTTCGCCCGGCGCTCGGCGTCGGGGATGCCGACCATCTTGAGCAGTTCGATCGCGCGATTCCAGCCCGCTTCTTTGCCCAGCGAGCGGTGGATGTCGAGCACTTCGGCGATCTGATCGCCGACGCGGAAGACCGGATTGAGCGCGGTCTGCGGCTGCTGAAAGATCATGGCGATCTTGTTGCCGCGCACCTTGACCATCTCCGCCTCGGGCAGCTTGAGCAGGTCCCGACCGTCGAAGACGATCTCGCCCTCGATGGTCTTTCCGGGCTGTCCGATCAGGCGCATGATCGAAAGCGAGGTCACCGACTTTCCGCAGCCCGACTCGCCGACGAGGCCCAACACCTCGCCGCGTCGGACCGTGAAGTCGACACCGTCGACGCTTTTGACCACGCCGTCCTCGGTGAAGAAGTAGGTCTTGAGATTGCGCACCTCAAGAATGTTGGGCGAGGCGCCGTTGAAGTTGGTCTCTGCCATAACTGATCTTGTGACCTCCGGCCCGGCCGGGGCCAAACCCTTTCTTTACATCTTCAAGCGCGGATCGAGCGCGTCACGGACGCCGTCGCCGACGAAGTTGAACGCCAGCGAACAGATGAAGATCGGCGTGCCTGCGATCAACGGCAGCCATGGGATCTGCAACATGCTGCTCTGAGCGATCGAGAGCATGTTGCCCCAGGTCGGGGTCGGGTCTTGAATACCCAGGCCCAGGAAACTCAAGGCCGCCTCGCTGATGATAAAGCCGGAAAGCCCAAGGCTGGCGCTGACGATCATGGGCGCCATGGCGTTCGGGATCATGTGCTGGAAGATGATCCGCCAGTGCGACGAGCCGAGCGCGCGCGCGGCCTCGGTGTAGGTCTGCTCCTTGAGCGAGAGCACCATGCCGCGCATCAGACGCGAGTCGCCCATCCAGCCAAAGGCCACAAAGATACCGATGATGGCCACGATCTGGGTGGTCTCGGTGGTCGGGATGATCAGCAGCCAACTGATGAAGTTGGCGATCGGCGCCGGCAACGCCAACGCCTCTCGATACTGAATGATGATCGATGAGATGATCAACAGAAGCGGCAATTGCGGAATGCTCAGCATGAACTCGACGAAGCGCATCAACAGCGTATCGACCACGCCGCCGATGTAGCCCGAGATCGAGCCGATGACGATGCCCAACAGCGAGCTCCCGATTTGGGCCAGGATCGCGACGGTCAAGGAAATCCGCCCGGCGAAGATCAGGCGCGAGAGGTAATCGCGCCCGATGTTGTCGGTGCCCAGATAGTGCATGCGCCCGTCTTCGGCCATGGTGCCCGGCGGCATGAAGTAGTCGCCGACTTTGAGCTCGGTCGGCTTGAAGGGCGCCAGGTAGGGCGCCAGCAAGACGACGAGCGCAATCACGGCCAGGACGCTCAATGAAATGACGGCCAGCTTGTGGCGCAGAAAGCGCTGCAGGATGACTTTGCCCTGGCTGACCTCTTCGGGCATCGCCTCCGCATTCAGCAGATCGACCGGACGTGGCGAGAGCGCGGTAGTAGTCATGTGTCTCCTCGCCCCTTAGTTGAGCCGGATCCGCGGATCAACCACGGTGTAAAGGACATCCGAGACCAGGGTGGCCATCACGGTCAGAAAAGCCGTGATCATGAGCAACGCCATCGCGACCGGATAGTCGCTGCGGCCGAGCGCATCGAAATACAGGCGTCCCATGCCCGGCCAGTTGAAGACCGTCTCGGTGATGATCGCGCCGCCGAAGACGCCCGGGATGCTGAAGACCACGATCGTGACAAACGGGATCAGGGCGTTGCGCAGCGCGTGTTTGGCGATCACCACCCGCTCCCACAGGCCCTTGGCGCGCGCCGTCCGGACATAGTCCTGGCGCAACACCTCGAGCATGCTGCCGCGCACAAAGCGGCTCCAGCCCGCGACCGTAAAGAGCGTCAGCACCGTCATCGGCATGACCATGTGCAGCGCGCGGTCCGTCAGCGAGCCGGCCTCGATCCTCCAATCACCCAGGAAGGTTCCCATCGTCCAATCGCGCACGGCGATCGCGTTACCGGGTGGGAGGTGCGGCAAGTTCCATTGTTCGAAGTAAAGTGCAAAGAGCATGATCATCAACAGACCGAAGAAGAACGTCGGCATCGATGATCCGAAAAACGATAGCGTGGTGACGATGTAGTCGAAGATCGAGTATTGCTTGACGGCCGAATACACACCCAGCGGCACGCCGATCAAGATCGAGAGCGTGGTCGAGACCAGCATCAACTGCAGCGTATACGGTAGGCGGCTTTCAACCAACAACCAGACCGGTCGATCGCGCAGGATCTGCTGCGACAGACCAAAATCGCCCATGAAGACGCCCCGCACCTGTCGCCGCGTCGGATCGGCGGCCAGGTCGAGGAGGGTCACATCCTGGCCGGGCCGGCACCCGACTTCACGGGTAACGACCTTGCCATTTTCGATTACGCTTTCGGTCGCCGGGATGCGGCAACCCACGACCCAATCCGCCCCGATCAACTGGCCGGCGATGTACAGCGGGCCTTGAGGCTGACCGATCAACCAGCGCGAGAAGCGCACAGGCACAAACAGATCGAGCTCATAACTTGCCCGAATGCGCGCGATATCTTCCGCATTCAGTCGGATTTGCACGGAGGCCAGGAACGACAGCGGGCCGCCCGGCGCGAAGCTCAACAACGCGTACGAGGCCGCGGCTGACAACAGCAGCACGATGGCCATCTCGAAAACACGTCGGATCAGGAAATTCACCATGGCCTTGTTACGCCACCTCCGTCCTTCCAACTCCGGTAATGCAGCCCGGGTTGCGCGATTTTACCCTGTGCGCCGGAAGTTCACAGCCCCCAAACGGCGCAGGCGCAGCGATACTCCTGCTGCGCCTGCGCTTACGTTCAGTTCCGCACGTCTTGCATCAACCGGTCCTGGCGTGAGCCGCCAGATGGCAACTCACGCCTGTAAGCCGAAACTTACGGGATGAACAGGTTGAAGTCGATGTGCTCCCAGGTCGCGCTCGGCTCAATCAGGACCTGAAGCTTGTCCTGGTTGTCGAGCACGGTCTGGACTTCTTCGCCGGCGCCGAGGGTCTCGGAGCCGATCACGTCGACATCGCCGGTCAGCAGCTGAGCCACAGCCTGCTTGGTGTCGCTGATGATCAGGATCGTGATCTTCTTGATCGCCAGCTCGCCGCCCCAGTAGTTCGGGTTGGCTTCGAGGACCAGGCTCTGGCCCTTGTTCCATTCCGTGAGGACGTACGGGCCAACACCCATGGGCGTGTCGGCGATCTCAGGCAGGGAGGCCCACTCGGTGGTCGGGACGTCGGCCAGCTTGCGGCCATCCGACAGGACCTGGTGCGAGGGGTAGAAGCCGATCGGGGCGATGAACGACAACGGCGCGAAGTAACCCGGCTTCCAGGTCACGGTGTACGAGTTGTCGTCGCCGAACTCGACGCTCGCGATCGACTGGCAGACGCTGTAGTCGACGGCGCCCGACTCGGGGTTGCAGTCGTTGGCGTAGGCCAGCTCGAAGTCAGCCTTCGAAACGGGCGTGCCATCGCTCCAGGTCAGGTTCTCCTGGAACTTGTAGGTGATCACGAGCTGGCGCATCTTGACGCTGCCGCCCTCGTAGACCACGGTCTCGCCAGCATCGTTCTGGATCGACACGCCGGCGGCCAGCGTGAGCAGGTTGCCATCGGGGTCGGTCGGGACGCCCGAAGCATCGATGATCTCGGTGCCCTCGGCCACATCGACGACGTTGATCACGATGCCGCCGTTGTCCAGGGTCGGGATCTCGGCCTGGGTGTCGGTCTGGTAGTTGTAGTTGTACTGCGACACCGCGCCCTCGAAGACGAGGTAGCCGACGGTGCGCTGCACGGCCGACGACTCACGCAGGGTGTACATCGAGGCGGGCTCTTGCGACAGAGCCACGACGAGCTCTTCGCCGCCATCCTCGAGCGCCCATTCGTGCGAGTTCCAGGTGTAGTAGTCGGTCGCGCTCGGCTTGAAGTTCTGCAGCCCGAGCGTCGCGGCATTGCCTTCAGCGCGCTGGAAGACCGGCAGGCTGATCATGTCCTTCGCGAACTCGATCTGGAAGGTCTTGTACTGCTCGATGCGTTCGGCCTGATCGAGCGCGTTGTTCGCGGCGTTGATCGCGTTGCTGGCCGTCTCATTGCACCAACCCATGTAGTTCTGGCCGGCCCAGTTGTTGGTCGGCAGCGGGATCTGGTTGCAGGCGTACAGGGTCTGGCCCTTAGGATCGGCCTCACCCACCCAGGCGTAGGCGCCGAGCTCGAAGTCACGGCGGCGCAGGCCGGAGTCGGAACCGAACCACCAGGAAGCCGGGACGTGATTGCGCACGACCTGGATGCCGCAGGCGGCCATCTGCTGCTCGAACACCGAAGCCCACGTCACGCGGAAGGCCGCGGTCGTGGTGGTGAAGCGCAGGAAGAGCGGGCGGCCATCGGCGTTGGAGCGCGTGCCCTCATCGCCCGTCCAGCCCGCTTCGTTGAGCAGGGCCTTGCCCTTTTCGAGATCGAACGGGTACTTCTGGATCTCGGGTCCGTTGTACGAAGCCCAGCTGGCGCTGTTGATGTTGGTGTCCATCAGCAGGTTGGCCTGGACTTCTTCGCTCGCCCACGAGTAGACCGACTTGATCAGCTCGGGGCGGTTCGTGCAGTAGGCGATCGCCTGGCGCACGCGGACATCACCCAGGATCGGGTGCGGAGTCGTGAAGGCCGTGTTGACCTCAACGATCTCCGGCGCACTCGTCACTTCGACGACCTGCGTCTGAACCACTTCTTGCACTTCCGGGGGAACGGTCACCTGCACCACCTGGGTCTGGATAACGGTCGCCGGCGCGCACGCAGCAGCGATCATTCCAGCCACAGACAGGCCGGCGAGCAGTGAAAAACGCTTGCTCTTGATCATCAAATCTTCTCCTCGCTAAGAAAAAGTGACGCGGATCTCCAAATCAGGGCGTTAGGGCTTGTGGGACGCAATCACCTCCTCCGATGTCGTACACATGGATGCCGCCAGCACGCGGCGTGGGCTCAGCCAGCGTGCCATGTCAAACTGCGCCATAAACCGAGGTTGATTCGGTAGAGGTGCACAAGTCTCTCGCGGCGTTAAGGATTGGGAAAACAGAGTGCGCGAACTATAACACCCTGCTCAGGGAGCGTCAAGCCACCCGGGCGCGGCGCAGGCGGCCGACGGGCCTGGGCGCCACCCGATCATCGGCGCACGCCCAACCTTACGGCAAGTCGAGCGCCTCGAGATTCCAGATCGCCGAGGGCGCCGAGACGTCCAATCGGTAACCCTGCACCTCGGGCCGGGCGACACCCAATCGGAACCGGAAGAAGAGCGGCAGAGACGGCAACTCCTGGTTGAAGATCGTCTGAGCCATGATATGACCCAGGCGCTGCTCGGCCGGGTCGAAACTCCCCAGCGCCTGGTCGCAGGCCCGATCGAACGCCTCGCTCTGGTAGCCGATGTTGTTCGTGCCGGCCGGGTTCTGCGCCTCTGGCACCGCGCGCGAGAGATAGAGTTCACAGGGCGGTGTGCTTCCGATCCGCCAGGGGAAGGCCCCGAGATCAAACCGCCGGCCGAACAGCGGCCCGGTCGGCCAGGGCGCGTACAGGCTCTCCTGAGTCTGCCAGTCCGGCGTGACAACGATGCCGCAATTGGCGCGCAGCTGGTCCACAATGAGTTGGACCAATTGCTGTCGGAAGGGGCTGCTCTCGGGCCCGGTCGTGAGCGTGAAGGCCAGTGCCGTCCCGGCGCGTTCCCGGGTGCCATCGGCCGTTTCGACCCAGCCGGCCGCGTCCAGGAGATCGCGGCCACGCTCAGGGTTGGAAGGGTACAGGCTCAAGGTCTGGCCGGCATAAAGCGGATGGGTGCTGGGGATGTAGGTGTGGGCCACTTCGCCGGCGCCACTCTGAAGTTGATCGACCATGGCTTGCCGATCAAGGCAGTAAGCGATCGCCTGTCGGACCTCCGGCTCCCGGAAGATCGCCTCGCCGGCCGGCCGGCGATAATCCTCGGCCGAAAGCATGCCAAAGTCGAGGTGCTCGAAGGTGTTCGTCGCGGCTGTGCGGACCTGCAGTGCGCCGGCAGCCCCCACCTCACGCAGCTGCGGCATCAGGCTGCTCAGCCCCTGGCTTTCCGCGGCGATGTGGCACAAACCCGCCTGCATATCCGCCAGCGCCTGTTCGGCTGAGACCCCGAAACGAAACAGCACGCGATCGAGACGCGGCAGACCTTCGCCGGCCCGATAGTAGTAGGGGTTGCGCTCAACGATCAGCCACTCGCCCCGCCGCCACTCGACGATTCGGAAGGCGCCCCAGCCGAGCGGCGTCGTCGCCACATCGTCGCGCGTCGCCAGCGCCGTGAGATCGGCGCCGGCGTAGACATGCGCCGGCATCGGGGCAAAGAAGCGTTGCGCATATTCCAGGTCGCGCCAGCCCGGCAGTGCCGTCCAGCGCGTCCGAGTCGCATCCAGTGCCTCGTACGACACTGTGCGGGTCGTGACGAACCGGGTGACAGGCCGGGTATCGAGTTGCGCGAGCTGATAGCTGAAGACCGAATCGTCGGCCGTCACCGGTTGGCCGTCCGACCAGCGCACATCAGGCCGGAGCTCGAACGTCGCGACCACCTGCAGAGTTTCGGCCGGTTCGGTGCCGGTGTACACCCGGGTCGTTCCATCCGGATGCGCCAGCGCCACGCCTTCGGCCAGCGTCACAACCTGGAGCGTGCTCGCATCGACGACCCGGTCTCCGGGTTTGACGCTCACCGTTCTGACTTCGAGTCCTTCGTTTTCGAGGGTCGGCAGGTCGGCCAGGATCACGGGCAACGACTGATAGCCGACCTGATCGATTGGGCCGTCATAGATCGCTTCAAAGATGTCGGCGCGGGCCGAACCGCCGTCCGCATAGCGGTATAGCGAAAGCGGCTCCTCGTTCTCGCACACCACCAGTTCCTTGCCCGTCGCGACCGTGGTCGGCTCGACGGTCGGCTTTTCGCCGCCCCCGGCGGCCGGTGCAGTAGCCGTCACACCGTCGTCCGGAGGCGCAAAGGTCGGCACGAGGGTCGGCCCGGTCGTCGGTATCTGCTGACAGGCGCTCAGTGCTAACGCGATCAGGAGAAGCAGTCGGGCAGGTCGGTGCATGCGGGCGAGTATAGCGCAGGGTTGTGCGGCCCGGCGTTGTAGGGCGTACCGTCGTAGGCCGTACCGTCGCAGGGGCGTACCGTCGTAGGGCCGTACCGTCGTA
>JAEURK010000301.1 GCA_016789175.1 Anaerolineales bacterium
GAGATCTCGGGCGAGAGCACCGACTGGCCTTCGTAGACCGCGTGGACGGCGTCCACGATGTCGAGCGCCTCGGCGGATTTCAAGACATAGCCGTTCGCGCCTGCGGCCAGGACGGCCTTCACATAGGGCACGTCGTCGAAGGCCGTCAGGATCAGGATCCCGACCGGCAGATGCTCGGCGCGAATCGCGCGCGCGACCTCGATGCCGGATTGTCCGGGCATCTGGATGTCGAGCACGGCCACCGCGGGTCGGTGCTCGCGCACCAGGCGCAGGGCCGCGTCGCCGCTGCCGGCCTCGGCCACCACCTGGACGGAGCCGTCCATCTCGAGAAATTCGCGGATGCCCTTGCGGACGACGGCATGGTCGTCGGCGAGCAGGACCGGGATCGGCGCGTGTTCCAGGTTCATGGTTGACCTCGACGGGTGACGGTGATCCACCACTGATATTCGCGTTCCCGGCTGCCCCAACGGCTCTTGATGAAGTCCAGGGTCGCGGTCATCTGCTCGATCGTCAGGCTGGCGGCGAAACCCGGCATGACGCCATTGTAGGCCGGGTCGCCGCCCTGGACGACGATGCTCAGGAGTTGCTCATCGGCGTGGTGCCAGGTGTGGCCGGTAGCGTCATGCGGTGGCGGTGGCAGCGACCCATTCGCAAGGCGTACCTTCCAGTTGGGCGCGCCCTCGAGGGCGGCGCCATGGCAGGCCGCGCAGGATTGTGCGTAGAGCCCTTCCCCGGCGGCGACCCGCTCGGCGGACAGGGTCGGCACGGGCGACACCGTGGTGCCATTGATCGTCACCGGCCCCTGCGTCGCGTTGCCCTCTGCTCCACTCCACAAGAGAAACGCCGCCGTCAACAGGCCGACGAACCCGAACCCGAGCGCGACGGCGCGCGGACTTGTCCTCCGGCTCATGGGCGCGAGACCGTTTGGGCGCCAGGGTGGGCAGCCCGCGAGATGGACTCCAGGTACGGTAAGGCCCAGAATCCGATGCTGATCCCGAAGAGCGCGCCCGTGATCAGACGCATCCAGGAATTGAACGATCCCAGCGCATCGCCGGCGTAGAACGCGGACGGCAGGACATCGCTGGTGAGCACGGCCAGCCAGGCGTTCGTGTCCCGGAAGCCCTGGCCCAGGCCCGCCAGATCGCTGACGAAATGCGTGCCGCCGTCGATCACCATCGGAAGGGCGAGGAAGAGCGCCGCCCAGATCGGCAGGGGTCGAATCCGTCGGCGCAGGATTCCGACCACTAGGCTGGCTGCGAACAGGCTGGTGTAGAGCGCGACCATCCGGTCCGACCACGCGACCTTCCAACCGACGTCCGGGTTGCCGATGAACTGTCGCAGGATGAAGGGATTGAGGGTCGCCTGCCAGGCGCTCTGCACGTCGGCTAGCGAGAGCATGGCCTTGGGGCCGAACAAGAAAAACGATCGCTCGGGCAGTTGGTGGCACTGGGTCGAATACAGCAGGTAGATCCCTTGGGCCGGCCCGACCCAGCCCAGCTGCATGAAGACCGGCGCCAGCCAGGGCAGGCCCGCATACAGACCAAGGGCGACCGTCACGACCCCAAGCCAGTGCTGACGAAGCCAGATCAGGCTTCGTCGTGGCCAGAGCGCCGCTGTCGTCAGGGTCCGGGTTGTGTTCATGGCTCGGGCGTATCCTCAACCGGGTGCGGGATCAGGCCGGCCATGAAACGGTCCGGATCGCGCTCGAACAGCACGCGACAGGCGCGCAGACAGAAGTACACGGTCTGGCCCTTGTAGGTGGCCGAGGGATAACCGGTGGGATCCGAGAGCGTCCCCCCACAGGCGGTTTGCGCCAGTGGGGGTGGAAGCGGTGATGGTGATGCGGCGGCTTGGCTCACCGTGGGCTCCTCGTCTTGGGCTAGGCTTCGATGGCGTAGTTACGCATCATGCCGTTGTCGGCGTGCTCGAGGTTGTGGCAGTGATAGACATACACGCCCGGGTTGTTGGGAAAGCGCATCAGCAGCTGCACCGTCTCGCCGGGCATGACCAGGACCGTGTCCTTCCAGCCCTCGTCCACGAGCCCCTCGCTCACGGTGGCATAGCCGGTGGCGAAGTCGGGATAGTCCGTGCTAAGCGACCGGCTCACGACCTGGAACTGGACGCCGTGAAAGTGGAAGGGGTGCGCCATCCCGAGCGGATCCATCATCTCGCCCGGGTTGACGTCGTTGACGATCTCCCAGACCTCGAGCGTCCCGGCCTTAACTTTCTCGTCGTCGGCGACGGCCATCATGTCGAAGTCCCGGCCGTTGAGCTTCCAGGTCATGTTCCGCTGGGTGATGACCACTCGGCGCGGCGCGTCTGCGTTGACGGCGTCCGCGAGCCGATGACGCGTGATCGGCGTCAGCGCCGTCGGCAGGCTCAAAGTCTCGGCCTCCTGGCGCTCCACGCGCAGGGTCGCCAGCTGCAGCTCGATCCCCTGGGCGGCGCCGCCGCTCATCATGCCGCCCATCATGCCACCCCCCATCATGCCGCCGGCCGAGCCGATGCCCTCGGCGCCGGTGAAAGCCTGGCTGATGAGGCGCAGCTCATCGCCGACGGCGCGGTTGCGCAGATCGGCCCACACTTCAAGGCGCTCGCCCGGGGAGAGCATCACGTACGGCCGATCGATCGGCGCGTCCAGCAAGCCGTCGTCGGTGCCGATCACGGTCAGCGGCGTGCCGTCGCTCCAGGCGAGCTTGTAGATCCGGGAATTGGAGCCGTTGAGCATCCGCAGACGATAGGCGCGCGTCGCCACGGGCAGGCTGAGGTCCGGCTGGCCGTTGACCAGCAGGCGGTTGCCGAGATACCCCATCATGGCCGTCATCATGTCCGGGCTGTAGGCGAACTGATTGTCGCCGTCGAAGACCCGGTCCTGGATCACCACGGGCAGGTCGTAGTCGCCTGAGGGGAGTGTGACGCGATCCGCCTCGTCGTCCGACACGATGAAGAGCCCGGCCAGGCCGGCCACCACCTGCTGCGCGGTCAGGCGATGCGGGTGCGGATGGAACCAGTAGGTGCCGGCGCGATCGGTCACCTCGAACTCGTAGACGAAGGACTGGCCCGGCTGGACGGCATCGCGCGGATGGCCATCCATGGCGGCCGGCACCTGCAGCCCATGCCAGTGGATGATCGACGCCTGGCCGCTGCCGGGCAGATCGTTGGTGAATGTGACCCGGACCTTCTGCCCGCGGCGGACGCGGATGATCGGTCCGAGATACGAACCCGGGATCGCCTGAACGGCATCCGGATCGCCGCTCACCACGCTCCCTGCATACGTCCAGACCCGCGTCGCTGAGCCTGGCAGAAGCGCGACCTCGCTGGCCGTGGCTTTGAGGATCAGATCGAGATCGGGTTTGAAGGCGGATCCATCCGCCTGGGGGTCGGTGGGCGCCAGCCCGGGCAGCGGCGGCGTCGAGCAGGCCGCCAGAGCGGGTCCACCCAACACAGCCGTGGCGGTCAGGCCCGTGAGTTGAAGAAAGTTCCGGCGATTAAACATCCGCATGGGATCTCCTGTGGGTTGTCGTGCATCGCAGCTCAGGATAGGGCCAACGCTGGCGGGCTGACAACGGCCATCTGGCCGTACATCGCGCTAAGCCAATCGGCCTAATCGCCCAAACCAGACGGCCGCGTTCGAGATGCGCGATTTGCTCCTCAAGGCGGCAGGCTCCAGAGGAAGACGCGTTCCGCGACGTCGGTCTGGGTGATCGTGAGGGTCAACGTCCC
>JAEURK010000319.1 GCA_016789175.1 Anaerolineales bacterium
GGCGAACGGCAACGCCTACGATCGACAGGGGCGTCTCCTCACCTGCGAACATGCCACCAGCCGGGTCACTCGCCTCGAACCCGACGGGTCGTTGACCGTGCTCGCTTCCCATTTCGAGGGGCGCGAGCTCAACAGCCCCAACGACATCGTCGTCAAATCGGACGGCGCGATCTACTTCACGGATCCAAATTTCGGTCGACGGCCCACCCGGGTGGGCGTTGCGCGTCCGCAGCAACAGCCCAGCCAGGCGGTGTTCCGGATCGATCCGAACACCTCCGACCTGACCCGGGTAGCCGACGACTTCGACCAGCCCAATGGCCTGTGTTTTTCGCTCGACGAAGCCCGGCTCTTCGTCAACGACTCCCCGCGAGGACACATCAAGGTATTCGACGTGCTGTCGGACGGCGCGCTCGGCAGCGGGCGGGTGTGGGCCGAGCTTTCGGGGGATGGTCCGGGCGTTGCCGACGGGTTGAAAGTGGATTCGCTCGGTCATGTGTTCTGCGCAGGGCCGGGCGGCCTGCATGTATTCGATCCGAGCGGCGCGGCCCTTGGGCGCCTGCGCGTGCCTGAACAGGCCGCAAATTTCACATGGGGAGACAGTGACCGCCGGGGCCTGTTCATTACGGCCTCGACGTCGCTCTATCGGGTGCGTGTGCGCGCACCCGGTATGAGGCTTTGAGCGTGACGCACGCCTGAAAACACAGGGGCCGCTCGCGCCTGGGCAAGGACATCGAGCGGCCCGAGAAGATCCAGAGACACGTTGTTGAGCGCCTCCGAACCAACTGGCGAGTATAGCATACGGCTATCGGCCAATCCTCGGCGCGCTCCTCTCTGGGAATCGGCATATCGAGAGGAGGTTCCCTTCCAGCGCAAGCCCAATCCGTGCGTCATCCCAACCCGTGTACGGGTCCATATCCGCGATCACGCCCGATTATGGAGGATGGAAGAATGTCTCAAGCACGCACTCAAGTGCACACACTGACGCGCTTTGCGCTAATTGCCAGCACGTTGCTGGCGGCCTGCGCGCCCTCGGCGCCGCAGGTGGTCACGCAGGTGGTCACCCAACCAGCTCAAGTCGTGACCCAGGAGGTCGAAGTCGAGGTGACGCGCCAGGTCGACGTCGAGGTCACCGCAGCGCCCGGCGCCCTCCCCTATGGCCTGCTGCCCGGCAAGCCCTACGCCGGCACCAAGCTCAAGTTCCTGATCTGCTGCCAGTCCGCGGCTCAGTTCTTCCTGCTCAATCAGAAGAGCCTGGCTTTTACCGAACTGACCGGCATCGAGGTCGAATGGGGCAATGTGCCCTTTGGCGAATTCCAGACCCTGACTCAACAGGAAGGCGCGACCGGCGCCGGTGGGTGGGACCTGGTCACCTGGGTCGACGTCTGGGGACCCGGACTGTACGACACCGTCGAGCCGCTCGATCCCTATATCGAGCGCGACGGCTACGACATCTCGGACTTCCCCGAGGCCTACCTCGCCCCAGGTCGCAATACCGAGGGCCAGACGGTCGGCATCCCGTTCCGCGGCCATGCCTTCACGTTCTTCTATCGCAAGGACTTGTATGAACAGCTCGGCCTGGAGGTGCCCACCACCTGGCAAGAGATGGAAGACAACGCCAAGGCTATCCAGGACGGGACCGAACTGGCCGGCATCGCCCCGTATTACGGCGTCGCGGGCGGCCAGAACATGTTCCTGTGGCAATCGCTGCTGTGGAGCAACGGCGGCGACCTGTTTGACGAGAAGTGGAAGCCAATCTTCAACAATGCGGCCGGCGTCGAGGCCACCCAGCGCTACGTCGATTGGCTGTTAGTTGACCAGATCGCGCCGCCCGGATCGGTCGACTTCAACGAGCAGGCCGGTCAGACCGACCTCTCGCAGAGCCGCTCGGCCATGTTCATCGGCTGGTCGTGGATGTACGGCAACTTCATCAACCCGACCCTGGCGATCACCGATGTCGTCGGAAACGTCGGCTTCGCGCCCGTGCCGTCCTGGGAAGGCAAAGGCGCCCCGGCGACGTACGGCTACATCTGGGAAGTCGGAGTGTACAAGAACTCGCCGAACAAGGAGGCCGCCTGGGAGTACCTCAAGTGGCTGACCGACGCCGAGAACGAGAAGCGTGTGGCCCTCGATCGAACCGATGCGCGCTTCATCAATGTGGTCGTGGTCCACAAGTCGAACATGGAAGACCCGGAGATCAACGCGCTCTCGGATGGCTTGCAGCAGAACATGCTGGCGGTCCTCGACAACGCCCGCTCGCTGCCGATGCTGCCCGAGTACCTCGAGATCCAGGCGATCCTGGAAGTGGCCATCAACGAAATGGCCAACGGCGCCCCCGTGCAGGAGACGCTGGACCTGGCGGCGGCCGACGTGGAGGCCCTGCTAAGCCAGGCCGGCTACTACAAGTAATCGACCTGGGACCTACCGCGGGGGCGCCGGCCAGCCGGCGCCCCCGCATCCTTCAGATCCGTCTTTCAGACGCGCCGCGCGTGCGCCCGGCGCGGCGACGGCAAAGAGGCTGCGGATGCTCACCAATTCTCGCCAGCAGGGATTCGCGAAGGTTGCCATGCTCGCTCCGGCGCTGGTCATCGTCTTCGCCACCACGGTCTACCCGATGGCCAACGCCTTCTGGTTGAGCTTCCAGCAGTGGCAGTTGACAAAATCCCAAGCGCCCAACGGCTTCGTCGGGCTCGACAACTACATCCAGGCTTTCAGCGACCGGTTCTTCATCAACAGCGTAGTGGTGACGATCGAGTACACGCTTCTATCGGTCGCGCTGACTCTGGTGCTCGGCCTGGGGATGGCCGTCAGCCTGCAGAAGCGTAGCTTTCTCAATACCCTCATCCGAACTTTTTTGATCTTCCCGTTCGCGGTCAGTCCGGCGCTCAAGGGCTATTCGTTCCGCTTCATGCTCCAGCCCGATTACGGCGTGATCCAGCTCACGCTGGGGAGCTGGTTCCCGTTCCTGAAAGACATGGTCTGGCTTTCGGATCCGTGGTGGGCCATGTTCTGGATTTCGATCTCGGAGGTCTGGGGCTGGGCGCCGCTCTACGCGCTGATGTTTATCGGCGCGATGGGCTCCATCCCGACCGACATCTTCGATGCCGCCAAGGTGGATGGGGCCAGCAACTGGAAGATGTTCTGGGGCGTCACGTTGCCCATGATCCAGCCCGTGATCATCATCGCCACGCTGCTCAAGATCATCGGCTCGCTGCGTATCTTCGACCAGGTGGTGACGATGACCGGCGGCGGGCCGGGACGGGCGACGCAATCGATCAACTACTACATCTATCAGACCGGCTTCAAGTTCACGAACATGGGCTATTCGTCGGCGCTGGCGTATCTGTTCCTGGTCGTGTTGGCCGTCCTCTCCTACATGTACATCTCCCGACTTTACCGGCAGGAGAACTGATCATGGCGACGAATTCGCTTAATCGGCAGCAGGCCTCGGGCACGCCCCGGATTCGCTGGCAGGCCGTGGCGGGCCAGATCTGGGAGGTGTTTTGGGCGCTCGCGACGTTGTTCTTCGTCGTCTTCCCGATCGCCTGGCTGATCTACACGAGCTTTCGCTCGGGGCTGGACGTGTACTCCGATCGCTACTTCAGCCAGTTGACGCTCGAGAATTTCCAGACCATCTTCTTCGGCGAGTTCAGCGTGGTGCCCGAGTTCTTCACGAGCCTGTTCGTGTCGACGGCGACTGTGTTGATCGGCATCCCGTTTGCGGTGATGGCTGCGTACGTGTTCTCGCGCTTTCGCTTCCGCGGCGCCCAGGTGCTGCTGGTGGCGGTGCTCACGACCCAATTCATCCCGGCCCTGATGATCGCGCTGCCGTTCTACAACCTGTTCCGCAACACGGGCATCTACGACACGCCCTGGGCCCTGATCATCGTCTACCTCTCGCTGGCGTTGCCCTACTCGATCTGGATGATGCGTGGCTTCATCGACGCGCTCCCGATCGAGATCGAGGAGGCCGCTGTGGTCGACGGCTGCAACGAATTCCAGGTGCTGGCCTATGTGACGTTCCCGCTGGTGCTTCCCGGCATCATCACCACCCTGGTCTTCTCGTTCATCATGTGCTGGAACGAGTTCACCTACGCGCTGCTCCTGGCCGGCCAGGAGACCGTCACCCTCCAGATCGCCATGACGCGCACGATCGGCATCCAGGGCATCGCCTGGGAACTGATTGCGGCGATCGGCATGCTGGTGATGATCCCGATGTTCATCGTGTCCTTCTCGATCCGCAAGTACTTCGTCGAGGGCCTGACCATGGGGGCGGTGAAGTGACTGCCCCTGCCTCAAGCAGCGGAGCCCGCGCCAAAGGCGGGCGGGCCCGCGCCAAGGGGGAGCCGGTCGTCCAGGGGCGAAACGGCGCAGCGGCAGCAGCGAAGCCGGCCGTCGCGCCGGCGGTTGAATCGACCGTGGCGATCGGCAGTGCCGATTTCAAGCAGCTGATCGCGCCCGGGAACGGGCGCACCCAAAGCCTGGCCGGCTTCGACGCCGACTACACCGACATCGTCCAGTACATCGTCAGCTGCACGCACAAAATCTGGGAAGAAGCCGGGCTGGGCCTGATCGACACCCACTACCTGCACAACGTCAAGGTCCATACCGCCGATGGCTGGTATCTGGGCCGCGACAAGGTCCTGGCCGACTCCATCCAGGCCAAGTCGGCCTACCCGGACGGACGCGCATATGCCGAGTCCGTGGTGTGGAGCGGGAACGAGCGCGACGGGTTCTACACGTCGCACCTGATCCTCAACGTCAGCCACAACACCGGACACTCGGTCTACGGCCCGCCCACCGGCCGCAGGGTGATGCGGATGGGGATCGCCCTGTGCCTGGTCAAAGAGAACCTGATCGTCGAGGAGTGGGTCGTGCGCGACGACCTCAGCGTCATCCGCCAGCTCGGCCTCGACCGTGATGCCACAGTGGCCCAGTTGGCTCTGCGCGACGCCGCCCGGCCGCTCGGCAACTACGGCGATCTCGAGCGCATGCTTGGCCAGTACGCGCCCGAGCCGCTGCCCGCGAAGACGACCCCGGTCGAGGGCTTCGACCTCGATGACTTCCTGCGGCGCAGCCTGCACGAGATCTGGAACCGGCGGATGTTCAACGTCATCCGCGACGTGTACCACGAGAACGTCGAGTTCCACGGCCCGTCCGGGCGCGACCTGTATGGCCGCGGAGACTACACCGCCTTTGTGCTGTCGCTCCTGGCGGCTTTCCCGGACGCGCGCTTCAGCATCGACCAGCTCTTTTGGAACGAGGATGGCGCGGGCGGCTACCGCACCTCGATGCGCTGGAGCCTCGTCGGCACTCACGAGGGCTACGGCATCTACGGCGAACCGACCGGCATCCGCTTCCGGCTCTGGGGAATGACGCAGCACGTCATCAAGGGCGGTCGCGTCGTCGAGGAGTGGACCGTCTTCAACGAATTGGCGCTGCTCAAAGCCCTGTACCGCGCCCGAAAGGCCTCCGCCTGACCTGTCGCGGGTGCGACGAGGCCGCGCAGTTGGCCTGCCACCCGATGAGGGGGAGAAGCGACCATCATGACGACCCTGCCCGACGGCGCCCCGCTCGATCCAGTTGCAGCCACCGACATCAGTCAGCGGCTGGCGCCCGGCCGGGTTCGCGTCCAGAGCCTGCACGGGTTCGACGACGACTACACCGACATCGTCGACTACATCGTCAAGTGTACGCACAAGATCTGGGAAGAGGGCGCGGTCGGCCTGATCTACACCCACTACGCCCATAACGTCTCGATCTGGACGACGTCGGGCCTGACCTACGGTCGTGAGGCGATCGTCGAGTCGACCCTGCATTCGCTGGCGGCCTTTCCGAACCGACGATTGTTCGCCGACGCGGTCATCTGGTCGGGCGACGACACGGCCGGCTTCCACACCTCGCACCGCTACACCAGCGTGCTCAAGCACACGGGCCACAGCTGGCTCGGGGCTCCGACCGGAAAATGGGCCGTGCATTCCGGCATCGCCAACTGCTTCGTCAAGGAAAACCGCATCATCGAGGAGTGGGTGGCGGGCGACGAGCTCGGTTTGACTCTCCAGCTCGGCCTGGACGAACGCGCCGTTGTCGAGAAACTGCTCGGCGGCGAGCGCCGCGAAGGGGCGACGCCACGCGAGTACAGCCTGCCCGAGCGCGGCGTCGGCCAGGCGGCCCCGGCCGTGTACCCGCCCCGCTCGGCCGGCGGCTTCGACGTCGAGGACTTCGTCAGACGCAGCCTGCACGAGATCTGGAACTGGCGTCTGCTGAACCGCATCGCCGACGTCTGCGCGCCCGATTACATCTGCCACACCACCCGCGGCCGCCACCTGCGCGGCGCCGCGGCCTATAAGGCCTTCGTCCTCTCGCTGCTGGGCGCGTTCTCCGACGCGGCACTGACCGTCGAGCACTTTTACGCCCTCGGCGATGAGGCGAGCGGCTACCGGACGATGACGCGCTGGAATCTGCAGGGCACCCATAAAGGCGCCGGCCCGTACGGCGACCCCACCGGGCAGCCCTTCTATTTACTGGGCATCAGCCACCACACCCTCAAGGACGGCCGCTTCGTCGAGGAGTGGACGTACTTCGACGAGGTGGCGCTGCTGGCCCAGCTGTGTCGGCAGGCCGGGTGAACCATGACCGATCCTGAACGCCCTGCCCCGGTGGAGGCCTATCCGGCCTATGCGTCGATCGACCTGGCCCTCAACGTCGCCGCCAAGCGGCGCGTGATGGACGTCTTGCAGGCGTTGAGCGAGGGCCCGGTCGCCGAGGTCGCGGACGCCTTCCGCGCGGGTTACCACGCCGACGCCGAGGTGTGCGTCACGCACCCGGTCAACGAACTGGCCGGCCCCGACGCCGTGATCGGCCAGTTCTGGAAGCCCCTGCGCCACGCGCTACCCGATGTGGAGCGCCGGCTCGACATCGTGGCCGGCGGCCTGTATCGCGGCGCAGCCTGGGTCGGCTGCCTCGGCCATTACGTCGGCACGTTCGAGAACGACTGGCTCGGCATCCCGGCCACCCACGGCGTGGTCGCCGTGCGCTTCGCCGAGGGCCACGAAGTCCGCGACGGCCGGATCGCGCGCAGCTACCTGTTCGTCGATTTCCTCGACCTCATGCGTCAGAGCGGCTACTGGCCGATCGCGCCCAGCCTGGGCCGCGAGATGCAGTGGCTGTCGCCGCGCACGCACGACGGGGTCGTGTTGGCCCCGCAGGCCGACGCGATCTCCGCACGCACTCACGAGCTCATCGTCAAGATGTCCACCGGCCTGGACGTGGCCGAGGGTCGAACCCTGACGCGCGAGATCATGGACCTGATCGAGGCCGAGGACGCGCGCCACTTCCACCCGAACCTCCTGTGGTACGGCTCGGCCGGCATCGGAACGACGCGCGGGATCAAGGGCTTTGACGATTACCACGGGCACCCGTTTCTGACGGCATTCCCGGATCGCGGCTCGCGCGACAAGGATCACTTCATCCGCATCAGCGACGGCCACTATGCCGTCACCGGCGGCTGGGGATATCTCCAGGCCACGCACACCGGCAACGACTTTCTGGGCGTCCCGGCTACCGGAAAACACGTCGCGATGCGCGTGATGGACTTTTATCGCTGCGACGATCAGACGATCTGCGAGAACTGGGTGCCTTTCGACATCCCGCATGTCCTGCTCCAGATGGGCGTGGACGTCTTCGGGCGCATGCGGCTTCAACACCGCCAGACCGGCCGGCTCAGCGTCAGGTCCTGGCTCTTGAGGGAATTGGAGGATTGACGCGTCATGCCCCAAGACAACGTCACACTGGTCAAGAGCACCGACATCGCGAAACTGATGAATCCGGGGCCGGAGCGCCTGCAAAGCCTGGAGGGCTTTGACCCCGAGTACACGGACATCGTCAACTACATCGTCAGGTGCACGCACAAGATCTGGGAGGAGATGGGCATCGGCCTGATCTATACCCATTACCTGCACAACGTCAAGATGCACGTCGGCGACGGCTGGTTCCTCGGCCGCGACCAGGTGGTGGCCGACACCATCCAGACGCTCTCGGCCTTCAATGACCGCCGCGCCTACGCCGAGTCCGTCGTCTGGACCGGCAACGACCAGGACGGCTTCTACACCAACCACATCGCCCTGAGCCTGCAGCACAACACCGGGCACTCGGTCTATGGCCCGCCCACCGGCCGCAAGGTCATGCGCTTTGCCCAGTGCATCTGCTTCGTCAAGGCGAACTTCATCTGCGAAGAGTGGCTGCTGATGGACGACATCGGCGTCATCCGCCAGCTGGGGCTTGACCTCGACGCGACCGTGGCGCTCTTCGCCCGGCGCGGCGCCGCCCGCCCGCTGCAGAACTACGGCGATCTCGAGCGCATGCTCGGCCAGTACGCGCCCGAGCCGCTGCCGGCCAAGACCATCCCGGTCGACGGCTTCGACGTCGATGACTTCCTGCGCCGCAACCTGCACGAGATCTGGAACCGGCGCATGTTCAACGTCATCCGCGACGTGTACCACGAGAACGTCGAGTTCCACGGCCCCGCGCAACGCGAGCTGTACGGGCGCGGGGATTACACCGCCTTCGTGCTGTCCTTGATGGCGGCCTTCCCGGATGCGCGCTTCAGCATCGATCAGCTGTACTGGCAGGGCGACGAGCAGACCGGCTATCGCACCTCGATGCGCTGGAGCCTGGTCGGCACCCACGAGGGCTACGGCATCTACGGCGAGCCGACCGGCATCCGTTTCCGCATCTGGGGGCTGACCCAGCACGTCATCAAAGACGGCCGCATCGTCGAGGAATGGACGCTCTTCAACGAGTTCTCGCTGCTGAAGCGGCTCTTTCTGGCCCGACAGGCAGCCGGACAGGCCTGACCCTTCATGTCAACTCCGCGCACCTCACGACGCACGCGCAACGGCTCCGGCCCGACGGCCGCGGCGGTCGAGGCTCACGCCTTGCCCGCCCATCCGGCGACCGACGAGCCCGAGGCCCTGCGTCTGGGCAGCACGGACTTCGCCCGGCTGATGGCGCCGTCGACCGGGCGCACGCAGGCCCTGCAGGGCTTTGACGCCGGCTATAGCGACATCGTCAACTACATCGTCAAGTGCACGCACAACATCTGGGAAGAGATGGGGATGGGCCTGATCGAGACCCATTACCTGCACAACGTCAGGGTCCACACTGGTGATGGCTGGTTCCTCGGCCGAGAGACCGTGATCGCAAACTCGGTGCAGTCGCTCTCGGCCCTGCCCGATGATCGCGCCTACGCCGAGGATGTGGTCTGGACCGGAAACGATCAGGATGGGTTCTACACCTCGCATCTCATCTTGAGCGTCGGGCACCACACCGGACACTCGGTCTACGGGCCACCCACCGGGCGCAAGATTCTGGGGTCGGGCATCGCGCTGTGCTACGTGAAAGAGAACCTGATCTGCGAGGAATGGCTGCTCCACGACGACGTTGGCCAGATCCGCCAGCACGGCCTTGACGTCGATGAGACTGTGGCGCGGCTGGCGCTGAACGATGCCGCAAAGCCGCTCGGCAACGACGGCGACCTCGAGCGCATGCTCGGCCAGTACGCGCCTGAGCCACTGCCGGCCAGGACGACCCCGGTCGACGGCTTCGACGTCGACGACTTCGTCCGCCGCAACCTGCATGAGATCTGGAACCGGCGGATGTTAAACGTCGTCCGCGAGACCTACGCCCCGGACGCCGTGCTGCATCGGGCCCACGGCTGGAACGTCTATGGGCGCGGCGAAGTGACGGCGTTCATCCTCTCGTTGCTGGCCGCCTTCCCCGACGCGCGCTTCAGCGTCGATCAACTCTTCTGGAACGCTGATGCCGAGGGCAGCTGCCGCACGTCTATGCGTTGGAGCCTGATCGGCACGCACGAGGGTTACGGCCTCTTCGGCGAACCAACCGGCATCCGCTTTCGCATTTGGGGCCTGACCCAGCATCGGATCCGCGACGGCCGGATCGTCGAGGAGTGGACGTTCTTCAACGAATTGGCGCTGCTGAAGCGGCTCTTTCTGGCCCGTCAGGCCCAGGAACAGGGGTAACCATGGATCAAAAGACCCAAGACTCTCGACAGGCGCTGAGCACCACCGAGGCGTTGCCCGACAAACCCTATCTTCCGCCCGAGAACCTGGCGCGGCTCGAAACCCATGTCCTCCGACCCCATGGCGAGCCTCGGGTCAATCCGCCGGACTATTCCATCTCGGTGCGCTCGAAGTTCGGCACCGACCAGCAGTTGCACTATCCCGGCGAGCGCCGCCAGAGCCTGCGCGGCTTCGAGGATCACTACACCGACATCGTCGACTTCATCGTCCGCGCCACCCATTTCGTGTGGGAGGAGAAGAACGTCGGCTACATCTACGAGTTCTACGGCATGGAGTCGCGGATCGTGGACGACAGCGGTCTGCAGTTCGGGCGGGATCGCGTGGTGGCTAACACCCTGCAGGCAATCAACGCCTTCCCGGATTTCCGTGGCTACGCCGACGAGGTGGTCTGGGCCGGCGACGACGAGGTCGGCTTCGTCACGTCGCACCGGGCGGTGCTCAAGGGCACCAATACGGGCTACAGCCAGCATGGCGCGCCCACCGGCCGGAAAGTGCAGTACTGGCTGATCGCCGAGTGCTGGACCATCGCCAACGAGATCCGTGAAGAATGGGTGATGTACAACAACACCAGTACCCTGCAGCAGCTGGGCTATGACGTGCGCGAGAAGGCGCGCGAAGCGGGCAGCCTGATCAACTGGGACAGCGTCCTGGCCCAACGATTGGGGGAGCCCGAGCGCATCATCGGGCACAACAAGCCCGCATACCTGCCGCCCGCGACTGGCCCCTTCGACCCCGGCGACTTCCTGCGTCGCATGTACCACTACGTCTGGAACTGGCGCATGTTCGGCAAGGTGCGCGACGCTTACGCGCCCAACCTGCGCTTCTACGGTCCGAGCGACCGCCAGGGCTACGGGCGCGGCGAGTACCAGGCTTTCATCATCTCGCTGATCTCGATGTTCCCGGACCTGACCTTCACGATCGACGACCAGTACTGGATGGGCAATGAGGCCGAGGGCTTCACCACGTCCACGCGCTGGAGCGTCGTCGGCACGCACACGGGCCCGGGCGTCTATGGCAAGCCGACCGGGCGGCGTGTGTACATGTGGGGCATCACTCAACACGTCATCAAGGACGGCAAGATCACGGAGGAGTGGATGATGTTCAACGAGTTCGAGGTCATGGCCCAGATCCTGCGCGAATAGCGCAGCCCGGAGCGGAACGAACGATGGCCCGTCGACAAGATGCGCAGGCGAAGCGGCCGACCAAACGAGGCCGGACCGCCCAACCGCGCGCAGGAGCGAGTGACATGTCCGAACCCACCTCTGCATCCCCTACATCCGCCGCCCCTGAAGGCGCCTACCTGCCGCCCGAGAACCTGGCGCGCATCGACACGCATGCCCTGCACTACCAGACCGGCCCGCGCGTCAATCCCCGCGATTACACGATCTCGCTGCGGACCAAGTTCGGCACCGACCAGCAGTTGCATAAGCCCGGCGAGCGGCGTCAGAGCATGCGCGGCTTCGAGGACCATTACACCGACATCATCGACTTCATCGTCCGCGCCACGCACAGGGCGTGGGAGCAGAAGGACGTCGGTTACATCTACGAACTGTACAGCCACCGCACACCGGTAACCGACGACAGCGGGCTTGAGTGGGGCCGTGACATCGTCATCGCGAACACGCTGCAATTCATCAACGCCTTCCCCGACATCCGTCTGATCGCCGACGAGATCATCTGGGCCGGCGATGACGAGGTCGGCTTCTACACCTCGCACCGTACGGTCCTCAGGGCCACGCACACCGGCTACAGCAAGTTTGGCCCGCCCACCGGCCGCAAGCTGCAGTTCTGGCTGATCGCCAACTGCGTATCGGTCGCTAACGAGATCGTGCTCGAGCACGTCATTTACAACACCTCGAGCATGTTGCAGCAGATGGGCTACGACCTGCGCGAGAAGGCCCGCGAGTACGGCAACCGGCGCACCCTTGCCGGCGCCCTCAACGACCCGAGCTTCGGCGAGCCGGCGCGCCTGTTCGGCCAGGGCAAGCCCGCGCACATGCCGCCGTCGACGAACGCGGGCTTCGACGTCGAGGACTTCATCCGCCGCACCCTGCACTACGTCTGGAACTGGCGCCTGCTCGGCAAGATCGCCGAGGCCTACGCCCCCAACGTGCGCTTCTACGGCGTCACTGACCGCCTCGGGTACGGCATCGGCGACGTCCAGGGCTTTGTGCTCTCGCTGCTCTCGGCCTTCCCGGATCTGGCCCTGACGGTCGATGACGTGTACTGGATGGGCAATGACGCCGAGGGCTACACGGCCGCCACGCGCTGGAGCATCCTGGGCACGCATACCGGCCCGGGCATCTACGGCGAGCCGACCGGCCGGCGCGTGTCGATGTGGGGCATCACTCAACACGTGATCCGCAACGGCAAGATCATCGAGGAGTGGACGACCTGGAACGAGTTCGACGTCATGCAACAGATCTTCCGCGATTAAGTCGCCCGGGTTATCGATGGAACACACGCGTTACGCTCGCAGCTTTCAGCGCGCCCGCTTTCAGGCGGAGCTCGAACAGATTTGGGCGCGGCTGACCGGCAGGTCGATCGATCTGCTGGACTTCGAAGACGTCCGTCAGCGGCTGCATATGGAGCTGACGGCTCGGCGCGTGCTGCGCGAGATCCCGATCGATGCGATCGTCGGGAGCGTCGGCCGACCCGGCGACTTCACCCGCGACTTCCTGCCCCTCAACGATCGCGACGAGAACCGCTGGGCGCAGATCAAATACCGGGCCAACCAATCGAAAGGGCTGCCGCCGATCGAGGTCTATCAGGT
>JAEURK010000326.1 GCA_016789175.1 Anaerolineales bacterium
GTTGAGACCGGGCACAAGCGAGGCAGCGTCATCATCCGTGTCGCGTAGGGCTCGTCCTCGCCAAAGACCGAGGTCCTTGCCTCGACGGCGAGCTGTCCTGCATAGGTCAAAGTCTCGCCAGCCGACCTGGATCTCCGTGGCTGCGCAAATCGCGCGATACAATCTTCGGCAACCCAAACAAGTAGGGTCGATCACCATAAGCCAGTGCCCGGTTCGCGCCCATGAACATCAAGCCCTACCTGCCTCCCCTGTTGTGCGCTCTGCTGCTCCAGGCCTGCGGTCTGGCCAGCCTGGCAGGCCCTCCAACCGCGCCAACGGACTCGGCGGCGCTCGCCTCGGCGGCGACCACTCTGGCCGCGACCGTACAGGAGACCGCGCCGGTGACCGCTGCGCCAACAACGGCGGCGCTGCCCACACGCGCACCATCGGCGACGAATGAGCCACCGACCCTGGCCCCGGAACCGACAACCACGGTCTGGCCGCCGACCTTTGCGATCTGGTCCTTCCAGGACTTCCGCGCCCTGGACAGCTTCGTCGTCACAGTCAACGAAAAGAACACGGTCAACGGCACGCTGACCGAGCTGACGACCACGATCGGGTACATCAAGGAGCCGTTCAGCGCCTACTTCAACAACAAATACCAGGGCGGCGTGGAGCGAACGGTCGTCATCGACGACTGGACCTATACGGAGACGGGCACCGGCGACTGGTACATCTCGGCCGGATCGAGCGAGTCGCTCTTTTCGAAGGCCCAGATCCCGACGGCGAACACCGACCGATTGGTCGCGGCGCAATTCGCCGAGCAAACCGATTACGAGGGCATCCCGGCTTATCATTTTGTGCTGGCCCCGGTCGACTCGGTCAACGGCAACACGACCATCCGGCTGGAAGGCGATTTCTATCTGGCGATAGACGGCAACTATGTGCTCGCTTCGCACTGGAAGGAGACGAGCGCCCAGGGCGACTTCACGCAGGAGTACGAGGTCACCGAGACCCTGTCTTCGATCGGCCAGGTGCCCGAGATCGCGCTGCCCGACGACATGCAGGCCATGGCGGCCGCGATCGACTTGCCGGGCGAGCTCGGCCTGCCCGTGCCGGGCGACAGCACCATCCGGGGCTTGACCCGCTACAAAAACGGCATCGGCGTCGACCTGTACTACTTCACCAACCCGAAGATGACGCTTGACGCGTTCCTGGAGCACTACCGCAATCTGCCCGCGACGAACGGCTGGCAGGTCACGCACGTCGGGCATGTCACTCTGCACCAGGACGATTGTGAGTTCATCCGCGAATGCGTGATGATGCGCAAGGCCGACACCCAGGTGGTCCTTCACTACGATGGGACCACCCTGCGGGTCGAGTTCGACTGGCCGGGTCACTACGCCCCGCTGAAGTGATGGGGCTGATGGTAACGAGACGATCGGTGTCACGGCACCCTGGCCCGTTCGACGCCGGTCAGGCGCGACCCGGTGTTGTCGAAGGCCCAAACCCTCCGACCGGACTCTGAAAGACCTGGGTGCGATCCGGCGACCATCGCCGCCGCGACCGTGTAGCGCGCGTGAGGGTTTGATTGACGGACGTGAACGGCCGTCAGGTGGCGCAACGGCCACGGCCATCAAGGCAGTTCAACGCTGAAGGTCGTCCCGGTACCCACGGTGCTCTGAACGTCGATCTTGCCACGATGGGCGTGAACGAGTTGTTGGACGATCGCCAGGCCCAGTCCGCTGTGCGTCCTCTCGCCGCGTGCCCGATCTGCCCGCCAGAACCTGTCGAAAATGAACGGCAGGTCTTCGGCCGCGATTCCGGCCCCCGTATCCTGGACCCGAAGCCGTGCGCTGTAGCCATCACCGGATCCGGGTCCCGCCTCGACGCGGATCGTGCCACCGGAAGGGGTATAGCGCAGGGCGTTGGCAATCAGGTTGGACATCACCTGGTTGAGCCTGTCATAGTCGGCGGTGATCGACTGGTCCGGTTCGGCGAGGTCCGTCTTGAGGACCACACCGTCGGCAGCGGCCTGCGTTGCAAAACTCGTCGTCAGATCCTGCAGCAGGTCAGCCAGCGAAAACCGGGTGGGATGCAGCGGAAGCTGTCCGGTTTCGGCCAGCGACAGCGTCTGCAGGTCCTTCACGAGTCGCGTGAGCAGGCGGGTCTCGTCCAGGGTGGCGTTGAGATGTTCGGGCGTCGGCTGATAAACGCCATCCAGAAGCCCCTCCAGATTCCCCTGGATGAGGTGGAGCGGCGTGCGCAGCTCGTGGGCGATGTCCGCTGTGAGATTTCGACGCTGCTGCTGAGCGCGCTCGAGTTCGCCGACCATTTTGTTGAAGCGCTTGATCAACTCGCCGAACTGCGGCGAATTGTCGGCCGGCACACGCACCCCAAGATTTCCCTCCGCGACGGCGTCGATCGCACCAAGTATTCGCCTCAACGGCCGGCCATAGCGGGCATACAGGGTGTACATCAAGAAGACCCCAAGGACGATCACGGCGACCGGGGCGCCACAGGCGAGGATCCAGACATTCCTGACCCCGGAATACTCGGAGAAGACCAGGTAGAGAACCGCAGCCGTCCCCCCGATCGCGAGCAGGATCACGCCGAGGACCACCAGCGCGCAAGGGGCGTAGCGACTTCCGTCGTCGGGCTTCTGCGGTGAGGCAGGCGGTTGGGTGGTCATACGACGCTATCGGAAGTCGCCAGTGATCGTCTCTGCCTGCGGATCAGAGCTCGCGATAGCGATAGCCGATGCCGTAGATCGTTTCGATCATGGGGTGATTGGCGACGGCTTCGAGTTTCTTCCTCAGATTCTTGACATGCGAGTCGACGCTGCGATCCTGGGTGGAGGCGACGCCGTGCAGGTCGTCCAGCAACTGCTCGCGCGTGAGCGTCTGGCCCGGCCGGGCGGCGAGCAGCTGAAGCAGCTTGAACTCATTCGGTGTAAGGCGAAGCGGGCTGCCGTTATAGGTGACCACGTATTTCTCAACGTCGATTTCCAGCCCACCCGTTCGGATGATGGCCGGCGCCCGCACTTCGCCGCGGGTCCGCCGCAGGAGCGCCCGCACGCGCGCCACCAGGGCCCGGGGCGAGAAGGGCTTGGTGATGTAATCGTCCGCGCCGATCTCGAGACCCGTGACCTGATCGATCTCCTCGGACAGGGCCGTGAGCATGATGATCGGCACGTCGCTTTCCTGGCGCAGTCGGCGGCAGACTTCGCGCCCGTCGATCCCGGGGAGCATGAGGTCCAGGATGACGAGATCGGGCTTGTCCCGGCGGGCGATGAGCAAGGCCGAAGGGCCGTCGCCGGCCAGGACGACCCGATACCCGTTCTTGTCGAGGAAATCGCGGGCCAACCGGGCCGCCTTGGGCTCGTCGTCAACGACCAGGATGAGTGACATAGGCGGAGTATAGAGGAGAATTCACGTCGTCGGCGATGCCTTTCCTTGCCGCGGATTGCGCGGATTTCGCGGATGTGATCAGCTTGAGCCCCGCCCGGCCATCGAGAAACGGCGGGGGCGGTGTCCCGCCGATGCTCGGAGGCGCGCTCGTAAGGGCGGCGCTTGTCGCCGCCCTGCTGGTCGTGGCGAGGGCCGGACTCGCAAGGCCCACTCAGGGCCGACACTGCTTCGACCGCAGAGTCGAGCGAGTATTGTTGCTCAGTAGGGCCGACCAACGCTGCCCGACGGTGCGCTGAATGCGCGTGCGGCATGAACCCCTGGGTCTGGCGCGAACCCAGGCCCGGTCATCGGCGTTTCCAGATCTGCCAATCGCCGTCGCCCGTCATCGGCAGACCCTCGCCGATCCATTCGAACAGCGAGCCGTCGTACACCGCGACGTTCTCCTGTCCGACCATGACATGGGCCATGGCGTTCAGCGCCGCGGCGATGCCGCCGCCACAATACGTGATGAGCCGGCGGTACCGGCCCGTATCGCTCAGGCGGGCGGCGATTTCCTCGTTGGACCGAAAGGCGTCCATGCCCACCATCAGGTCGAAACAACTCAGACAGGTCGACCCCGTGATGTGG
>JAEURK010000337.1 GCA_016789175.1 Anaerolineales bacterium
TGTTCCCATTGACCGATCATCCAAAGTCGAGTAATCTTGTCGGAAGCGAGGCAAAACTCTAAGATTTTCGGCGCCTTCCACCGTTCGCCACTGTCAGGGCTCGTGACAGCCGGCGGATTTTTTTTTGGACGATCGCGAAAATCTCCGGAGTGCCCCGCACAGTCAATGGGTTCGAAGGAGGAACCTATCGTATGAGCGAACGTGTGACTGGAACCGTCAAGTGGTTCAGCCGGGTCAAGGGCTATGGCTTCATCAGCCCCGATGGTGGTGCAAAGGACGTTTTCGTCCATTACTCCGCGATCACTGGAGCCGGCTACCGCAATCTCGAAGAGGGCCAACGCGTCGAGTTCTCGATCGAGAACACCGACAAGGGGCCACAGGCCGCCAACGTGGTGGACCTGGGAGAGAAGGCCGAGTAACACACGCTGTGTGAGCCGCAGCGTGCGTGAGCGCCTGAATTCCGATCTTCGAAAAGCCCCGGCAATCGCCGGGGCTTTTTGTTTGCCCGTGATATCATCTCGACATGTATCTGACCGATCGCCCACCCTGCTGATCCTCCGCCCCGCGCGCCCCGCCTCTCGGTCATCATCGGCGTGAGCTGTACCCGATGCACGATCGACCCGAGAGGTTCCTATGAGCGAGCGCCTTTTTCCGGCCCTCCGCCGCTTGAGCGGGCTGGCCGTGACCCTGTTGCTGATCGAATTTGTCGACGAATTGGTCTTCGGCGTGGGTGAAGCAGCCTGGCCGCTGATTCGTACCGACCTGCGCCTCGACTACGCCCAGATCGGGCTGCTGATGAGCGTGCCCGGCCTGCTGGCGGCCTTCGTCGAGCCCGTCTTCGGTCTCTGGGCCGACCGCGGCCTCAAGCGCTGGTTGGTGCTGGGCGGCGGGGTGTGTTTCGCCGCCTCGGCGTTGCTCACCGGCCTGGCCCCGAACTTCGTCGTCCTGCTGGCTTCCTTCATCCTGTTCTTCCCGGCCTCAGGCGCCTTTGTCAGCGTCGCCCAGACGGTGCTGATGGACCTCGACCCGCGCCGGATGGAGCTGCAGATGGCGCGCTGGACCCTGGCCGGCTCGCTGGGCGTCGTGGCGGGGCCGATCGTCCTGACAGTGGTTGGGTGGGCGGGGCTCAGCTGGCGCAGCGCCTACATCAGCCTGGCAATCCTGGCCATCTTGCTCGTGCTGTTCACGGCGCGCACCCGGTTCCCGTCGCCGCCGATGTCGGAAGACGGCGAGGCGCCGCCGCCGGCCAACGCCCGCAGCATCCTGCGCGCCATCCGGCGCCGCGACGTGCAGCACTGGCTGATCCTGCTGATGTTCGCGGACTTCATCCTGGACGTCCTGCTCGGCTACCTGGCCCTGTACTTCGTCGACGTGGTCGGCACGACGCCGGAGCAGGGCGCGCTGGCGGTGGGCGTGTTCACGGGCGTCGGCCTGTTGAGCGACGCGTTGCTCATCCCGCTGCTCACGCGGGTCTCGGGTTTGAGCTACCTGCGCTGGAGCACGGCCTTGATGGTGATCGTTTATCCGACCTTTCTGCTGGCGCCGGGCTTTGAGGTCAAACTCGCGCTGATCGGCCTGGTCGGCCTGCTCAACGCCGGCTGGTACGCCATCCTCAAGGCGCAGATGTACGGGACGTTGCCCGGCCAATCGGGGACGGTGCTGGCGATCGACTCGGTCTTCGGTTTCATCGAGAAGCTCGTGCCGCTCGGGCTGGGCCTGCTGGCCGCGCGCGCCGGCCTGAATGTGGCGCTGTGGGTGCTGGTGCTCGGGCCGATCGTGGTGTGGCTCGGCGTGCGCCGCCCGCCGGCGAAGCCGGGATAGCTCACTCCACGACCAGACCGGCAAGAACGGGTGTACCGTGTGGCCGGGCGCTGATCGGCCACACGGTACATCCGTTCTCGCCTTCATCGTCCGGACGGGGATACAATTCAAGAACCCCTCGAGCTTGGAGGAATCGATTATGCGACACGCTTATTTTGCGCCCCTCATGGGTCTGCTGTGCGCCGCGAGCGCCGGGACGATCGCGGCCCTGTATCTTCCGCCGGCCCTGACAGCGGGTGTGCCGATCGTGACGGCCCCGGCGGTGGCCGTGGCGGCCGGGCTGCTGGGCGCCGCGTTCTGGTGGTGGATCATCGCCGAGCCCCGACATCCCTCGTGGCCGCGCGGCGCGATCGTCGGGGCGTTCACGGGCGTGCTGGCCCATCCGTTGTCGTTCTGGCTGACCGCGATGGGTCAGCTGCTGACGGTCGGCACCACCCGTGAAGGCCTGTTCAACGATCTGTTCATCGCGCCGATGATGGCACTGCTGTTGTCGTTCATCTCCTGGACCATGATCGGCTGGACCACGGCCGTGGCCGGCACCGTGCTTGGGGTTGTGTTGGCCATCATCGAGGAACGCGTCGTGCCGCCGCCATCCTGGGTGGGGGAGGCGACCCGCGCGCGCGGTTGACAATTAGAAATAATGTTCTATGATCTGATCCATGGAGACGGTGTCCAAACTGGCCCTGCTCACGGATCAGATGGGGCTCGAGCCGGCCGAGGATTCAGACCTCAAGCGGCCCGTTGCCGGCGGGCCGGCCCGCGAAGCGCGCGCGCTCAACCCGCACGCCAAGGCGCCGTGCGGCAACACGCCGCACGCCTTGCGCCAGGCGATGGACACCCTCACCCACGGCGGAGGCGACCCGGCCCCGGATCTGGAGGCCAAGAAGCACTCGCTGGGCGTCAGCCAGGCCATCATGCCCGGTGGGCGCAAGATCGCGCTGCTCAAAACCCTTTTGACCTCGGCTTGCGAACGTGATTGCTTCTACTGCCCGTTTCGGGCACGGCGCAACTTCCGTCGGGCGACATTCAAGCCGCATGAGATGGCAACGGTCTTCTCGCAGATGCATCGGGCCGGGGTGGCCGAAGGGCTCTTCCTCAGCTCAGGCGTGGCCGGCGGCGGTGTGCGCACGCAGGATCAGTTGATCGACACGGTCACGATCCTGCGCGAGCGCCTGGCCTATCGCGGGTATCTCCATCTCAAGATGATGCCGGGCACCGAGCGCGACCAGGTCCTGCGGTCGATGCAGCTGGCCGATCGGCTGTCGGTCAATCTCGAGGCGCCCAATACCGAACGTCTGCGACTGTTGGCGCCGGGCAAGATCTTCTTCGACGAGCTGCTGCGCCCCCTCAAGTGGGCCCACGAGCTGCGCCAGAGTCTGGCGCCCGAGCGGTTCGGGCTGCGGCGCTGGCCGTCGCTGGTGACCCAGTTCGTGGTGGGCGGGGCGGGGGAGGACGATCTCGAGATCCTGTCCACCACCCATGCCCTCACCCGCCAGCTCAAGCTCGGGCGCGTCTACTTCTCGGCCTTTAGCCCGGTGCCCGACACGCCGCTCGAAAATCATGCGCCCGAGGATCCACTGCGTGAGCACCGGTTGTATCAGGCCTCGTTCCTGATGCGCGATTACGGTTTCGAACTCGAAGACATGCCGTTCACCCAAAGCCGGCGTCTGCCGCTCGATCGCGACCCAAAGCAGGCCTGGGCCGAAGAGAACCTGGTCGACGCCCGGGTCGAGATCCATCGGGCCGAGACCGCCGAGTTGCTGCGCGTGCCCGGCATCGGCCCGAAGGGCGCGGCTGCCATCGTCACGGCCCGCCGTCAGGCGCGCTTACGCGATATCGCCGATCTCCGTCGGCTGGGCGTGCTCGCGGATCGCGCCGCGCCCTACATCCTTATCGGTGGGCGCGCGCCCGCTCGGCAGCTGGCCTTGTTCGCGCATTGATCGTTCTGGTCGCGTGTGCGTGCGCGACCTGGCGGCCCGTTTTGCCACGAGCTTGTGCGAATTCCGTGACCGCTTCTTCGACAATATCGCATTGAAGGGGAAACGGCGAAAGCCGCATCGCGTTGGGTGGCTTCGCCGCCCAACGCGATGCGGCTTTCGCCCAACCTTTCGCGAATGTAACATTGCCGAAACAGTCACTTCGAATCGTGACATGCGTGGCAAGACTCTCGCTGTGTCACTCGGGAAGCGTTAGCCCTGTGCGCCCCGACAACCCGGGCCGTCGCATCCTGGCGGTTCATCTATAATCGCCGGGATGTCTACGTCACCGGCGCCGCGGGCGGCGCGGTTGTATCTGATCGGGGCGTGCCTGCTGGGCGGCCTGCTGATTTGGGGCGGCCTCCTGCAGCGCATCACTGGCGCATACTTCGACCTTGGCCTGCTCACGCCGGTCGCGGCCTGGCTCTCGGCGGCCGGGTTGTCGGCGCTCGACGTCGGTTGGCCCATGATCGTCCTCGGCTCGACCTTGATCGGCAGCGGCTTCGGCGTCTACATCGGCCGTCGCTGGGCCTGGCAGATGGCCATGGTCGCCAGCGGCTTGGCGCTCATCTACCTCTGGCCCGGCGCTGTCATCGGCGTGATCGGCCTGACCCTGCTATCGTCCTCGACGCTGCGCGCGTTTTGCATCCAGTAGACCGGGCTAACCCCACCGGGCAGAAAGAGCCCAGAAGCGCGCTCGTCGCAAACACGACGCGAGGGGGTTGGGTCCAGTGTCAGGCGAACGGGCGTAGAATCACAGCAAGCGTACGTCCTCAGTGCAGGGAGGCCCCATGAGCGACCTTTGGTCCGAGCGGTTCGCTGCCGGCGTGCAGCAGATGCGTAGCTCGGCGGTGCGCGACCTACTTAAGCTGACCGAGCAGCCGGACGTGATCTCGTTCGGCGGCGGGTTGCCCGCGCCCGAGTCCTTTCCGGTAGAGGAGCTGGCGGCCGCGGCCGAGCAAGCGTTGATCGATAATCCATCTGCGGCGCTCCAGTACGGGCTGACCGAAGGTTATCGACCGCTGCGAGAGTTCTTGGTCACGCGTATGGCCATGCTGGGCATTCGTGTGCCGGCCGAGCAGGTGATGGTGACCCACGGCTCGCAGCAGGGCCTCGACATGGCCGGGCGGCTGCTGATCGACCCGGGCGCGCCGGTGGCCGTGGAGGATCCCTCGTACCTGGGCGCGCTCGGCGCCTGGCGCAGCCTTCAACCTGCGTGGGTCACGCTCAACCTCGATGACGACGGCCTTGACGTCGAACAGCTCGAGCGCATGCTCGCCTCCGGCGTTCGTCCGCGCTTTCTCTACGTGGTCTCGTGCTTCCAGAACCCGACCGGTGTGACGCTGAGCCTCGGGCGGCGTGTCCGGCTGCTCGAGCTGGCCGCCCGGTATGGGTTGGTGATCCTCGAGGATGATCCCTACGGTGAGCTGTACTACGAAGGTGAACGCGCCCGGCCGTTGGCCGCGCTCGACGTCGAGATGCACGGCGAGCTGCGCCACGTGATCTACCTGAGCACCTTCTCCAAACAACTGGCGCCCGGGTTGCGGGTGGGCTGGATGGCGGCGCCGCCGGCTTACATCGCGCGGGCCGCGATCCTCAAACAGGGTCTGGATCTGCATTCCAACAGCTTCGCGCAGCGGGTGGCGTATCTCACCTGCAAGGACGGCCTGCTCGATCGGCACATCCCGGTCATCCGCGAGGTCTATCGGGCGCGCCGCGACGTCATGCTGGCGGCGCTGGCGGCCGAGATGCCGGCGGGTGTGCGCTGGACGAAGCCGGCCGGGGGCATGTTCTGTTGGTTGACCCTACCGGACGGCATCAACGCGACCGAATTACTCAAGCGCTGCCTCGACCAGAAGGTGGCCTATGTGCCGGGCGCCGCTTTCTATGCCGATGGGGGTGGCGAACACACGGCTCGCCTGAATTTCTCGTTCTCGGCGCCTGACCGGATCCGGGCCGGTATTGCCCGCCTGGGTGAGGTGTTTCGAGACGCGTTGAGCGAGAAGCGTTGAGCATAGAGCGTGGAGCGATCACGCCTCCGCGCTCTACGCTCCACACAGACTATCGCTCCAGCCTGACTCGCCGGCCGTTGCAGGTGCCCGTGACTTTGTAGGACTCGCCGTCGCGCGTGTACTGCAGATCGCAGCGCTCGAGGCCGTTGGTGCGGACGTCGAGCGTGAACCGGTCGCGGTTGGAGTCGTAGGCGCCGTCGCCGGTGACCACGAAGTTCGCGGTGAAGGCGCAGTTGGTGAACCCGTAGCGGGTTCGATTCCCGCGCGGCTCAACGCTCAGGGATCCCCGCACGCCGCAGCCGGCTGCATCGCCTTCGACGCCGTCCCAGTAGTACACCTCAGGCCAGACATTGAGCTCGGTTTCGAACGAGATCAAGGCCTCGAGCACGTCGGCGAATTGGCGGGCGTGGGTCGGTGGCAGCGGCACGTAACCGGAGATCACCTCGCCGTCACAGGTCGTCTCGCGTTGGGCGGGCAGGACGCCTTCTGCCAGGTAGTCGGAGATCAAGGCGTCGACGCACGCGACGCCGCGCCCAAAGATCACATGCGGGCCGCCGATCTGTGTGATCAGGTAGCCGTCGGCCACGCCCTGGAAGACGCTGACGCCCTGGTGGTACGGCGTCGCCGGGTCGGCTGTAGCCCCGAGCACGAACGTCGTGTAACCGACTCCGCTCAATGGCGCCGGTCGGGCGAGCCCCTCGGCGGCCTCCGGCCAGAAGGCACAGGGCAGGTCGCCGTAGAAGATCGAGGCCAGACGCGGCACTTCGTTTTCGACGATGTCGCCGGCGCGCAGATATTGAGCCG
>JAEURK010000048.1 GCA_016789175.1 Anaerolineales bacterium
ACCTGGTGCTGGTTCATCAGCGCCTGCAGGTACGGCGCGGCTTTCTGTTTCAGCTCGACGCCGATCATCAGGCCCTTGCCGCGCACCTCGCGGATCATGGGGCTCTGGATCTTGCTCAGCCGGGCCATGAACCAGGCGCCCAGCTCGGCGGCCCGGTCGACCAGGCCCTCGCTCTGGATGTAACCGATCGCGGCCAGCGACGCCGCGCAGGCCAGCGGATTGCCGCCGAAGGTGCTGCCGTGCACGCCCGGCGGCAGCTTGCCGACTCGCTCGTTGAAGAGCACGGCGCCCATCGGCAGGCCGCCCGCGATCGACTTGGCCAGACACAGCATGTCGGGCTCGAGGCCGAAGTGCTCGCACGCGAACATGGCGCCGGTGCGCGCGAAACCGGTCTGCACCTCGTCGAGGATCAGGAAGGCGCCGTGCTTGCGGCACAGCGCCTGCGCACCCTGCAGGAACTCGACCGTGCCGGGGCGCACGCCGCCCTCGCCCTGGATGACCTCCAGAATTACGGCCGCGGTCGCGTCGCTCAGGGCGGCCTCGAGCGCCGGCAGGTCGTTGTAAGGCACGTGGGTGAAGTCGGGCACCAGCGGCTCGAAGGGCTCGCGGTACTTCTTCTCCCAGGTGGCCGAGAGCGCGCCCATGGTGCGGCCGTGGAAGCCGCGCACTGTCGCGATGATCTGGCGCTTGCCGGTCTTGACCCGCGCGAACTTGAATGCGGCCTCGACCGATTCGGCGCCGCTGTTCGAGAAGTACGTGTGCTGCATCCCGGGCGGGGCGATGCTGAGCAGCTTCTCCATCAGCGCCGCGCGTTTGTCGTTGTAGAACATCTCGGGCACCGAGATGACCGTGCCGGCCTGTTCGGCGATGGCCTTGGTCACGGCCGGGTTGGCGTGCCCGAGGTTTCCGGCGCCCTGGCCGCCCACACAATCGATGTAGGCCTTGCCGTCGCTATCCCACAATGTCGCGCCCTGACCCCTGACGATCGTCATCGGGCGCTTGGTGTACAGTCCGGAGGTGTGCTCGGCCTCGAATTGCTGATAGTTGATTGCTGATTGCGGTAGCGTGGTCATCTGCACTGCCTCACTTCGTCGCCGGGAACCCGACTGGTCTCATTTCAAAGAGCCTAGCCACCCTGAGCGGAGCGCGGCGCATTTTCCGCGCGCAGTCGAAGGGCGGCTAAGCGGCGCCGTTCGACTGGTTGTCCTGCTGAAACCCGCGTCGCTCGCGCTTCGACTGCGGCCCGTACAAAGCGCGGGCCTCCGCGCAGCGCAGCTGATGACAGCCGGTTGGCAACGCTCCATGAGCTAGGAGATCACCGTCCCCTCGCCGTTGAGGGCTTTTTGAATGGGGCTCTCGCATCTCCCATCGGCAAACACGACCTTTTGCACGCCCAGGGCAGTCGCTTCGCTGGCGCCCAGGACCTTCTTCTTCATCCGGCCCTCGGCGAACTCGAGCGAGGCCTCGACCTTGTCTTTATCGATGTGCCGGATCAGCGTGCTTTCGTCCGGGAACTGGCGCAGAAGTCCGGGGACGTTGCTGAGGATGATCAACTGTTCGGCCGCCACCGCGCCCGCGACCATCGCGGCAGCGCGATCTGCATCGACGTTGAGCGCCACACCTTCGGGCGAGATCGCCAGCGGCGCCATGACTGGCGTCAGGCCGAGGTCGAGCAGGGTGTTGAGCAGCTTGGCATCGACCGTCTCGATCTTGCCGGTATAGTCGTCGCGCAGCATGCGCGGCCGGCCGGTCTTCGGGTCGATGACCCGGATGGCTTCTTTGCGTTGAGCGACCATGGCCCGGCCGTCGACGCCCGAGAGCCCGAAGGCATTGACGCCCAGGGTCTGCAGCCGCTCGACGATCAAGGTGTTGATCTTGCCGGTGGTCACCATGGCGAAGATCTCGAGCGTGGTGCGGTCGGTGTAGCGCGACGTGAAGCCCGACGGCGAGGTCACGAACTGCGGCGGGTGCCCGAGCTGCTCGCTGATGGCATTGGTCTCGCCCGAACCGCCGTGCACGACGATCAACTTTTGCCCAGCCTTGACCTGGGCCGCTACATCGTTCATCACGGCGTCGAAGTTCACGCCGTTGGTCCCGCCCATTTTGACGACGATCATCATCCCTCTCTGCCATTGCTGATTGATCGTCAATCAGCAATCAAACCGGGTGCAGCCCCGGAAACTCCAACCCCAGCGTCTCTTCAAAGCCGCACATGATGTTGAAGGCCTGGACGGCCGAGCCGGAGGCGCCCTTCATCAGGTTGTCGATCGCGGCCAGCGAGACGACGCGGTTGGTGCGCGGGTCGAGCTCGAAGCCGACGTCGACGTAGTTCGAGCCGGCCAGGATCTTGGGGTCCGGCACGCGATGGATGCCGGTTTTGTCCTTGACGATGCGGACGAAGGGTTCGTCTTTGTACGCGCCGCGATAGGCCTTCCACAGATCCTTCTCGGTGGTGCCCGGTTTGACGAAGCAGTGCGCGGCCGCCAGCACACCCCGCACCAGGTCCACGGCGGTCATGGTCAGATGCACGTCGGTCTTGCCGAACGCCTGGATCACTTCAGCCGTGTGACGGTGCCCGACCGCGGCGTAGGTGCGCACCGAGTGCGACTTCTCGGGGTGGTGCGAGCCCGGGTTGACGCTCGCGCCACCCTCGGAAGATCCGGTTTTGACGTCGACGATAATCGGGCGCTCATCGACCAGCAGCCCGGCCTTCGCGAGGGGCAGGATCGCCAGGTTCGAGGCCGTGGCGTTGCAGCCGACGCCGCTGACGTATGTCGCGGTCTTGAGCGCCTCGCGGGTCAGCTCGGGCAGGCCGTAAACCCACTGGCCGATCTGATCGGGCGCGTGGTGCGGCTCGCCGTAAAAATGCTCGTAGAGCGCCAGGTCCTTCAGCCGAAAGTCGGCCGAGAGGTCGACGATGCGCGGGGCGAGGCTCTGGTAGTGCGCGATCTTCTTTTGGGCCTCGCCGTGCGGCAGCGCCAGGAAGAGCACGTCGCACGGCTGCAGGGCCTGCTGGCTGACGAATTGGAGCTGGGTGCGCTTGCGCAAGTTCGGGTGCGTCTGGAACACGAATTCGCCGGCCTTGCTCTCCGACGTCGCCTGCACGATCTCGACACCCGGATGGAACAGCATCAGCCGCAGCAGTTCGCCGCCGCCGTAGCCGGAAGCACCCACGATGGAAACCTTGAGCTTGGTGGTCATGATCGAATCAGCAATCTCTAGTCCACTATGTCCTTTGGCACCGGCTGATACGCCGCAAACCACTTGTCTTTGTTGCGGCCGACGTTCATGGTGTAGTCGACGACCTTGCCCGGGATGTCGATACCGGTGGCTGGCACGCTGGAGTGGAACTCCATCGTGTGGTTGACCTCGTTGATCAACAACCCGCGATCGGGATCCTCGAACAGGTCGATCGCCAGCACGCCGCCGCCGACGGCCTCGGCCGCGCGGATGCACATGTCGTTCAGCTCGGGCGTGACCGGGCAGGCCGTGGCCTTGCCACCGCGGGCTGTGTTGGTGATCCAGTGCCCGGAATGCCGGTAGATCGCGGCGATGGTCTCGTCGCCGACGACGAAGGCCCGGATGTCGCGCCCCGGCTTCTTGATGTACTCCTGGATGTAGAAGATGTTCTGCTGGTAATTGCCCAGCGCCTCGCGGTGCTCGAGGATCGCCTCGGCCGCGTCGCGGTCGTTGATCTTGGAGACCATCCGGCCCCAGGATCCGATCACGGGCTTGAGCACGACCGGGAAGCCGAGCTCCTCCATCGCGTCGATCGCGGCGTCGGGCGTAAAGGCCATGCGCAGCTTGGGCTGCGGGACGCCGTGGCGCTTGAGCGCCGCCGAGGTCCAGAGCTTGTCGCCGCAGGTGTCCGCTACGTTGGCGGCGTTGACCGTGGGCACGCCCCAGGCGTTGAGCAGCTTGCAGAAGTACAGGCCGCGGCCGTAGCTGATGCTGCGCTCGAGGAAGACGTCAAAGCTTGTCCAGGCCTCGGGGTCTTCCAGCTTGAACGCCACCTCGCGGTCATCGAACTTCTCGTAGTTCGCGCCGCGCTTCTCCAGGGCCTCGAGCAGCCACTTCTCCTCGACCCGGATGCGGGAATAGAGTAAGCCGACTTTCATATTAGTCTTCTGGTTTTCTCGTCAGATTGTCCGCTGGTCGTAAAGAGACGAGGCGACCAGCCGACAGGTCGACCAGCCGACTATTCGCCCCAGTCCTCGGCTTCCTGCGGAGCCAGCTCGAGGACGACGTTGGGGGCCAACGCGCGGACCTCGAGGTCGACGCCGCAGTCGCCGCAGACCACGATCTCGCCCTCCATGGTGTCGGGCTTGAGGGACACGCTGCCTTCGCATTCGGGGCAGGTGCCGATCAGGGTGGTGGACGCGGTCATGTTCGGGTTCTCCTTCAGGTTCCTGCCCCGTCGGCTGGACGGGTGTTCAGGCGATGGCCGAGGGTCTCGGCCGAAACAAAAAGGCCTCTCAGGTTGAGAGGCCTTCAGGCTTGCACTGCGGGCGCGGTTGCTTTACCGTGCCAAACGAAGAGCGCCGAAGGCCGAGATGGGCTTCGGGGAACGACGGGCGCGCTTCAGTCCAGCGTTGTAGAACATAGAAATCAAGAATACCACAGCTTTGCCCCTGATTGTCGGCGAAATCGTACAGGATTCGGCGGGCCAGCCTGGGCAAATGCCATAGCGAAAGCTACCGCTCATTAAGCAACATTGAGCGAGCCTTGAGGTTGGAAGTGTGAGGCTCGCGGCACAATACCGTCAGACTCGCACAATGAAGCACCTACCAGTTGTTCTGATCGCCGTCTATGGAATCGTAAGCCTGGTTGTTGCCCTTGGAGGCTTGGCCCTCCCGGCTTTTCGCGCCAACGCCTGGCTCGCTTATGCTCCCCTGCGCGAGTTGCTGGTGCCTCCACCCGCTCCGATCGTGGTCACGCTCCTGTACTCCACCGAAAAGGAAGCCTGGCTGACCGAAACCCTGGCTGCCATGGCGCGAGACGATCTCCGACTCGACGGGCGTCCCATTCGGGTGGAAGGTCAGCCGCTAGGATCGCGAGAGATCGTTCTGGCCGTGCTCGATGGCGACGCACAACCGGATTTGATCAGCCCAGCCAGTTCACTGCAACTCAGAATCCTGGCCGATCAATCGGTGGCGAGGTTTGGGCAGTCGCTGGTTGATTTGGCTGATACCCGACACTGTCGCTCGGTACTGACGACGCCCCTGGTTCTTGTCGCCTGGCGTGACCGTGCGGACGTGTTGTGGGGCCAGGCGCCCGGACCGAACCTGTGGTTCGAGTTGCAGACGCGGGTCACGGACGTTCAAGGGTGGGCAGCGCTCGGCCAGGCCGATTGGGGCTTTGTCAAATATGGGCAGAGCGATCCGATGCGCTCCAATAGCGGCTTCATGGCTGTGGTGCTGATGACCTACAGCTACTTCGGCAAGACCGCCGGCCTGGCCAACCAGGATGTTTTGACGGACGGCGGATTTCAGACCTGGTTGTCTGACTTCCAAAATTACGCCGTCAAGCCTTTCGCGCAAAGCACGGGTCCGCTGATGACCGACATGGTTCAGATCGGCCCCAGCCGCTATGACCTGGCGGCGGTGTACGAGGCCACGGCCATCGAACAGGCCGCGAATGCCATCGGCCGCTATGGTGAATTGCGCGTCTACTACCCGCCGGCCACCGTGGTCAGCGATCACCCCTTCTGTCTCTTGCGAGCGGGTGCGGCAACGCCGTGGATCACGGACGAGAAAACGCGGGCCGCTGAAGTGGTGCTCGACTACCTGACAGCGGCACCGGCCCAAGAGCGGGCGCTCCTGCAGCACGGTTTTCGGCCCGTCAATCCGGCGGTGGCCTTGGATCAGGCCGGGAGCCCATTCGTGCAGTATGCAGCCAACGGGTTGGCGATCGACCTCCCACCGGCGGTCGAGCTTCCGGCTGGCGACGTTCTCGCCACGCTCTTGGAGTTGTGGGACCGCCTGGTGAAATGACTCGGCGATGAAACTGACGAGGTGGTGAATGCAAAAACTGGCGCATGGCCTGTTGATCGTAGCGTTGAGTCTGACGGGTTGCGGCCTGGTGCCTGATCTCGGGCCATCGGTGACGGTCAGCATCGTGTATGGCTCGGAGAAGCGCGAGTGGTTGGCTCCGTTGGTCGAGGCCTATAACGCATCCGGGCAGAAAACAGCCAGCGGTGCGACGATCAAGATCGAGGCTACGGCGATGGGCTCGATCGAGGCGGTCGATGGCATCCTGGCGGGCTCGATCCAGCCGACCGTTTGGAGCCCGGCCTCGTCGCTCTATATCCCGCTCGCCAATGAGCGCTGGCGCCAAAGCCACTCCGGCGACCTGGTGACCGGCAATCCGTCCAACCTCGTGCTCAGCCCGGTCGTGATCGCTATGTGGCGTCCAATGGCCGAGGCACTGGGTTGGCCCGCAACCGAACTCGGTTGGAGCGATATCGCCAAACTGGCCACTTCTGAGGCTGGTTGGGCGGCCTACGGCTACCCGGAGTGGGGTCGTTTCAAGTTTGGGCACACCCATCCAGAGTTCAGCAATAGCGGTCTCTCTGCGGTATTGGCCCAGGCCTATGCCGGCGCCGGCAATCCACGCACGCTGACGGCCGATGGGCTAAGCCAGGCTGGGCCGTTGATGACCGAGATCCAATCGAGCCTGATCCACTACGGAACAAGCACGGGCTTCTTCGGCGAGCGCATGTTCGAGCGCGGACCGTCGTACTTGAGCGCCGCTGTGTTATACGAAAACCTGGTCGTGGCTCAGGAGAGCAAGCGGTTGGCTGGGCAGAGCCAACAGCTGTCGGTGGTGGCCATCTATCCCAAAGAGGGCACGTTCACGGCCAATCATCCTTATATCGTCTTGAGCGCGTCGTGGGTCACGGATGAGCAGCGCGAGGCGGCGGAGGCCTTCGAGGCGTTTCTGCTCGATCGGCCCCAGCAGTTGAAGGCGCTTGAACTGGGGTTCAGGCCCGCCGATGTCGGCATCCCATTCACAGCTCCGCTCGATGTCCAGCACGGCGTCGATACGAGTCAGCCGCGCAACGAGTTGGCCGCGCCGGACGCTGCCACTCTGGAGGCCACGACCCAACTGTGGCGGGAGAACAAAAAACCCGTCGATCTGGTGGCCGTGATCGATATCTCGGGGAGCATGGGTGGCGACAAGATTGCGGCGGCCCGCACCAGCCTGAGCCAGTTCATCGGACGGCTGGCGGACCAGGATCGGATCCAAGTGATTGCCTTCAACGATACGTCGGTGTCGATGGGCCCGCTGGCGCCGCTGGTGGAAGTGCGACAGGATCTACAGCGCCGCGTCGGCGCGATCTCCGAGAGCGGCGGAACGGCCCTGTACGACGCGGTGGGCACAGCGGTCAGCGACCTGGCCGTCAATGGCGACCCGAATCACATCCGTGCGATCGTGGTGCTGAGCGATGGTGAAGACACCGAGTCCGCCAGCAGCCTCGACCAGGTCCTGGCGCAGATCGGTCAAAGCGGAGAGGGTGGCGACTCGATCAAGGTCTTCACTATCGCCTTTGGCGGAGACGCAAGCACCGATGTTCTCACGCAGATCGCTGAGTCCACCGGTGCCCGCATGTACGAAGGCAAGCCGGACGATATTGAACGCGTCTACGCCGAGATCGCGACGTTTTTTTAGACTGCCAGTCGGGTAGTCTAGACGTCGGCCAGTCGGCAAGATGGCCAAGCAACCGACTTCCTGACTACCTGACTTCTTGATGACTGGACGACCTGACCAGACCATGCGCCAATCCCCCTTGTTGATTGCCGTTCTGCAACCGTTGCATCTGGTGTTGCTCGCGATTAGCGCGGCGGCCGGATTGTGTGCGGCGTGGTGGTTGTTGCCGGTTGGCCTCGCGTTGTGGGCGGGTCTGGTGTGGTCGGCCAGTCGATCCCCGTCGGTGCAGGCGCTGGTCAACGTGCAATCGCGGGCCGGCGCACTGACGCCGCGCTTCCAAACGCTCTACGATGAGGTCTCGCGCAACCAGATCCGATTGTTCAACGCCTTGAATGGCACAGGCAGCGGCGCGCAGCCGACGCTCGAGCCCGTACAGCAGGCGCTCAACGAGTTGGCCGATGAGGTCTTCTCGGTCTGCAAGCGGATGACAGGACCCGAGAACTTCCTGCGGGTCTCGGATCTGACAGCGCTGGAGCGCGAGCGCGCGCTGGCCGTCCTCGCTGTCGAAAGCACCCAGGACGTGCCCGAGCGGCGACAGCGGCAGGAGGCTCTGGATTCGCTCAACCAGCGCATACAGGGTCTCCAAACGATCGAGGGGTTGCTCAAACAAACCGAGACACAACTGAAGACCGCCGGCAATGAGCTCGGCGCGGTGCTTTCGGAGGTCATGCGTCTTCAGGCCCTCGGCGGAAAGAACGCCGAACCCGAGTCGCACAAACTGGCGGCTCGCCTGCGTCAGCAAACCGTCGAGCTTCGGGAGCTCGAGCGCCAGGCGTGAGGTTCAGAAGTTCGACCTGACAACCGCTTTTGCGCGAATCGAGCCACCCATCCTCGTGCGACCGTCTGTTCAACGGCGGTGGCGTAGGGATGGAGCGGGTTCAGGCTGCCGGAAAGGACACGCCAATCGGGAGCCGGGCTTGCCTGGCCACCGATCTGGAGGTCGTTCCGGTCCGGCGATGGGCGCCGGACTCGTGGACGCGGATCGCCTTGACCCCGGATCTGATGCGCCCTCGTCCTGTCATTCATTGCGGTTCTCGGTTCCGGCGCACCGTCGCCGAGGTCTCTCGCGGCTCTGAGGCCTCCGATCACGATCGTGATGAACGGGTCCCAAGAGCGTCTGGCATAAGGTCTCAGGTCGTTGGTTAAGAGTTTCCCAGCAGGCCCTCGGCGCGCAGGATGCCCTCGAAGGCCTGGCGCGCGTCGATCAGCGCCTTGGCCTGCCAGGCCGGCGCAGTTGGCGCAAACAGCTCGCGGAAGTCGCGCGAAATCGTCCGGCGGGCAGCATCGGAGCCGCCGAACCGCCAAAGCCGGTTTTCGAGGATCATCGTGAGCAGACTATGCACGACCGCCGTGAACGACTCCCCGACGGTGCCGAACTCGAATGTCGTCGCATACACATGCTCTTGGCGGCCTCGTGACCGGGCCAACGCGTTCACATAGTCGATCATGTCGCCGTGGATCGCATAGAACTCCTCAGGCGTCGACCGCAAAACGATCGGGTAGTTGAAGCGTCGTCGCAACTCGGACGGATCGCGCGGGTCGAGTGCCGAGTTGACGATGCTCATCTGGTCGCGCGGGCCGTAGCCGGTGTGGAGGTCTACGTGGATCACACGGGCATAGCGATCCAGGCAATCGGCATACAACCGGGACATCGTGTGCGTCTCTTCTTGGGTCGCCTCGCCACCGTGGTAGATGCCCTCGCGAAACTGATACTGCCCCATGAGCGTGGCCGCACGGATTCGGGCGGTGCCCAGCCGCACCAGCTTCGCCGCGAGCCTGCCCAATATCGCCAGTTGTGCCGCGGGCAGATGCTCGATCGACCCCGTCGGGTTCAGAAAAGGCTCTAGCAGAGCGTAGTCGGCGGCCGGTGGCAATGACGCGGGAAAGCCCGGCCACCAGAAGTTGCGGTTGAGGTCCACGTTGTTGCGGTTCACCCGCCGCCCGTGTTGCATACCCCAGGGGTTGATGGCGTGCACCAATCGCAAACCCACCTGCGTTGGATCGAGTTGCGGCGCGATCACCTCCAGAAAGTGCCCGAGCACCGCCGCTCCGACGTAAGCCTCGGCGCCATGCTCACCCGCCGTAAGCAACACCAGCGCCATCGGTTGCGGGGCATCGGCTTCGAGCCAATCGATGGTCAGGTCATCGGTGCCGCTGAGGTGGTGGGCGCACAGCCGTGCGTCGGGCCAACGGGTGCGCACTTCGGCCAGCCGGGAACGAAAGCGTTCGCGCGACGCGCGGTAGGACGGCGGGTACATCAGAAGGGCCCGTAGCTGATCGCAACGGCCAGCCCCAGAAACACAATTGTGATGACCAGAACCCAGGCCCAAAGCCCGAGCGTCCAACGCAACCACTTTGGATAGCTTACGACCGTCAGGCCCAGGGCGATGAGCAGCACGGGGTTGGTCGGATAGACCAGGTTGGAGAACCCGTCACCAAAACAATACGCGAGCACCGCGGTTTGACGGGTGACGCCCACCAGATCAGCTAATGGCAGAAGGATCGGCATCATTAGAAAGGCCTTGGCCGAACCTGAGCCGATGAAGGACTCGATGAAGAGGGCGAGCCCGTAGATCAGGAGCGCGGCAACAAACGGGTTGGCACCGGCAAAGGCTATGGAAGCATTGTGGAGCACCGTGTCCAGGATGCCGCCCTGGGCTACGATGTGCTTGATACTGGCGGCCATCAAGATCAGGGGGATGGCCGGAGCGATTCCTCCGAGGCCCTCCACTGAAGCCGCCCACGTTGCCGCTCCGGTAGCGCCGGCGACCAGCGCGGCGCCGAGGCAGCCCAGCAGAAAGAGCAGTCCGATCAAGGGCAACGAGACTGCGCTGACGGCTGGAACAAACGGCCCAGCGATCGTGACCAGTGCAATCAACCCCATCACCGCCGCCAACACGGCCAAAGCGCGGCCGACGCGCTGCTCGGATCCGGCTGTGGGGCCTAAATCCAGATTGGCATAGCGCAGGCGCGCGTCCCGATCCTCGGTGTGCACGGGCGAGGCCTCCGGCTTGCGCTCGATTCGGCGGGCATAGCCGGTCAGGAAGATCGCGAAGACCATGAACATGATCAGGAAGATCACGACTCGTAACTCGACGCCGGAGAAGGTTGGCAGCCCGGCCAATTTCTGAGCCACGCCGAGTGTGAACGGGTTGGAGACCGCGGCCGAGAATCCGAGATTGGTGGCGAGGATGCTCATCCCCAGTCCGACAAGCGAGTCCCAGCCCAGAGCATAGGCCAGGGCGATCATCACCGGCACGAGCGGCACGATCTCCTCGAAGATCCCGAAGAACGCGCCAAGCGCCATGAAGACGAACGAGATCGTAAGCAGCAGCGCGTACTTGCGGGGGCCGAACGCGCGCACCAGCCGGGCGAGCGCTGCCCTGAGCAGGCCACTTCGATCGAGCAAGGCGAAGGCCACGCCGACCATCAGCAAGAAGACGATGATCACAATGATCGTGACGCCGTCGGGACCGGCCAGCACCTCTAGCGGAGCCATGAACCAGCGCCAGACCGCGTAGTCGGGCCGCGGGATCGACTGGAAGGAGGTGGGATCGATGACCTCGCGGCCGTCGATCTCGAGGCGCGCATACTGGCCGGCCGGGACCAGAAGCGTCAGCAGCCCGGCCAGCACCATCAATGCCAGCAGGATGAGTAGCGATTGGAGAAAAGCCCTTTGGCCGATTTGTGCGCCTGCTCGTTGATCCATGTGGCCCCCTGTGGGAAGAGTAGCGGTGCGAGTTTAATGCACCCGGCCAACAAAATGCCATGAGGTTGGGCCGGCATGGGCGGGCTACTTGCGACGAAACCGGGTGTCAGGCTGACTCGTGATCATCGAGAGCCACAAGCCCCCAATACCGCCGAAACAACACCCGGCCTGATTTCCTGCCAAACGGATAACCGCTATAGATCGTCGATCGGCGTCGGCCCGGTCGTCCAATTCAGCTCGCTGTCGAGCATGAACTGGTTCGGCCACGGCTGCGCCGGGGTCTCCCAGGCCCGGAATGCCTTCACACACTGGAAGAACGCCTCGGCGGTTTCCAGATCCGGTCGTGCGTACAGGCCCGCGATCCGGTCCATAAGATCCGCCGGCCGGTCAGACAGGCCCTGCAACACCCTTAGGAACCATTTGTGATACGGGTAAAGCGCTTCGTTGTGGGCCAGGAGCATGCGGCCGCCGAAGAGCACCAGCTTCTGAATCGAGTGATTGAGCAGGTAGGTGTTGTCGTGGCGCTGTGCCTCGCCAACGTACCAGCGCCAGGCCTCGAGCTGGGCATGGAAACGCCCGATGCGCTCGACCTTCTCGGCAGAGGGATAGCGGGCGGCCGAGGCGATCAGGTCGCCGATGCTCTCGTCGCGGCTGAAGATGAGCTGCGCATCCGCGTAGGCGAATCGGGCCGGCTCACTGCCCGCCCGGGCGACGTGACCGATGAACTCGGCCGTCGTGTACTTGCCGTCGACGTAGCCGCCGGCGTATGTCGCTAGATCCGGGCTGAAGAAGGTCAACGCGCCCGTCTCGAGCCGCCTGGCGTAATCCGGCTCACCGATCACGATCTGGATATCGACGTCGGAGTCCGGCCGCCCAAAGCCATGGGCCAAAGAGCCGCCCAGCATAACGGCGCGCACCTCGGGGTCGGATTGAAAGTGCTCTTTGACAGCTGCAATGGTTTCGAGATGGTGGGGTTGCATCAGCGTTTGTCTTCTCTGGCAGCTGCGTCCAGGATCTGTCGCGCGGCTGCGATTTGGGCGCGCACGTTGTCGGGCGACGTACCGCCGCTGGCCGTCCGACGGGCGACCGCGGCGTCGAAGTCCCAGACCGTGACGACGTCGGCCTCGAAGGCGGCGTGCAGATCGCGCAGGTGCTCGAGCGTGAGGTCGCTGAGTTTCTGCAGGCCCGGCGTCCCGGCAGCCCGGCCGTTCTCGACCAGGCGCACGGCTGCCCCGACGACGTGATGGGCCTCGCGGAAGGGCACACCCTTGCGTACGAGATAGTCGGCCAGTTCGGTGGCCAGCAGCATCGGATCGAGCGCGGCCCGCATCCGGTCGATGTTGACGGTGAGCGTCGCCACGCAACCCGCGACGACCGGCAACATCGTGGCCAGGACATCGAAGGCCGCAAAGACCCCGCCCTTGTCCTCCTGCAAATCCTTGTCGTAGGCCGAGGGCAATCCTTTGAGCGTCGACAGCAGGCCGGTCAGCGCACCGAGCAGGGTGCCGGCCTTGCCGCGCGCGAGCTCGAGCATGTCCGGGTTCTTCTTCTGCGGCATGATGCTCGAGCCGGTGCTGTAGGCGTCGGCCATGGTCACAAAGCCGAACTCGCTCGACGAGTACAGGATCAGGGCCTCGGCCAGCCGGCTGAGATGTGTGCCCGTCAGGGCGGCGTCGAACAAGAACTCGGCCGCGAAGTCGCGGTCGCTGATGGCGTCGAGCGAATTCTCGGAGGCCCTGGCGAAGCCGAGCGCTCCGGCCAGCGCCGAACGATCGATCGGGTAGGCCGTGCCGGCCAACGCGGCGCTGCCGAGCGGCATGACGTTCAGGCGGGTCTGCGTGGCGTGCCAGCGGTCGAGATCCCGCTCGAGCGCCCAGAAGTGCGCCAAACACCAGTGCCCGAACGTGATCGGCTGGGCGCGTTGCACGTGCGTATAGCCGGGCAGCAGCGTCGAAACATGGGCCTCGGCCTGCAGGACCAGCGCCGTCTGAAGCTGGCGCGTGAAGCCGGTGATGCCGTCGATCGCACTGCGGCACCACAACCGAAAATCAGTAGCGACCTGGTCGTTGCGGCTGCGGCCGGTGTGCAGCTTGCCGCCCAACGGCCCGATCACCTCGGTCAACCGGCGCTCGACGGCGGTGTGGATATCCTCATCGCCCGGCGCGAACGCGAATGACCCGGCCTCGAACTCGGTCTGCACCTGGCGCAGCCCGGTCTGCAGGCGGTCGGCCTCCTCGGTCGTGACGACGCCCGCGGCCCCGAGCGCGCCGGCCCAGGCCACGCTCCCGGCCACGTCCTCGCGCCACATGCGCTGGTCGACGCTGAGGGATTGGTTGAGTTGATGGGCGAGCGGGTCGACTTTGCCGTCGAAGCGGCCACCCCAAAGAAGATTGGTCATTGGACGTTTGAAAGGAAGGAGGAGGGAAGAGGGAAGAGGGAAGAGGGAGGAGAGAGGAGGGACACTCCTCCCTCTTCCCTCTTCCCTCTTCCCACATTAGTCCCGCTTGAACTTCGAATAATCCGGCTGGGCGTAGTGCAGGCCCTTGTTGCCGGCGATGTCGAGCAGGGCCGTGACCTTCATGGGCAGGCCGTAGAGCCGGATGAAGCCGGTGGCGTCCGACTGGTTGTAGACGTCTTCCTGACCGAAGGTCGCAAAATCCTCGCGGTACAGGCTGTGCGGGCTCTTGCGCCCGGCCACGATCACGCTGCCCTTGTAGAGCTTGAGCCGGACGCTGCCGTTGACGTGCAGCTGGGTCTGGTCGACGAAGGCCTGGAGCGCCACGCGCAGCGGGTGGAACCACTGGCCGTTGTAGATCATCTCGGCGTAACGCAGGGCGACCTGTTCCTTGTAGTGCAGGGTGTCGCGGTCGAGGCAGATCGACTCGAGCTCGCGGTGCGCCTCGAAGAGCAGGGTGCCGCCGGGGGTCTCGTACACGCCGCGGCTCTTCATGCCGACCAGTCGGTTTTCGACCAGGTCGATCCGCCCGCAGCCGTTGCGCCCGCCGATCTCGTTCAGACGCGCGATCAGCGTGGCCGGTGAAAGCGCCTCGCCGTTGACCGAGACGGGCTCGCCGTTGACGAAGTCGATCTCGACGTACTCGGGCTTGTCGGGCGCCTTCTCGGGCGACACGGTCAGCTGGAACATCGACTCCTCGGGCTCCGCCGCCGGGTCTTCGAGGATGCCGCCTTCGTGCGAGAGATGCCACAGGTTGCGGTCGCGCGAGTAGATCGATTTGAGGGTGGCCGAGACCGGCACGTTGAACTCGGCTGCGTAGTCGAGGGCGTCTTCGCGCGAGCGGATGTGCCAATCGGAATGGCGCCAGGGGGCGATGATCTTGAGCTGCGGATTGAGCGCCGTGAAGGTCAGCTCGAAGCGCACCTGGTCGTTGCCCTTGCCCGTGCAGCCGTGGGAGACGGCATCGGCGCCTTCCTCGGCCGCGACCGCGACCTGGTGGGCCGCGATCAGCGGGCGCGCGATCGAGGTGCCGAGCAGGTAACGACGCTCATAGATGGCGCTGGATTGAACCAGCTTGAAGAGGTAATCGCGCGCGAATTCCTCACGCAGGTCCTTGACCACGCACTTGACGGCGCCGGTGGCGATGGCCTTTTCGTTCAGGCCACCCAGTTCCTCGCCCTGTCCGACATCAGCCGCGAAGCAGATGACCTCCGAGCCCGGGTAGTTTTGCTTCAGCCACGGGACGATCACGCTGGTGTCGAGGCCGCCCGAGTAGGCCAGGACGATCTTCTTGACGTCGGACATGAGAACTCCTTTGATTGCTGATGGTTGATTGCTGATTGATGATTGTGATGCGTCGATTGAGATTGCCAATCGGCACTCAGCAATCAACGATCAGCAATCGTCTGTACCAGTACGAATACACGCCCTCAAATCCGAGTCTGGCATAAGTCTTGAGGGCGGGCGGGTTGTCGACGACTACTTGCAGATAGGCGCGCCGCGCGCCTTGAGCGCGGCCCCAGCGTAACAGCGCCTGCGAGAGCGCCAGGCCGAGACCGCGGCCGCGCGCTCTCTCGATCAGGGCGATGTCGAACAGCCCGACCCAGTCGCCGTCGCAGATGGCCGTGCCGACTCCGATCGGCACGCCGCCGTCGCACAGCAACAGATACACGGCCGGCGTGGCGATCGCCTCAAGCATCCCGCGCTTGATCGACATCTGGTCAACCGACCAGTTGGTGTGCGTGGCCTCGAAAGCCTCGAGCCATGCCGTGGTCACAACGCTTTGATGCTCGACCGTGACCTCGGCCGGCCAGTTCGGTTCAGGGGCCGTCGTGAGCGGCGCGATCTGCACCTGGGTGTCGGAGCCGCGCAAGGCGTAGCCCCGCGCGATCAGGGCGTCTTCGAGCCCGCTCGGTCGCGCAGCAGCCGTGAGCTTGAACATCGGCGCCAGCCCGGCCGACCGATACACGGCTTCGACCCGGTCGATCCGCGCGCCAAGATCATCGCTGCCATCGTACAACGGGTAGGCGGCGTTGGCGCGCCCCGTCCCGCCGCCGGTCAGGCGGAGCACCCAGCCGTCGTCGATCACGGTCTGTCGCGCGGGCAGGGCGTTCAACGAGATCTCCTCAAGGCGACGAATCAGGTCTAGATCCACAGGCCCTCGGGAATGGCTGATTGCTGATTTCTGAGTGCCGATTGAAGGCCAATCAGCAATCAGAAACCAGCAATCACAAATGAAAACGCCTTCCGATGATGGAAGGCGTTTTGCGAGTGAAACCAGGTGCCGGCCAGGGCCGCGTGGCGCACGCAATCGACCGCCTTCCCCTACGGGATGACGAAACGACGGCTGCTACGACGGGCGCGAGGCAGGGCGAACATTGCCGTGATGATACCGGTACCGGGCGTGCCGGTCAAGGTGAATTTGCACAGAAAAGAACCGCGGGGAACGACGGGCGAGGAACGAAGAGTGGCGAGTGAGGGGCGAGGAGCGAAGGGGGCGAGTGAGGGGCGGTGAGTGAGAGAAAGCGGATCTAGCGAGTACTGGGGGCGCCAAACCCCTCGGCCCCTATGTCATCCAGAGCGCCCAGCCCGATGTGCCAAGAGGGCTGCACGTTGAGCGCGAAGGATCTCCGTTCAGGCGCCTCGGCCGCGGAGGCGGTATCGAGACGACAGGCGAGTCCGAAGGGAGATCCTTCGGGCCCGTATCCTTGTCGACAGGACCCGCCTGTCTCCGGCCCTCTGGATGACAGAGACGGTGAGGGGCGCGATGACGCGATGACACAGACGATGGGGGAGCGCGATGACGCCGGCGATGACACAAGCGTTGGGGGGCGCGATGACGCGATGACACAGACGATGGGGGGGCGCGATAACGCCGGCGATGACACGGACGACGCGCGGTGAGACACGCCAAACGCCATGTCATCCAGAGCGCCCAGCCCGATGTGCCAAGAGGGCTGCACGTTGAGCGCGAAGGATCTCCGTTCAGGCGCCTCGGCCACGGAGGCGGTATCGAGACGACAGGCGAGTCCGAAGGGAGATCCTTCGGGCCCGTATCCTTGTCGACAGGACCCGCCTGTCTTCGGCCCTCTGGATGACAGAGACGGTGAGGGGCGCGATGACTCCGGCGATGACACAGACGATGGGGCGCGCTTGCAAGCGCGGACGAAGAAACAACGACGAAGGTCGAACGGCCGTTCAATCTTCGTTGTTGTGCGCTGTCGTTCGGCGCGCCGTTGGCGGCTCTGGCCTATGCCCCGAAACGGTACTCGTCGACGTCGCAGATCGGTTCGAACCCGATGGCCTGATAGATGTGGTTCGACGTCGGGTTGGCCGTATCGGCGTAGAGGTAGACGTAGCGCTTGCCCAGGCCGAGGATCAGGCTGCTGACGCCGGCCACGAGCGCGCTGGCATATCCATGCCGGCGATGCTCGGGCGGCGTGTAGACCGGGCCGATGCGCATCCCGTTCGGCGTTGGCGCCTTGTAGTACGCGTACGAGACCGGTCGGCCGTCGACGTCCCAGACCATGCGGGCACCCAGTTCGGGTGGGGTGGCGGGCGTTTTGCGCCAGAGCGTCAGGAACTCGGCCGCTGTGTGCGGCGGGTTGACGCTGCGGGCCAGAGCTTCGGCTTCGAAGGCCGCGCTCCAATCGGCGATCAGGGGCAGTTCATCGTCACGGACCGGCCGCAGCGACCCGGGCACGCCCGTCACCGGGACGACGCGTTCAAGTCGGAAGGCCCGCTCGGCCATGTTCAATATCGGTTCGAGGCTGGTGAGCGTGTCCCAGGCCTCGCTGAACCACACGCTCGTGGGCCGTGGCCCGTGCACGCCCGGCGTGTCGAGCCGAAACGTCCAGACATCACCGGCCAGCATGCGCACGGCCTCTTCATGCTCGGACCAGCTCAGCACGGCCTGGTTTGGCGGGGTCATCAGGCTGGCTGCCACGACCTGCGAACCCGCACTCACGGCGCCAAAATAGGGTTGGCTCGCGCCATAGGCGGCCGGGTTGCGGTGGAGCAATCCCGCCAGGCCGATGATCAGGTTATTCTCGGCCTCGTGCGCGGCCAGAAACCCCGACGTCAGGTCCAGGAACTTGCGAGCCTCGGTGAAACGATGTAAGTGCAACATGGTAGTGGGGCCAGCGTCGATTGCTGATTGTGGATTTCTGATTGCTGATGGAGGCCAATCAGCAATCCACAATCAGCAATCAGAGATCGATCAATTCCGAACCCTCTTGCCGAGTTCGACCAGGGCCTTGTAATACCCGATGATGCTCGGGATGTAGTGTCGCTCGTCCTTGGCATGCGGGCCGATTCCGGTCTGGCCCCAGACGATGGCCTGGCCGCCGGGCGCAAAGCGCGCCGAAGAGCCGGGCAGCTTCTTTCCGATGTTGGGCTCCTGGCCGAAGGCCGCGCGGGTCGCGTCGACGACATGCGCGAGGTACGGATTGTCGGGCGAGACGGCCACGCCGCCTTCGTTAACCTGCAGGTTGAGCTCGAGCCCCAACTCCTTGCAGATCGCCTCGGCGCGTTCGACCAGCTGGTTGAGGTCGTCTTGCGGGATGGTGCGGATCTCGACCCCCAGCACACCCAGGTCTGCTGTGACGTTGTACACGCCGCGCTCGCCTGCGCTCAGGAATGGGAACCGGTACTGCGACTGCCAGCCGCCTTCGCCTTTGAGCGTGAGCGCGCTCTTGAACACGTCGACCAGACGCGTGCGCGCCTCGAACAGCCGGTCGCCGAGATCGACGTTGGCGCCCTTGACGCCGGTGTGTCCCTTGACGCCGCGCGCGATGATCTCGAAGCGCATCACGCCCCGGTTCTCGACGCAGATCTCGCCCATCAATTCGGTGCCCTTCTCGCCGGTGCGTTCGCCGGCGATGAACAGGCTGGGCTGATAGCCGTCGTAGTCGCGCGCCAGCTCGGCCAGCACGTGCGGGGTGCCGAAGGGCTCGCTCTCGCCGTTCTCCTCGTTGCCGACCAGCAACAGATTCACACCGGGGTAGGGCGCGCCGGCCTTGAGCTGGTCCTTCATCCAGACCATGTACGTGGCGACCACGGTCTTCATGTCGGCCGAGCCGCGACCGTAGAGGTAATCGCCCTCGATGCGCGGTTCGAATTGGGTGTCGTCGGGCTCGGGCGGCACCACGTCGAAGTGTCCGCTGAGCATGATCGGGGCCGTCGCGCCGCCCGGGAAGGCCGCGAACACGGCCGGGTACTTGCCGCGGTTGAAGTAGGTCACTTCGAGCCCGGCGTCGCGCAGGTAGTCGAAGACCAGCGTCCCGGCGCGCGAGACCTCGTCGAGGCGCTCATTCGGGCAGTTGGTGACCGACGGGATGCGAATCAGCTGCTGGGCCAGATCGATGATCTCGGTGGTCTTGTCGGGATAGGTGGCCGAGAGCGCGACATCCGCGCGAGGCCGAAACCGAATCGGCGCCTGTGGGTCATTCTGGCGAACCTCGTCGCGCGCGTGCTGCAGGAAGTTACGCAGCTTCTGCGCCTCTTCGCCGAGCTTGCCGACGCTGCCGGCGATGGTCTCGACGTCGGCGCGCACCTGGGCCTCGCGCTCGACCGCCAATTGTTTGAGCACCTCGGCCGGCACGGCCTCTCCGGGCTCGACGATGGCGCCGTTGGTCAGCGCCGCGATGCGCTCACGCATGCGCTCGGCGGTGTTGGGCGCGCCCGAGGCCATCTCGACCAGCGGTGTGAGCAGCGGCCAGTAGCCGATCGCCTCGCCCATCGGCCGGACCTGCTCGAGCGTCCAGCGCAGGAAATCGCGCATGGCCACCGGCTTGCCCGTGAACGGGTTCTCGACCTCGCCCCGCAGACCGTGATGGGCCGCGGCCGACTCGTTGCGGCGCGCGCGGGCCAGGTCCTCGTGATCGTAGCGGAAGGCACGTCCGAAGGCCGGGTCTTCATAGATGTGGATCAGGAGCAGTTCTTTGAGCGCCAGGTTGGCGATGTCGAGGTCGAGCGGGTGGCCGCCCTCGTCGGTGCGCACTTCGACGCGCGCCATCGGGATGTTGATCCGCGCCAACAGGTTCTCGCGCTCGATGTCGCTGGCCATGGTGTCGACCGAGCCGCGCTCGCCGACCGCGTACAGCCCGCGGTTGTAGATTCCGTGCAGCTGCTCGGCCGTGGTCGAGATCAGGCGCTCGACCGGCTCGGCAAACGAGCGCGCGCGCACCGGCGTCCAGTTATTGTTGCCGAACCGCACGCCGCGCCGCACCAGGTCGTACGACAGGCGCAGGTACTCCTCATGCGAGCGGTACAAGTACGGGATGTCGAGGGTGTCGGGGTTCGGGAAGGTGTAGTTGCGGTTCGAGTCGATGCCGGTCAGGAGCACGACCGCCTTGCCGTCGCGCCGATCGGGGCGCAGCGGCGTGCTGGCGCTGGTGGCGATGAACAGGCTCGCAAAGGCGCGCAGCAGACGGGTGGCCTCGACGTACACGCGATTCTTATAGGCGTCGAGGTGGCCATCGCCGCGCTCGCCGGGCGAAAGGTGCATGAAGTCCCAGCTCAGCAGCGGCTCGGGCAGCGAGATGTTGGCGTGGATCCCGGCCGTCGCCAGCGACACGCCGTACAGGTCCACGCACTTCTGAAGATAGCGGCGCTTGGCCAGGTTCCAGCCCGACGGGATCGAGTCGTGGCCGACCTCGATCGGGTAGAGCAGGTTGCCGTGGAAGGCATATAGGCGCTCGCCGAAGGCGCGTCCGGCCGCGGCCAGCGCGTTGACGACTGCGGCCTCCAGCAGGCGCTGCTCGTAGATCGTGCCGGTCACGGCGTAGTACGGGCGGGTCGCCCACTCGATCATCCAATGGAAGACCTCGCGCTGGGCGCGGTCTTGCAGCCAGGCCGGGACATGGTGCGCGAACAGATAGTCGATGAAGGACTGCTGGTCGGGCCCGGTGCCGACGGTCAGGACGGGCTTGAAGTCGTGGTCGAGCAGGTTGAGCTCGAGCTCATAGCCCGAGGTGCCGCCCTTGGGGTTGGCCTTGGCCGCGGCATCCCGGGCCAGCAGGTATTTCTCGGCGAACTTCGCAGAAGACATCAGCGCACTTTCCAGATCTGCACGCGGCCGTCGTCACTGCCGACCGCCAACGAACGCCCATCGGGCGAAAACTTCAGGCTCAAGACCAGGCCGCTGGCGTCAAAGGACGTCTCGATCGGCTCGGCGCGTCGCCAATCAAAGAGCCTGACGGTCGACCCGGAGGCCGCGGCCAGCACATCACCACGGGGCGAGAACGCGAAGGCGTCGAACGAGCTGTCGTCGTCCAGCGACGTCGGATCCTCGGGCGCCGTGTACATGTCCCAGAGCAGAATGCGGCCCTCCTCGCTCAGACCGGCCAGCACCGGCTGCCCGGGGCAGAAGGCCAACGCCCCGACCGACGAGTCGAAGCCGAGCAGTTCGTAGGACGAGCGCTGCGCCGGTTGCAGGGTCCACAGCTGTATGCGGTTGGCTTCGCCGATCACGGCCAGGGTTCCCTCATGATCGAAGGCCACGCTCTCGATCTGGCCGAGGCGCGGGCGCACCGTCAGGAACTGGTCGAGGGTCGGTCGGTAGACGTGAACGACATCGCCCGAGCCGACCGCCACAAGTTGCCCCCCCGCGGTGTAGGCCAGGCCGGAGGAGTCGCCGGCGTGCTCTGCAAAGCCCTCGCTCTCCCAGTCGCTGGTGCGCCAGGTCTCGACGCTTCCGTCCTGGCTGAGCGCCACCAATTCCTTGCCGGTCGGCGAGAACGCCAGCTCCCACACCGACGACGCCATCTCCACCTGCACCTCGGGCTCGCCGCCCTTGGTCAGGTCCCACACGGTCACGGTGGGCGCGGCTTCGCGCTCATCGGACACCACAGCGCCGGCAGCCAGGTAGCGGCCATCCGGGCTGAAGGATACGCTCTCCGCCTCGCCGGCCGGCACCGCAAAGGACGCCAACGCTTCGGCCCGGGTCAGGTAAGCTTCGACGGCGTGCGTCGCAGCCAGCTCGTCCAGGGCGCCTGCCGGCGTCAATGTCAGCTCGAGGTGATTGCCAAAGGGGTCGTTGAACTTGATTCGGGTCAGGTTGCCCTGCTCATCGTTGGATTTGTCGATCGGCGCGATCTTTTGTCGCAAAGCCTCGAACACCAGGTCCAGATCGTCGACCGTCAGGGCCAGGAAGCGGGGCTCGTTGCCGAAGCCATAGCCCTCAAACGCTACATGGAGCGGCACGGCTCCGACGCTGTACCAGATCCCCTCGCGGCCGGCCAGCCCATCCGGCGGGTCGATCTCGACCAGGTCCAGCAGATCGCCGTAGAACTGACGGACGCGGTCGGCGCCGTTACGCGGCGCGCTGATTTGGAGGTGTTCGAGGCCGGTGATGGTCATGGATGTCGCCTGTGAATGGAAGTTTGGGATTTCGTGCCGAGTATACCCGTAGGAGCGGCTGCGCTTACCAGGCAGCCAAATCGGTCAGACATTCATCCTGCCGCCCCTCCAGGGGAGGTGGCGGAAAGGCCTCCCAGCGATACGCAAACAGCAGGCCGTTGTCGTCACCGCCGCCGCCGACGCGGTGCAGCCATCGCGCCGGCACCGACGGGTCGGCTTCAAGCCAGCCATAGTGCCGGACGACGGCGAAGGCCGGGTGGTCCACAACGCGCAGCCAGCCCTTGAACACCAGCTGCTCGCGGGTGAGCCCGCTTTCTTCGCCGACCTCGCGCCACAAGGCCGCTTCGAGCGCTTCGCCCGGCTCGACCGTGCCGGCCGGCACCTGCAGGCCGGCCTCAGGAAAGCCCGCATGCTCGAACACGAGCAGTTGCCGGCCGCGTGTGATGTAGGCGACGACCTTGGTCTGCACGTCAGCTCACGCGGTGGTGCGGGGGCCGGGGAGTACAAACCCCCCCACCCCCCCCAAGTGTCAGGCAGTCACTGGCCCCCCGCCCAGGACCCCGCGCGAGGCCCCG
>JAEURK010000070.1 GCA_016789175.1 Anaerolineales bacterium
CCGTGCAACCCCATGACCCGCACCGACGTCATCCTCCGCAAGTTCGCGCTCGCCGCGGTGACCATCGCCGTGGTGGTGCTGTTGAACTTCGTCCTCTTTCGGGTGCTCCCGGGCGATCCGGTGCGCGCCGTCATCGGGCGCGGCGTGCGGATCTCGGCCGAGACCCAGGCCGCGTTGCGCGTGCAGTTTGGGCTCGACAAGCCGGTCTTCCCCGATCAATTCATCGACACCCTCGGGCAATGGGCTCAGGGCAACCTGGGCGTCTCGTGGAGCCAGCGCCGGCCCGTGGCCGAGGTGCTCCTGGCCAAGCTGGGCAATACGCTGTTGCTCATCACGGCCGGCCAGCTTCTGTCGATCATCCTGGGCGTGGGTCTCGGCCTGTTAGCAGGCTGGCGGCGCAAGTCTGCCCTCGACGTCGGCGCGCTGACCTTTTCGTTGATCACCTGGGCGACGCCGACCTTCTGGCTGGGGATCCTCCTGCTGGTTGCGGGTTCGGCCTGGCTCGGCCTGCCGACGGCGGGCTCGCGTGACCCGGGCAACGTCGGGAAGCCGATGCTCGAAGTGCTGCCCGACATCGCCGAGCATCTGATCCTGCCGACGCTGACCTTCACGCTCGTCTACCTCGGACAGTACATGCTGATCATGCGCTCTTCGGTGCTCGAGGTGCTCAGCGAGGACTATATCCTGACCGCCAAGGCCAAGGGCCTGACGGTCTGGCAGACCCTGACCCGGCATGCCCTGAAGAACGCGCTTTTGCCCGTCGTGACGCTGATCGCGCTCAACCTCGGGTTCACAGTCGCTGGCGCGATCTACATCGAGACCGTGTTCTCGTACGACGGATTGGGCCGGCTGTTTCAGGAGGCGTTGAATCGGCAGGATTACCCGTTGCTGCAGGGGGCCTTCCTGCTTCTGGCCGTGGCCGTGGTTGGCTCGAACCTGCTGGCCGATCTGATCTATGCCTATCTCGATCCACGGGTGAAGACGACATGAGGCGAACCGCGTGAGACAGCTCGGAACCTTCTGGCGGGCCTTCCGCCGCAACGGCACCGGCATGTTCGGCCTGTTCCTGCTGGTCGTCTCGGTGGTGCTCGCGGTCGGTGCGCCGTGGCTTTCACCGCATGGCCCGACCGACACTATGCGGGATCCGGTCACTAACCGGGTACTGCTTTTCGCGCCGCCCACGGAGCATGGCCCGCTCGGCACCGATGACGCCGGGCGCGACATCTGGACCCTGTTGACCTATGGCGCGCGCATCTCACTTTCGATCGGGTTCCTGGCCGGCGTGTTGTCGATCGCGGTCGGCAGCTCGGTGGGGATCCTGGCCGGATACTTCGGCGGCTGGGTCGACAGTGCCCTGATGCGTGTGACCGACGTCCTGCTGGTCATCCCGGACATCCCGCTGATCCTGATCTTGATCGCGGCCTTCCGGCAACTCGATCTCGGCGTCTCGCCGCTGGTGTTGCTCGTGATGGTGATCGGTTTGCTGTATTGGTCGAGCACGGCGCGCCTGATCCGCTCACAGGTGTTGTCGCTCAAAGAGCGCCAGTTTGTTCAGCGTGCGCGCGCGGTCGGGGCCGGGCACTGGCACATCATCCGTCGCCATATCCTGCCGCAGGTCATGCCCCTGATCGTGGCCAACACCGTCCTGGTCATGTCGACCGCGATCCTGGTCGAGTCCGGTCTGTCGTTCCTGGGCCTGGGCGACACCACGCAGCCCTCGTGGGGCACGATGATCAACTTCGCCTTCAGTCGCAACGCGGTCAGCAACGGTGCGTGGTGGTACTACCTGCCGCCGGGTCTGGCCATCGTCTGGGTAACCCTCGGCTGCACGCTGGTGGGCAACGTCCTCGAGGAAATGCTCAACCCGCGTCTGACCCGGCACCACCTCGAGGGCGAGGCGGCGCTGCCGCGCCAGGCCGGGCAAGGTGCGACACCGACCGAGCTGTTCACTACGCTCACCGGCCGGGCCCGCAGCGATCGCACCGACGACGGTAACCAGGAGCATGGGCGATGACGCTGCGGACCCCGCTTTTGCGGGTGCGCGACCTCACCGTAGAATTCCGGCTCGAGAGCGGGCCACCGGCCCGCGCGCTCGAGTCGGTCTCGTTTGACGTGTATCCAGGTGAGACGCTTGGACTGGTCGGCGAATCGGGCTGCGGCAAGAGCACGACGCTCATGGCGCTGATGCGTCTGCTGCCGGTCTCGGGCAGGATCGCCACCGGTCAGGCCTGGTTCGAGGGCGAAACTGGGCTCCACGACCTCTTTGCGCTCAACGATGCCCAGATGCGCCGCGTGCGCTGGCGCGAGATCGCGATCGCGTTCCAGAGCGCCATGAACGCACTCAACCCGGTCGAGACCGTCGGCGATCAGATCCGTGAGGCGATTCAACTGCACGAAGCTGTCGACCGCGCGACGGCCGACAAACGCGTCGCTGCCCTGTTCGATCTGGTGGGGATCGCGCGCAACCGCATCAACGATTATCCGCACCAGTTCTCGGGCGGCATGCGCCAACGGGCCATGATCGCCATGGCGCTGGCCTGCAAGCCCAAGGTGCTTTTCGCAGACGAGCCGACGACCGCGTTGGATGTCATGGTCCAGGCGCAGGTGCTCGACCTGCTCAAACGGATCCAGCGCGAGCTCGGCCTCGGCGTGGTGCTCGTGACCCACGACCTTGGCGTCGTTGCCGAGACCTGCGATCGCGTGATCGTGTTGTATGGCGGTCGGATTGCCGAGGCGGGCACAACCGACTCGGTCTTCAACCGCGCCAACCATCCGTACACGCAACGGCTGCTCGAGGCCTTCCCGGATGTGGCGCTCTCGAGCGAGCGGCTGGTCTCGATCCCGGGCGCGCCGCCGCGGCTAAACGCGCTGACGCCGGGGTGTCGTTTCGCCCCGCGTTGCCACAAGGCCTTTGAGCCGTGTCGGAGCGAGGTCCCGGCATTCTGGAGCGTGCCGGGCAGCGACCCCGAACACGTCGCCGCCTGCCACCTGCTCGATCCACGTTGGGAGGGGCGATGACCGCTCCGTTGCTCGAGCTCACGGGGCTGGTCAAGCACTTTCCGGTGCGCCGCGGCCTGGTCGCGTCCCTCAAGCGCGAGCCGGCGCTCCGCGTGCGTGCCGTGGACGGCGTCGACCTGACGGTCGGGCGCGGCGAGGTGCTCGCTGTGGTCGGCGAGTCGGGCTGCGGCAAAACCACGATCGCGCGCCTGTTGATTGGCCTGGAGACGCCCACGCGGGGCACGATCCGGTTCGACGGTCGCCGGGTGGGGCCCGAGATCAGCCTGAAGGCGCTGCGTCGTCGGGTGCAGATGGTATTTCAGGACCCCTACGAGTCGCTCAACCCGCGTGCGACTGTCGCGGAGATCGTCAGCGAGCCATTGGTGGTCCATGGGCTGGCCGGTAGGGGAGCGGCGGTCGGTGACAAAATCCTGGCCGCGCTCGACGGCGCCGGTCTGCGCCCGGCCCAGGATTATCTGCACCGCTACCCGCACGAGCTCTCGGGTGGTCAGCGTCAGCGCGTCGTGATCGCGGCCGCCATGGTGTTGGATCCGGAATTAATCGTGGCAGACGAACCCGTGTCGATGCTTGATGTTTCGATCCGGGCCGAGGTGCTGAACCTCCTGCGCGACCTGCGCGAGCAGCGCCACATCAGCCTCGTCTTCATCACCCACGACCTGAGCACTGTCGCGTACTTCGCCGATCGGATCGCGGTGATGTACCTCGGCCGGATCGTCGAGATCGGCCCGGCGCGCCAGGTGCTGACGGCGCCGCAGCACCCGTACACGCGGGCGCTGCTCTCGGTGATGCCGGTCGTCAACCCGCGTCTGCGCCGGGAGCGCATCATCCTCTCGGGCGAGACCCCAAACCCGATCGCGGTGCCCGGTGGCTGCCGCTTCCACCCACGCTGCCCGGTCGCCGAGCCGCGCTGCGCCGCGATTGACCCGGCCCTGACCCTCGTCGCCGCGGATCAGTCGGCGGCCTGCGTGTTGGCGAGCCGGTCACCAGAAGTTCAAGACTAACCGCAAAGACGCTAAGAACGCGAAGTTCACAGTAATCGGGCCTCGCGTTCTTGGCGTCTTCGCGGTTCGCTGTTCGAATCTCGAGCCTTCGTTCCGGCCCGTTTAGGCCCGTTTAGGCCCGATCCTCGATCGCTCGGGCGATGCGCTCGAGGCCTTCGAGCAGGCGCTCGCGCGGGCACGCGAAGTTGAGCCGCAGACAGCCGGCGCCGCCCGGGCCGAAGGGGGCGCCGTCGTTCAACCCGACCTTGGCCTTGTGCAGCACGAACTTGTGCGGATCGGGCTGCAGGTCTAGGGCGGAGAAGTCCAGCCAGGCCAGATACGTCGACGCGGGTGCCGTGGCGAGCACACCGGGCAGCCGCTGGGCGACGAAGGCCAGCAGCGTCTCGCGGTTGGCCGTGAGAAAAGCGCGCAGGTCGGTCAGCCAGCCGTCGGTCTCGACGCCGAAAGCGGCTTCGGCTGCGGCCAGCGAGAAGGCGCTCACCAGCGGCACGATCCCCTCGGCCGCGGCCTTGTATTGCGCGCGCAGGCGCGGGTTCTGGACCACGGCGAAACCGCACCCCAGGCCGGCCAGGTTGAAGGTCTTGGTCGGCGCCACGAACGTCACAAGCCGCGCCGCCGCGTCGGGGGCCGCCACCGCCGTGGGCGTAAAGGTCGTGTCGCCGAGCAACAATTCCGAGTGGATCTCGTCCGAGACGATGATCAGGTCATGGCGAAGCGCGATTTCGGCCATGCGCCGCAGTTCGTCGGGCGTGTAGACCTGGCCGGTCGGGTTGTGCGGGTGGCAGAGCATCAAGAACTTCGTGCGCGGCGTGATCGCGCGCTCGAACGTGTCGAAGTCGATCGCGTAGCTCAGGCGTCCCCCGTCGACGTGCCGGGTCAGCGGCGCGAATTCAGACGTCAGCCCGAAGCTGTGGGCGGCGCCCATGAAGGGCGGGTAGACCGGCGGCTGCATCAGCACGCCGTCGCCGGTGTGGGCGAAGGCGCGGGCCGCCACGTTCAGGCCGGTCACGATGCCCGGGATCGTGACGATGTCGTCGGGCGTGATCGCCCAGTTGTACAGCCGGGCCATGCGCGCGGCCACGGTCTCCAGCAGCGACCGGGGCGGGATCTCGTAGCCGAAGATGCCCTGATCGAGCTTGCGTTGCAGGGCAGCCAGCACCGGCTCGGGCGAGCGGTAATCGGCATCGGCGACCCACATCGGCAGCACGTCGTCGCCAAACAGGTCCCACTTGATGCTGTTCGTGCCGCGGCGTTCGATCAGAAGGTCAAAGGGCGTTGTCATCGGTTCCTCTTTCGGGTGTCGCGCGCAGGCGCGCGAGGGTTTCAGTGAGCGTCGTCTGCGCCTCGGGCGTCAAGGCCGGCGGTGTGTGGGCGGCGAGCAGGTCGGGGAGCCGGGCCGCGGCCCGTTTGACCGTATCCCAGCGTCCGGCCAACTCCCACGTTTCGTAGGCCAGGCGGTCGGCCAGGAAGGATGGATAGAAGGCGTCGGTGTAGCGAGCGCGGGTGAAGGCGCTGTCGAGGTGATGGCCGCCCGGGCCGGCCGCTTTGATCTCGGCCAATGCCAGGGTCTCGGGGTCCACGTCGAAGCCGGCCAGGAAGTGCCTGAACATGCCCAGCCCGTCAACGTCCGACAGGCAGTGCTCGGGCGAGAACACGGCGCCATCGGCCAGGCAGCCGGCCGCTGTCGCGATCAGGTCGACCCCGCCCAACACCGCCGGCCAGAGGGCCCAACCGGATTGGGCGGCGGCCTCCGCGCCGGGCACCCCGGCGCGCGGCGCGGCTTCCAGCTGGGCGGGAAGGGCGCAGAACCGGGCCAGACGCGCGCCGAGCTCGGCCGCGAGACCCGCTGCAGGCCCGTGTTGGGCGCCGCGGAGGCCGCCGTAAAGCACGGGCGCGCCGGGCCACGCGGCCTGCGCGAGCGCGACGCCGGCCAAGACCTCGGCATGCTGACGGGCCCAGGCCTCAGCCGGCGCTTCGCCGTCCGAGGCCTGGAACGGGCGCAGCAGCACCGCCTGACCGGAGCGGGCGAAGGCCATGATCGCGGCGTCCACAGCGGCGTCCCACGTCAGTGGCGCCGCGGCCGTGGCTTCGCCGACCAGGGCTGCGCCCGCGAGTGCGCCCAACGGGCCGAAGACCGCACCGAGCACGGCCAGTTGACGGTGAGCGGTGGGGCCGTCGTGGAGCGGCGCGAGCAGGGGCTTGTCGGTCAGCGTGAGGGCCGCCGTCAGGGCTTCCACGGGCAAATCCGCAGCACTGACGTCGGTCAGCTGCGCGAAAGGTTGGCCAACGACGTGCAAGGCGCCCAACACCTGCCCGAGACGCAGCGCGGCCTCGAGATCGGCCCGTTGCGCGGGTCGGGGACCCGTTTCGGTGTACACACGGGTGGCGTGCCCGTGCAGGCCGAACGCGATGGCCGAGTCCCCGAGGGTCAGGGTGCGGGCCGGGTTGCGGGCCAGCCAGGTGAAGCGGGATGGCGCCAGGGCCAGCAGCCGCTCAAGTGGGTCCGGATCCAGCCAGACGCGGCCTTGCGCGCGATCGATCCGCGCACCGTGCGCGGCCAAAAGGGTCAGGGCCCCGGGGTCCGGTACGCGCACCCCGTCCGACTGCAGGCGGTGTCGGGCAGTGGCCTCGATCGCCGCCACCTGCGCGTCGGATGCGATCTCGAGGCGGGCCCAGCGCAGGCGCGGCGGCACCTCGGGGAGCTGCAACGCCGGCGATCCGGAGCGCGCCTGGCGCCGGGCTGCCCGGCGTTGCGCGCGTTCGGCACGATCGGGAGAGTCGAAGGACATGGTGGTGGGTAGCCGAGATTATAGACGCGTCAGTGCCACAGTGGTGCGACAGGTGATCAGGGCTATTGCGCCTTGTTCGCAGGGACCGGTATCTTTGTCTCGGATGGATCCGAATTCTCACGAAAAGGGATCGTTCGTGTCATTCGATTCAATTCGTGATACCCGTGGCATAACGCGCGCTGTTTCGCTATTGGTGTGTGAGCCCTGGATTGGCGCTCAAAAGGGTACTCCGAACGGGGCGGGCCAAGGCTGCGCGGAGCCCCGATCCCTGGAGCACGCAGCTGGTCTCCTGGCCTCGTGCGGAGGGCTTTCAAGATGGGGTTTGCCGTCGACCCCAATTCGCATTACCATCGCCCCCATGAAAAACGCGCAGCCCACAATCGTCGTCGTTGGCAGCCTCAACTCCGATCTGGTCTTTCGCGCGCCGCGTCTGCTCGCCCCGGGCGAGACCCTGACCGGCACCGGGTTTGACGAGTTTGCGGGCGGCAAGGGCCTTAATCAGGCCGTCGCCGCCGCCCGGCTCGGCGCCCGGGTTGCCATGGTGGGGCGCGTCGGTGCCGACGGCTATGGCGACCGGCTGCTGGCAACGCTGGCCGAGGCCCAGATCGACGCGGCCGCCGTCGGGCGTGACCCGGCTGGCAGCGGCCTGGCCTTCATCATCGTCTCCGAGTCGACCGGCGAGAATATCATCGGCATCCTGCCGCGCGCGAACGGCAACCTTTCGATTGCCGACGTCGAGGCCGCGGCCGACGCGATCGCGGCAGCCGATGTGTTGATGCTGCAGCTCGAGGTTCCGGTGGCGACGTCGGTGCGAGCGGCCGAGATCGCGCGTGCGCATGGCACGCGTGTCATCCTCAACCCGGCCCCGGCCCAGCCGCTCAGCCGAGACGTGCTGGCCCTGTGCGACTTCGTTACGCCCAACGAGGGCGAAGCCGCCCGGTTGACCGGGATCCCGACCGACACTGACGACGGTGCACGTGCCGCGGCGGAGGCCTTGCGAGAGCAGGGTGCTGCCGCGGTCGTGATGACGCTTGGCGGGCGCGGTGTGTATGCTCTGAGCGCCGACGGCGAGCGCCGGGCGCCGGCCTTCCCGGTCAAGGTGGTCGACACCACCGCGGCCGGCGACGCTTTCTCGGGCGGGCTGGCGTTTGGATTGGCCAGCGAGCTTCCGTTGGATGCGGCCTTGCGGTGGGGCTGCGCGGCGGGCGCCCTGGCCTGCACGCGGCTCGGCGCAGTTCCCTCGCTTCCGAGTCAGGCCGAGGCCCGCGCCCTGCTGGGGGGGCAGGCGTGAGCGCCCCGGCGCCAGCCGCCAATGAACGGCGCCGGCGACGGCCGGTATCCCGACGCCGCTCCGGCTGCCTGGGGCCGCTCGCTATCGGCCTGGCGTTGGGCGTCGCCGTGCCGCTGCTGGGGCTGATTTGGGCCCAGGCGGTGGACACGGTCGGGCCGGCGCCATTACTGATCGCCTATGCCTCCCTGCCGTGGTTGCTCCCGATCGCCGGCCTGTTCGTGCTGGGGCTGGCGT
>JAEURK010000127.1 GCA_016789175.1 Anaerolineales bacterium
CAGGGTGTCAGGTCGCAGGTCGAACAGCCAGGCCACTGCGCTGGGACCGGTTCCGGACGGGCCTGCGTTCACGACGACGGCCGCCAGAGCCGCCCAAAAGCCGTTGCGCAACAATGTCTCAAATCGGATAGGCTTTGAATACAATTGGCCAAAGCAGTGGCAATCCGGCCGCCGCCCACGAGCCAGGTGGTACGCGATGCCGGCGACGAAACCGGCGAGCAGGGCCACCATGCCGATCGAGGCGAGCCAGGCGGTGGAGGCGGGCAAAAGACCAGGCGCGAACGTGATCTCCAGGACGGGGAGTGCGAGCGCTGCGGCCGGGATCAGACGCTCCGGCATGCCGAACGCCTGCAGCGAGTGCCGCGAGCCGGTTCGATCCGCCAGCTTGGCGACTCCGGCGATCACGAAGACGATGGCAAGGCCGAGGCGAACGGAAAGCAGGACGATGTCCATGCGCGTCTTTCCTGGGTTGGTGGCAGGGCTCGCCCTCAGATTAGGCTTGCGCAGCGATACTCGAGTGATACACGTGTCGGGCGCCCTGCGTTAATTGGCTTGTGAGGATCTTCCGCCGAGTGAAAACGCAGGGGCCGCAGGCCCTCTGCACCGGGTCGGATCCGGAAGGCTCGCTGACGATGTCGCCACAGACGTCTTTTGGCATGCTCGTGCGCAAACTCCGTGAAGACGCCGGGCTGAGCCGTCGAGAACTGGCCGAGCGCGTGCACTGCGCCGAGGTCTCGGTGCGCAAAATCGAGGCCGGCGAACGCAAAGCTTCGCGTTCCCTGGCCGTCGCGCTGGCGGTGCATCTGCAGGTGTCGGACCTTGATCGACCGGCGTTTCTCGCCCTGGCCGGCGCTCGCGAACGCAAGCGGCCGGGCCGCACTCCTGAAGACTGGGCAACGCGCCGCCTCATCGGACGCGACGCTGAGATCCAGCAGGCGATTCGGATCGTGCGCGCCGGGTCGGCCCGCCCCCTCACGCTCACGGGGCCGGGTGGTGTCGGAAAGACCTCGCTGGCGCGGGTCGTGATGGAACGCCTCCGACCTGACAGTCACGCCGCCTGGTTCGTCGACTTGACTGCCCTTACCGAACCCGATCTCTTTTTCGAAACCCTGGCCGAGGCGCTCTCGCTCCCTGGCGACGTCGACGTGCCGGCACTCATCGCGGAGCGCGCTGGTGAAACCGGACTGCTCGTCCTCGACAACCTCGAACATCTGCCGGGGATCGCGCCCGATGTCCAACGCCTGCTGAACGCCGCGCCGTCGCTCGCTCTGGTCACCACAAGCCGAACCCGGCTCGCGCTCGATGCAGAGCGTGTGCTCGAGCTTCGCCCCCTCGCGACGATCACCGGAAGAGGCGCTGACGCCGACGCGCTGCCACCGGCGGTCGAGCTTTTCGCGCAGCGCGCTCGTCTGGCGGATCCGGCCTTCGCCTTCGACGCCAAATGGCTTGGCATCGCGACCGAGATCTGTCAACGATTGGATGGCCTGCCCTTGGCGATCGAACTGGTGGCCGCTCGGGTGCGACTCATGCCTCCTCAGCGTTTGCTCGAACGCCTGATCGTGGATGGCCGCCTGCAACTCGGCCTCGTGGTCGACGGTCTCGGAGGGCTACCCGAGCGTCAGCACAACCTTACACAGTTGATCGATTGGAGCTACAGGCTCCTGTCGCCGGCGGCTCAAGCCACCTTTCGTCGGCTCTCGGTGTTCAACAGCGATTTCGTACTGGAGGCCGCCGAAGCAGTGTGCGCTCCCGAAGGCCAGGGCCCGGTCGAAGATATTTGGAACACCCTGACGGTTCTGGCCGACTCGCATCTGCTCGATATCTCAGTCGACATCCAGGAAAGCCGCTTTCGCATGCTCGAGACCGTGCGCGAGTTCGCACGACGCCAGATCGCGCCTGAAGAACTTGTGTCGGCGCGGGCCGCGCACCTGAGGTTCTTCCATCGCTGGATCTCGGACCCCGCGGGCCTGCAGCGCGTCGATCAGGCGCTCTGGATCCGGCTGCTGCAAAATGAGCGCGCCAACATCTATTCCGCGCTCGACACCGCTATCGCGCTGGGGGAGCGTTCGCTCGCGGCGGATCTCTGCCTTGGCCTGTTCAGCCTGTGGATCGTTCGCGGGTACTTCCATGAAGCTCTGCACTGGGTGGATCGCGTCATGGCCATGCCGTCGAGCGATCCATGGCCTCTCGCCATCGAACTGCGGCTGAGGAACAACAGCGCGATCTGTGCGCAGCGCCTCTACGAGTTCGAGCGCGCCTTTGAGCTCTTCAACGGCTGCCTGACACTGGCGCGCGCGAACGACGATCGGCGCTGGATCGCCAACCTCGAGAACAACCTCGGACGTCTCCTGCTCGACGCGGGCCGACCGGCCGAGGCGGGAGCGTATCTGGAACGCGCTTGCTTCGGCTATCAAACCATCGCGGAGGACATGCTGGGTTACGCGCTCGTCGGCCGGGGCGAGGTTCAGCACTTTGCCGGAGCGTACACGGCTGCGGCCGCGTCCTTCGCCGGAGCCATCGAACGTCTGGACGCGGTGGGCCACTCCGACTACGCCGCCTGGGCGCGCCTGCATCGCATCTGGGCGCAGATCGACGCGCAAGCCGGTCCCGTCGACGACATCGATCCAGTGGCTGATATGTTCGACAGACTCGGTGATCAGATCGGTCGGGCTGCCGCGCACCTGACGCGAGCCAGGCTGGCCTGGAGCCAGAGCCGCTGGAACGACGTCGAGCAAATCGCCGATCAGGTCCTGGAGAGCTGCTCCGGGCCGGCATTTCGCTGGGTCGAGCGCGAAACCATCCTGTTGCGGGTCGATCTTGCCCTGTTGCGTGGGAGCGCCATCGAAGCCGAGCAGTTGCTGCGCCAGGCCGACCCCATCCTATCGACCCGCGCGTTCGGCTGTCTGGCGTTGGCGATCGAACTTCGCCGTGTCGGCGCCGCCTTGTTCGATGAACCCTCGGCCGAGGCAAACGACCACCTCGCGCGCGTGCGCGATCAACTGGCCGCGCTGGGCGATCATTCCACTTTTCGAAGGTTCTTCGCCTGGTTCAGCGATGTATGGTGGACAGGCGGCGGAGGATGAGGAACGAGGAGCGCTTCACGCAACGCGGTCTGGCGCGGTAACGCTCGCTCCTCGCCCCTCGCCCCTCGCCCCTCGACTATGCCGAAGCGCCGGAATACCGCCGCAGGCCGAAGAACCAGAACCAGCGCGCCCCGACCAGCAGCGCCGCGGCCAGCGCGATCGCGCCCGCCAACGTCTCCAGGGTCAATCGCCCGGTCACGGCCTCAGCGGGCACCGTCACGGCGAAGGCCACGGGCACCAGGAAGGTCAGACCGTACTTGAGCCAGTCGGGGTAGATGCCGACGGGCGCGCGCCCGGCCGAGTACAGGCCCTGCCAGAGCTCGAGCAGGTTCTCCATGCGCACGAACCAGAACGCGCCGGTGGTCAGGATCAGCCAGAAGGCGTAGATCATGGCGGCTCCGCAGCCCAGGGCTGCGGCGAACGCCAGCGCCTGTTGCCAGCCAAAGATCTCGCGCAGCTGGTAGACCGCGTAGCCGATCACGAGCGCACCAACGATCACGTCGACGCCCTGCCAGAGCCGGAACTCGCGCACGCTGACCAGCGCCTGGCTGTCGGCCGGCTTGATGAGCGCGTAGTCGAGCGTGCCGTTCTGCACGTCCTGCATCAGGCGCTCCATGTTGGGCTGGATGCTCATGTGGATCAGGCCGCCCACGAGCGTATGCACGCCCATCAGCGCCAGCAACTCGGGCCCCGTCCAGCCGCCGAGCGTCTGCGTATAGCTGAAGATCAGGGCCAGCACGATCAAGGCCGTTGCCAGCGCGATCGCCGACTGCAGCAGCTGCACCAGGAAGTTCACCCGGTACTGGATCTCGCCAAGAACGCCGACGCGGACGAAATTCAGCCAAAGTCGGATCACATTCATAAGAGCCTCCTGGCAATTGTTGATTGCTGATTGAGCACCAATCAGCACTCTCAACCCCCGACCGCCGAATACTGTTTCACGGCCCAGCGCCAGGCGAAGAGCGCGGCGCCGCCGGCGAGCACGATCCAGAGCGCCTGCATGCCGAGGCCCAGCCAGAGTTGATCGGTCGGTAGATCGCCAACCAGGGCCTCGATCGGGTACTGAAAGGCCCAGCGGAAGGGCATCCAGGCCGACAGCTCCTGTACCCAGGGCGGCATGACGCTCATCGGCACCAGACGGCCGGAGAGCAACAACTCGGCCGCGAAATACAACTCGAACAGCGCCCCGACGCGCGTCGTCCAAAACGTGATCATGCCCAGCAGCCAGAGCAGCATGGTGCGGATCAGGTACGCGCCCCAGATGGCGATGAAGAAGACCACGACCTCCTGCCAGGTCGGGTTGATCTCGGGCCGGAAGGCCAGCGCCAGCACCGCCGCGATCGGCAGCCAGAGGATGATCACGGCCACCTTCCAGCCCGCAAAGTAGGCGATGTCGCCGTGCAGCGGATGGATCGGGCGCAGCAACATGCCGCTCAACTGGCCCTCGCGGATGCGCCACTCCCAGCCGTACGGCGTGAAGACGATGTTCATGTTGCGCACCAGCGTCCACACGATGTAGTACGCGGCGAACCCGCCGGCCGTGTATCCGCCGACCGAGCCGCCCTGGGCGGCCGCGATCGTACTCCACACCACCAGATAGACGACCGGCTCGGCCACCATGCCGATCATGTAGAAGTAGTTGGCGGCCCGATACTGCAGCTGCGTCACAGCCGCGATCCGCATCTGGCCCAAATAGAAGTCGAGCAAGTTTCGCATGGTCTTTCTCTTTAGTCTTGTCGTCTCGTAGTCGGGTAGTCAAGTCGTCTTCGCAAGACCGACTTGGCCTCAACGGACTACCCGACCACGCGACTACCCGACTACTGGACTACCCGACTGCCTGACTATTAAAGACTTTTTCGATGACGTCATCGATCGGCGGGTCTTCGACTGTGAGGTCGACGACGGCCAGGTCGGTGAGCAGACGCGCGGTGACCCGCGAGGTCTCGGCCTTGGGCACGCGCAGGGTGACCCGCAGGCCATCGGTCGACATCACTTCGCCGTAGCCGTCGAGCGCCGGCGGCGCCTGGTCGAACGAGGCGCTGATCGTCTTGTAGGCCGCGAAACGCGCGCCCAGGCCCGTCAGGTCCCCGTCGTAGAGCAGCGTGCCGTTGTGGATGACGATCACGCGCTTGCACAGCGCCTCGACGTCGGCCATGTAGTGGCTGGTGAGCAGCACCGTCGCGCCGGTGCGGGCGTTATAGCCGGCTACGAACTCGCGCAGGCGGCGCTGCATGGTCACATCCAGGCCGAGCGTCGGCTCGTCGAGGAAGATCACCTTGGGGTTGTGCAGCAGCGCGCCGATGAACTCGACCTTCATGCGCTCACCCAGCGACAGATTGCGCACGGGCTTGCGCACCAGGTCGCCGACCTGCATGAGCTCGATCAGTTCGTCGCGGGTGCGCCGATACCCGGCCGGATCGAGGCCGTAGATCGCGCGCTGCAGATCGTACGAGTCCAGCGCCGGGATGTCCCACTGCAGCTGATTGCGGTTGCCCATCACCAGGGTCACCTGGGTCAGGAAGCCGCGCTCGCGTTTCTCGGGCACGAAGCCGAGCACGTGCGCGGCGCCCCCGGTCGGGTAAAGCAGGCCCGAGAGCATCTTGAGGGTCGTGGTCTTGCCGGCTCCGTTCGGGCCCAGAAAGCCGACGATCTCGCCCGCGCCGATCTCGAACGAGATCGCGTCGACGGCCTTGACCTCGCGCGTCTTGCGCCTCACCAGGCTCTTGAGCGCGGCGCTCAACCCGGCCTCGCGCTCGGGCACGAAATAGCTCTTGCTGAGTTTGTCAACGCGAATGACGGTCATGGGGACTCCTGTGAGCGCCTAGGGGCGCGCGCGTTTGGTGGGGCGAGGGGCCGCTTTGGGCGCGACCTTGTTCGAGGCGCCGCTCGAGGCCTGATCGCCCGCGGCGGGCGCCCCGCCCGGTTGCAGGTACTCCGGCGCACGGAACATGCCGATGGCGATGCCATACAGCGGTTCGCCCGGCTCGTTGGGCGTGGCAATCAAGTCCGTGATCAGACGGTCCAGGCGCCGCCCCAGCGCCGCCGCTTTTCGGGCCGACAGCTGGATGTGCGGATAGGCCATGACGTGCACCTCGTCCTCGGCCCAGGGCCGCGGCTCGGCCATCATCTCGGCCAATTCGTTGCGGGCCGTGGTCAGGATGTTGGCCTGATCGAGGTCGCTGGCCTGCATCGGGGCGTTGAAGTTCAGGATCCGCCCGGTGCGCGCATAGTAGTTGGCCACGATGCCGCGCATCTGGCGCCGCGCCACGATCTGCACCAGGCCGTGACGCTCCAGGAGCTTGAGGTGATGGCCGATCGCGCCGGGCGTGCTGCTCAGGCGCTCGGCCAGCTGCTTGGCCGTGGCCGGCACGTTCTGCAGCACGCCCAGGATGCGCGAGCGGATCGGGTCGCTCACGGCGCGCTGCTGGGCCAGGGTCTTGATCTCGACCGACGGCGGCAGCTTGGGCATGACGACGGGTTCGCGGGCGGGCAGGATGGGCGGAAGACGACGGGTCATTTGATTGTGCTGTACTCCAATATGTGCTGGACATTAGCACAATGGAAAGATGCCTGTCAAGGTCCGGTTTCCGTCGCTGTGCCGGCGCCGCTGGACCGTGCGGCCGCCAGCCCGGCGGCCGCAACAAGCGCGGCCGCGGCGACGAAGGTCACGGCGAGCGAGGTCGATTGGGCCAGGCCGGCCAACACGGCGCCACAGCCGATCTCGCCAAAGTACTCGACCTGGGCCAGGAAGGACTGGACGGTCGCGCGGATGTCGCTGGTGGCCCGGGCGTTGACCCAGATCGCGCCGACCGCGCGTGTGACCGTCCAGGCGATCCCGGTGACCAACAACACCCCGGCGCTGCCCAGCACGGCATCGGGTGCCAGGCCGACGAGCAGCACACCGACGACCCCGACCCCGCAGGCGGCGACGTAGATCCGGCGCATGGCCCCGACCCCGTCTAAGTGCACTTCGATGATCCGCAATGCCACGGCGCCGGACGCATAGGCCAGAACGCCCAGCGCCGTGAACCAGACCAGCGGGTCCGGCCGATCCGGAAAGCCGAGCGCGACCAGCTGTCGGACATGCAGACGCTCGAAGGCATCGGCGGCGCCGTTGATCAGAAACGTGGCGGCAAAGATCAACATGAGTTCGGTGTCACGCCGCGCCAGCGCAACGCCGCGGTTCAAGATCGTCCAGGCCCGCCGCCAGGGCCGGGTGCGGGTTGGTTTGAAGCCGCGTTCGCTGAAGCCTGTCGCGACGGTCAGCCCCAGCAGGGCCATCGCGACCCCGGCCGCCACCAGCGTCGGACTGCGCCCGATGGCCGTGGCCAGGGCGCCCAGGGCGAGCATGCCCAGCGCCGCGCCGCCCAGCTTCCAGCGCGCCTGCGCCGTCAACGCCGTTCGGGCAAGGTCGGGCCGGCTCAACTCGTCGGTGATCCAGGCCACGTCGGCGCCGCTCGTGAACGTCCAGGCGACGCCCCACAGCATCTGCGTGACGACCAGCAGCGGAAAGGCCGTGGTCAGCCCGGTGGCCGCCATGCTCAGGCCGATCAAGACGCACGAGATCACCAGCGACAACTTGCGGCTCACGGTGTCGGCCACCACGCCGGTCGGCACTTCGAAGATCAACGACGCGAACCCCTGGGCGACCCCGATCAGGACGAGCTGCGTCGGCGTGAGGCCGGCATCGAGCACCAGGTACAGGCTGGCGACCAGCCAGTAGCCGCGCGCCAATCCGGACTGCAAGGCCGACCAGCGCACAAACACGTTCACGAGGTCCGCGTCGCGATCCGACGAGACCGCGGGAGGCTGGCTCATGCGTTGCCCACCCGATCGGCCAGGATCGCGCCGATGATGCGGCCGAGCTCGGCACTCTTGTGCGGGTCGCCGCGATCATTGACCAACATGATCAACGCCTTCCACAGCGCCCAACCCCGGGCGCGCGCCCAGGTCGCGTCGTCGCGCTGCAGAGTGGCTCGGAAGGCGGCCCGGCTCTCGCCCTCGAAGAAGGTCCAGGCAATGACCAGGTCACAGGCCGGGTCGCCGACGCCCGCGCAGCCGAAGTCGATCACGGCGCACAGCCGGCCGGCGCGCACCAACAGGTTGTTCACAGCGACATCGCCGTGAAACCAGACCGGAGGGTGCCCCCAGCGGGTGGCCAGGGCAGCGTCCAACACGCGGGTCACGGACTCCGCGTCGATCAGGTCTTGGAGCGCGACGATGGCGCGCCGGGCCTCGGCTTCATAGAACGCCAGCGGCCCGCCGCGATAGGCGCTATGCGGCCCCGGCTGCGGCCCGGTCGATGCCCGGATCGATTGGAGGCCGGCCAGGAAGAGCGCCAGGTCCTGGGCAAAGGCGACGCGGTCGGCGATGCGCGCCGCGGCGCTGGTTTCGCCGGCCAGCCAACGATAGATCGACCAGCGCCACGGGTAGCCCTCGCCCGGCTGCCCGAGCGCGATCGGCGTCGGGATCGGCAAGGGCAGACGGCTCGCCAGGTAGGGTAACCAGCGGTGCTCTTTCTCGATCTGAGGCGTGTAGCCGATTGCGCTCGGGAGACGGACGCACAGGTCAGTGCCCAGGCGAAACGTGCGATTGTCCCAGCCCTGCGGTTCGGCCGGTGTGAGGGGCAGCTCGGCCCACTGTGGAAACTGCGCCACGAGCAGACGCCGCACGAGGGCGGGCATGATCGCGATCTCTTCGGCGTGCATCTTAGCGACCATCGGCCCCCCCTGCGTTGGTGGCGCGGCCCGGCACGCGCCGGACGACTTCCAGCAGATACTCCTGGCGGTTCAACGGGCTCGGCCCGAATCGTGGTCGGGTCGGCGCCGGCCCGCGCACCGGTTGATAGTGGTCGAAGGCGTATTCCAGGACACCCTCGCCGCGCGTCAGTCCGGGCAGCGCCAGGTGCAGCTCATGCACGCGCGCCACCGGGATCAGGCCCTCGAGCCGATAGACGCGCTCGTGCAGGACCGGGGTCTGCGGGAGGGCCCGCAGACGCGCCAGCACCGGCAGGACATGGCCATATGTGTCGGCCGGGATCTCGAGCTGAAAGCGATGGAGCGGCTCGAACACCTGTGTGCCGGCCGTCTGGAGCGCGCTCATCAGGACGAGCGGAGTCAGGTTGCGGAAGTCGCCGGCCGTGCTCCCGACGCTGTCGAATCCGGAGCGTGTCAGCGTTACGCGACAATCCAGCACCTCCCAGCCCTGCAGGCCCTGCGTCAGCGTGCGCCGGACGGTTTCCTCGACTGCCTTGTGATACGAGAGCGGCAGCGACCCGAGCTCGACCTCCAACCCGTACGTGATACCGGAGTTGAGTGGGCCCGGCTCGACCCGCAGACCGATCGTCGCCACAAAGGGATTGCCGGGCTGCCCCATCACCTCGATCGCCTCGCCGCTGCCGGACGGGCGCTCGATGTGGATTGTGGTGGATTCCAGGAACGTGGCCTCGAGCCCGTAGTCGCGGCGCAGCGTCTCCTGGATCACTTCCTTCTGGACTTCGCCGTAAAGCGAGACCACAGTGTCTTGGTCGGTCGAGCTCTGCCGCAGGTTGATGAGCGGATCCTGCTCGGTGAGCTGGGCCAGAGCTACGTGCACGGCGCTGCGCTCGGTCGTGCGGGCCGGCACGACCAGGGTCTCCAGCGTCGGCGGCGCGAAGTGCCGGGCGTCGGCGTGGTGCCGGGTGGTTCCAAGCGCGTCGCCGATCCGGATGTCGTTCAGGCCCCACAGTTTGCCGATCTGGCCGGCGGCCACCCCGGCGGCGCGCACGACGCCGCCCGGCTCGCAGACGGCGACGGCCGTCACCCGGCCCTCGCCCTCCCGGCCGAACTGCACCCGATCGCGGACCCGCACCACACCGGAGGTCATGCGCACGTACGCGATCTTCTCACCGGCCGCCCCACGCTCGATCTTGAACACGCTGCCCGCAGCCGGCTGCGTCGGGTCGCCCTCGGCGGTTGGCAGGAGCGCCACGATCCCGGCGATCACGTCCTCGACGCCGGCGCCGGTGATGGCCGATCCGAAGAGGACGGGGTGGACCAGCCCGCGGCGGGTCTGGGCCGCAAGCTCGGCCTGCAGCCGATCCGGCGTGATCAGCGCCTCGTCGGCCAGGTATTCGGCCAGGAAGGCGTCGCTCTGCCTCGTCAGCCGATCGATCAGGAAAGCGAAGTGGACCGGGTCAGCGGCGTCAAAAGGTCGGTAGGCTACGGCGCGCGTCCCAAGGTCGCGGGTCGTGCCCAGCGGGACGATCGCCGGGGTCAGCTTCTCGGCGATGCGCGCGAGCAACTCGGTCTCCTGCGCGCCGCGTCGGTCGATCTTGTTGATGAAGAACAGCGTCGGCACGCGCAGGCGCTGCAATGCCCGGAAGAGCACGCGTGTCTGCGCCTGCACCCCTTCGACGGCCGAGATCACGAGCACGGCGCCGTCGAGCACGCTCAGCGCGCGCTCGACCTCGGCGATAAAGTCCGGGTGGCCGGGCGTGTCGATCAGGTTCACCTGCACATCGCCGTTGATGAAGACCGCGACGGCCGCCTTGATGGTGATGCCGCGCTGCTGTTCGAGCGCCAGCGTGTCGGTTTGAGTCGTACCGGCGTCGACGCTGCCGAGCTTGCGGATCACGCCCGTTTGGAATAACAGTCGTTCAGTCAGGCTGGTCTTGCCGGCGTCGATGTGCGCCAGGACACCCAGGTTCAAATACCGCATCAGATCGCACCCTCATTCGTGTCGGAGACACAAACGCAAACGGCCGCAGAAGTGCCTGCAGCCGGTGAGTGATTGGCTACAGGGGGGCTTCTACGGCCGTCAACGAAAACGGCCACGGGGAACGTGGCCGCAGGCAATGCACGGCCACGGGCTGAAAAGCACCGTGGCCGTCGTATGGAGCGATCCGTGCAGCGACGAAGGAGCGCGTCGCGTCACGCAAGGCAGGCGTCGGTCACCAGGCGCACTTACAGCAGGCGTTCACCCGTGATGGTGAGAAGCGCAAAGTTGTAAGTGGTGCTTGCCATAGGTCAGACTCCTGTGTGCGGGATAACACAAAAAGTGTACCACGTCTGGCGACACTGCCCGGACGAGAGGTCAGGCCCTCTAGATCGAGGCCGGATCCTGTACACGGATTTCACGGATCGTCACGGATCACGCGGAATCCTCACCAAACAGCTCCGCGCCATCCGTGTCTATCCGTGGGATCCGTGTACTCGGTTGGCTGTCCGAAAGTGGCCTGACAACTCGTGCATGCACACCCCGTATTTGCCCCTCACGACCCGCGGTCGCGGATCGCGCGCAGGAACAGCTCGACTGCCTGGGGGTCGAAGTGGCTGCCGGCCTGCTGGCGGATGTGCTCCAGCACCTCGGCCTGCGGCCAGGCCGCGCGATACGGCCGGTTCGAGGAGAGCGCGTCCCACACGTCGACCACGGCGAACAGACGGGCGGCCAGCGGGATGTGATCGCCCCGCAGGCATTGCGGATAGCCGGATCCGTCCCATTTCTCGTGATGGGCGTATGGGATCGACAGGCACGGCCGCAGGTACTCGATTGGGTAGAGCAGATCGTACGCATAGGCCGGATGCTTGCGCATGATCTTCCACTCGTCCTCGGAGAGCGGGCCGGGCTTGTGCAGGATCGTGTCCGGGACGCCCATCTTGCCGATGTCGTGCAGCAGAGCGCCGCGCCGGATGTGGGCGATCTCGTTTTCGGGGATGCCGGCCATGCGGGCCAGGGTCACAGTCATTTCGGTCACACGCAGGGTGTGGCCTTTCGTCTCCCGGTCGCGCAGATCGAGCGCGTTCGACCAGCCCTCGATCGTGCGCTCATAGGCCAGGGTCAGATCAAAATTGGAGCGCTGCAGGTCTTTGTACAGGCGCCCGTTGTCGATCGCGATTGAGGCCTGGGTCGCCAGGGCCTGGAGAAAATCCATCCAGCCTTGATCGGGCAGTAGCGGGGCGCGATGAAAGACCTCGAGCACGCCCATCAAGCTGCCCCGCGACAGCAGCGGCACGGCGACGTAAGACACGAAGCCCTCCGCCTCCAGCGAGTTCTCGCGCGAGAACGTCTCCGGGTTGTTGAGCATGTCGGAGACGACGACGGTCTTTTGCTCGAGCGCGGCGCGTCCGGCATGCCCCTGCCCAACGCGCACCTGGGTCTTCTCGATGTCGCGGCTGTTGAAGCCGTGGCCGGCAGAAAATTCCAGAATAAGCGAATACGGGTTGAGAAGCAGAAGGGCGGCGGCGTCGACCTGCAGGCTGGCGACGGTCTGGTCGAGGACGCTTCGCAACGTGAGCGCCAAATCGGTGGTGCTGATGATCGCGACGTCGATCATGCGCAGGGCCTCAAGTCGGTGGAGGTGATCGCGCAGTTCGGTCTCCGCCTGTTTGCGGGCTGAGATGTCGATCGAGAGGATGAAAACGCCCGCCGGCACCGGCTCCATCTTGACGTCAAACCAGGCTGTGGTTCCGTTAGGATAGGTGAAAGCGTTCTCGAACTCGGCCGGAGTGCGCTCGTTCAAGCAGCGCTCGAGGAGCGCGTACATGGTCGTGGCCTCGACCCCCGGGTAGAGGTCGACCATCTTGCGTCCGACAAGCTCGGGGATCGTTCGCCGGCCGTGGCGGGCCGCTGTCTCGTTCACGTAGAGGTAACGCCGATCGAAGCCGATGATCTGACAGCCTTCCAGCAGGTGATCGAGGATCGCGAAGTCTGCCGGCTGAGACATCTTCCCCTCCCCCGTCCGGATTGGATCCAACCCTGGCGACAGAGTTTGTGGGCGTCAGCGAGATGTGGCGCGACGACAACCGAATATCGCAGAGACATCTCTTTCAGCATACACCCGCTTAAGCGAAGTCAAGCGTTAATTTCGGGATCGGTCGGCAGCTCCGATGCTTGAGGCTTGGTCTGACGGAGTTGTCGCAGGAAGCGCCAGTCGTCGGGCGTGATCAGGCCGAGCGCCAGGCCCAACCCGCCATACAAACCGACTCCGGCGGCTACCCGCAGCAGCACGGGCCATTCGGCCGGGAGCCAGGCCACCAGCAGGCCCATCCCGAGCGCGGCCAGGGCCGGCCGCGCGAGCATCTGGCCGAGCGGCAATGCGCCCAGACGTGCCCGCAGCAGCCAGACGTATTGGGCCACCAACACGGCTTCGGTGATCACCGTCGTCACAGCCGCGCCGACGAAGCCGAAGACCGGGACGATGATCAGGTTGAGCGTCACGTTCAGGGCGGTGCTGATCACGACCGCGCGCGCCACCCGGCGCTCCTGGTTGCCGATCAGCACGACGTAGCCCAGGAACTCCGACGTGTACATCAGCGGCACCACCCAGATCACGATCCGCAACGCCGCGCCGCCGGCTGTGTAGTCGCTATCGAACAAGAAAGGCACCAGATCGCCGGCCAGCACCGCGCCGCCGACGGCGATCGGCAGCGCCAAAAGCCAGAGATAGCGCAAGGCGCGCGCGTAGATCCCGGGCAATCGCTCGGGCGCCGTGACCGAGAGCCGCGCGAGCGCGGGATAGAGCGCGACATTGAGGATGTTGGAGAGCACGGCGCTGGTGAAGACCAGGTTGTAGGCTGCGTTATACAGGCCGGTCTCGCCGGCCGGGCGGGTGAGTTCAAGCAGCACGGTGTCGAACTTGTACGACAGGCCGAGCGCGAACGTCACGATCCCGAACGGCAGGCTGGCTCGGATGAGGGGCAGCCAGCGCGCGGGGGACACCGATCCCCAACCGACCGACGCGGCGGCGCGCAGCACGACGATGGTCGAAAGCGTGATCGCGAGCAAGTTGGCCGCGATCAAGCCGAGATAGCCCCACCCGTTCCACAGCACGAAGGCGCCGGCGGCGATGAAGACCAGCTGACTGAAGACAAGCGCGCCTGCGCCGACCCCCATGCGTTCGAGACCGCCCAGGACCGTGCCGCTGGCGCTCTGCGCGCCGTGCAGCGTCAGGCCGACGGCGTTGAGCGCCAGCGCGATCAGCACCAGCTCGGGCCGGCCGGTCAGCGCGCCAAAGCCGACAGTCAATCCGCCGGCCAGGATCGAGAGCAGCACCCGCAGCGCCAGCAGATCGCTGTGCAGGTCGGCCAGTTTGGCGGGCGCGTCGGGTTGATCGCGCAGCCGGGCGACTTCGCGCACCCCGTAGGGCGAGAGCCCTAAATCCGCGATGAAGATGAACAGGAATCCGAACGCGCCGATGGCGGCGTAAGTGCCATAGGCTTCGGGGCCCAGATCGCGGACGACGTAGACCGTGAACAGGAACGACAGCGCCTTGATCGCGATTTGAGCGACCAGGTTGAAGGCCGAGTTGCGCGCGACAGTCCGGGCGGCATGCGCGCTCATGGCGCCGGGCAGTCGTTGTCGTCGGGCGCGTAAAAGCAGGCGTACACGACCTCGGCCAGGACGGCGTGCCCGGCCGCGGTGAGGCTCCCGCTGCCAGAGTCGTAGAACAGCGCGCGCACCTGCTCGCGCGTCAGCCCGCGCGCCTGCAGGGCCGCACCCAGCGAAACATAGGAGACGTCGGCGCCCTGGGCATACGCGGCCAGCGCGCGATCCGGGGCGAACAGGTCGTACGCGCCTAGCTCGGCGGTCCAGGGCGTGGCGCCGGCTTGATAGAAAGCGGGCGGAAAGTGCGGGATGGTGACCAGGCGCAGCGTCACGCCCGCGCTCGCGAGATGCGCGCGGTAGTGCTCGATCAGGCCGGTCGCGATCGCGAGGGCGCGCTCGGCCTCCGGGCCGCCCTGGGTCTCGAACGCAAACGTCGCCGGCCCGAAGGGCGCCTCGGCCGTGGCCTGATCGAGGTTGCTGTCGAAGAACGGCACGGGGTCCGGCTGTCGGCGCCAGCCGCGCCACCACTGCTCGAACAGCTCGAGCGTGAAAAGCCGGCTCTGCACCGACTTCACGAGGTTGATCGGATCGTAGCCGGGGATGATGGCGTGTTGCAGGTCGTGGCGGGCGAGCAGGCTGCCCTCGTCGATCTCGACCGTGCCGTCGGCGTTGAGGTGGTAGAACGGCAGGCCCGAGCGGGTCGGGCCGGTGATGGTCTGCAGGTCGTTGGCGAGGTTGAAGACGATGACGACTTCGTTGGGTTTGAAGGGCGCGTCGGTGAAGGGATACAGAATGGTGTCGGCGTACAACCCGGGGCCGTAACCCGGGTAGCCCAGGGCGAGCACCTCGGCGCCGTTCTCGAGCGCCGGCAGCGCGTTGAGCGATTCCTGCAACGTCAGGCCGAAGTGCTCCCTCTGCGGGATCTGTAGCGCCTGCACGTCGCCGTCGCCCTTGAGCAGGATCCTGAGGCTATCGCCGCGCAGCTTGAACTCGGGGTAGTAGTAACCGTAGCGGTTGGTGTTGCCGTCGCCGAAGCCCTCGGTGGTCTGGTAGATACGCCCGTAGGGCACGAACAGGCCCGATAGATTTTGGGCCGGCAGCACGCGGAAGTAAGCGGCCGCCTGCAGCCCGACCTCG
>JAEURK010000135.1 GCA_016789175.1 Anaerolineales bacterium
AGCCTTTCCCGTGTCGCATCGCGGCTCCGACTCGTTCGGCTTCCTGTTCGAAGAGCGCACCCGGCGGCCCTTTCTGGTCGAGCAAGCCGAGGCGCTCGGCGTTCCGGCCGGGCCGGTCCGACGCACCCTGGCCTCCGGCCAGCCGATCACGCTGGCTGATGGGCGCCAGGTGTCGCCCGACCAGGTGTTGGGGCCGGAGGAGCGGGGCGTCAAGTTCGTGCACGTCGGCGATTGCGGCGACACGCGCGATCTGGTCAAGATCGCGCGCGGCGCCGACGCCCTGGTGATCGAGTCGACCTACCTTCAGGAGGAGGCCGAGATGGCCCACGAATTCGGCCACCTGACGGCCACCCAGGCCGCCACACTGGCGCGCGAGGCCGGCGTCGGGCACCTGTTGCTCACCCACATCTCACGCCGCCATCGTGAGCGCGACGTGGTTGAGGAAGCGCAACGGACTTTCCCCAACACCTTTGTCGCGCGCGATTTCGATCAGTTCCGGGTCTTGCGCGGCGAAACCTGTAAAATCGTCGCCCCCTGACCCCTCTAGCGTCCGGTCCCCATTTTCTCGGCGGCTCAGGGCAATCGCACCAGAACCAGGCCAAGGCTGGCTGGCCTCGGCATTTCTGCTCCGCAGTCAATAAGGCGCGACTGCTCTGGTTGGCGGCTGCGGTCGCACGCCCGCGAACACGATCCACCTTGAGCGCCGGGCGCAACCAACGGGCGCCTGCCTCGGCCAGATACCCACCTTATGTAATCCGCGATCGGCACAGCCTTTCCTGGCCGCTTCCGTAGGAGCACATAATCCACAAAGCGCTCTGGATGAGAGGACACTAACCCGTACGCCGTAACTTTCCAGCGGGTATTGCGACTTCTTTGCAACAGACCATCGCGCACGGCGATGGAGCAGCAAAGTCAGGTTGGGGGAAACGATGAACGCCAAGGTCGCGACAAAGAACATCACCCGGCTCCTGCGGAGTGCGGTCGTTGTCGGTGGGTTGACCCTGGCAGCCTGCGCGCCGCTTGCCCTGCCCGCTGAGGGTGGCCAGCCGGCTGCCGATACGGCGTCACAGGATCTCGGCGCTCTCCAGGCTGGAGCCGACGACACGCTCGCGCAGACCCCGGCGGCGCCCCAGACGGCCCAACCGGGTCAGGCGGTCGAGTTCACGGGCCTGATCGAGTCCTTCGAGGGTGGCACGCTCGTGGTAAGTGGCCGGCGCGTGATCATCACGGCTCAGACCGAAGTGAAGTTCCAGCCGCAGCAGGGCCTGAACGTCAAGGTCCACGGCACCGTCCAGGCCGACGGCTCGGTCGTGGCCCGTGAGATCGAGTCGGTGCCCGGCGGCCTGGCCACGCAGCAGCCTAACCTGACGACAACGACGCGGGCCGAAAGCACGCGCCAACCCCAGGCGACGCGCCAGGCCGGCGAGACCGAGTTCTACGGCACCGTCTCCTCGATCAGTGGCAACGTCTTCGTGGTCAACGGCATCACGGTCGTCGTGAACGGCGAGGTCAAAGGCCCGATTACGATCGGCGACCCGGTCAAGGTTCACGGCGTTACTCAGCCTGACGGCTCGGTCGTGGCCCGCGAGATCGAGTTGGTTCCCGGTGGTCTGGCCACTCAACGTCCCAACCTGACGACGACGCCGAGAGCCGAAAGCACACGCCAACCGCAGGCGACGCGCCAGGCCAGTGAGACCGAGTTCTACGGCACGGTTTCGTCCATCAGTGGCAACGTCTACGTGGTCAACGGCCTCACAGTCATCGTGAACGGCGAGGTCAAGGGCCCGATCGCGATCGGCGACCTGGTCAAGGTCCACGGCGTGGCCCAGCCCGACGGCAGTGTGCTCGCCCGCGAGATCGAGCGCGCCGACAGCAATGACGGCGACGACGACAACGGCGACAACAGCGGTCACGACGACGATGACGACGACGATGATGACAACGGCGGCCATGGCAGCGACGACGACAACGACGATGACGACGACAACAGCGGCCACGGCGGTGATGATGACGGGGGCAATGACGACTAACGGCTCACCCTCCGATGACTGATTGACCCTGCGTCGGCCTGGTGGCCGGCACGGGGTCGCGTCGGAGGGGTGCCCTGATATACTCGCGCTCATGTCGGTTCTAAACGATGAGCAGATCCTGCTTGATCGGGTCCGCGAACTTGATGAGCGCACCCTTGTGCGCCTGCACGATCGCTTTTATCCGGAGCTCTATCGGTTTGCGCTTTACCGGACAGGGGATCAGCAGGTTGCCGAGGACGTCGCCAGTGACGTCTTTGTGCGGCTGATCGATGCGATCCAGACGGGGCGGGGCCCCTCCCAAACAGTGCGCGGGTGGCTGTTTGGGGTGGCCGGCAACCTGATCGCCGAGCATTTTCGGAAGGCGCCCAGGGAAGCGGCTGAGTTGCACGAAGACCTGGCCGCCGCCGGGACGACCGCCGGCGAGGTCGAAACCAGGATCCGCGACGCCCAGGTGGCGGCGGCGGTCAAGACGCTGACACGAGAACAGCAAGACGTGGTCAGTTATCGATTTGGACTGGGGTATTCGCTCGAGGAGACGGCGACAGCGATGGGCAAGAACGTGAACACCATCAAACAGCTGCAGTTCCGGGCTGTCGGCGCGCTCAAGCGTCAGCTGGAGATCGGCGAGGGGACGGCATGAACGACGAACTGCTGACCGCCTTCGACGACGGCCTCCACGAGCTGGAGACCGGGGTCGGTCTCGATGAACTGCTCAGCCGCTACCCGGCCGAGTTGGCCGCCGAGTTGCGCCCGCTGTTCGAAGCGGCCCAATTCGCGCGCACCACGGTGCCGGCCCAACCCCGACCCGAGGCCGAACTTTCCAGCCGGGCGCGTCTGCTCGCACTCGCCCGGGACGCCCGCAGCACGCGGAAGCGCAGCATCTGGGGCTGGTTGTTCGACCCGGCGCCGACGGCGGTCAAGCGCCGAAACCTTGCCCTGCAGCTGGCCTCGCTGGTCTTCATCGGCGGCGTGACCCTGGGGAGCGTGGTCACCGTGAACGCGGCAGGCTCGGCTTTGCCAGGGGATCTGCTGTACGGGATTAAGCTGGCGGTCGAGGACGCCCAATTGGCGCTGGTCCCCCAGCCCGCCGGGCGGCAGGAGCTGGCAGCCGAATTCGAGGCGCGCCGCATCGAGGAGGCCCAGGACCTGCTGGCTTCGCGCCGAGAAGCAACCGTGGCCTTCTCCGGCGACATCCAGGTCATCTCAGGTGAGCGCTGGGTCGTGGGCGGCGTGCCCGTGCAGGTCGCCGACTCCCTTGGGTCAACCTTCAGCCTGGGGCAGCGGGTTCGCGTCACCGGGCGCTCCAACAACGCCGTGGATGCGATCGTGGCCGAGCACCTGGAGCTGCTGGGCATTCCGACCCTGGTGCCCACCCTCCCAGCGGTCACCGAGACTCCGCAGCCGACGCCCACGCTGCCCGTGACGGCGGAGGCCTCCGAAACTCCGGAGTCGACCGACACACGGCAGCCGACGCTGGCCCCGACCACGGCCGTACCGACGACCAGGCCGGCTGCCACATCCACACCGATCATCAACGGCCCGGCACCGTCGAACACGCCCGGGTCCGACGATCATGGCGGGGACGACTCTGACACGCCTGAGCCCGAGAAAACCGACGACTCAGACGACGATGAGGACGACGATGAGGACGATAACGACAATGGCGGGGGCAACAGCGGCAGCGGCGGAGGTGACGATGGCGGCGGTGACGACTCGGGCGACGACGACTGATTCGACCGGGATGTCGCCCTTATACCAAACGATCTGGGCCGGGTCATCCCCGGCCCAGATCGTTTTCCCGAACAGCGTCACCGGCGGTCAATCGCGGCGGCGCATGCCCGATAACATCAGCACGTAGTACATGAGCGTCGAGATAGCCGACACCGCCGCCGCCACGTAAGTGAGTGCGGCAGCATCCAGCACCTGAGCCACGCCACCGCCTTCCTCATTCGTGATCATGCCGCTCGAGATCAGAAACTCCTTGGCCCGGCGGCTGGCATCGAACTCGACCGGCAGGGTGATCACCGTAAACAGGGCCACCGCGCCGAAGAGCAGCACGCCCAGCCAGGCGATGTCGTAGCCGATCGCGGCGCCAAACGAGAGCAACGCGAAACCAGCCATCACGACCAGCGGCCCCAGCCAGGAACCAAACTGCACCACCGGCACGATCGCCGAGCGGATCTGGAGCGGCCAATACCCCTGAGCGTGCTGCAGAGCATGCCCGGCCTCGTGGGCCGCGATGCCGACCGCCGCCACGGAAGGCGTGTCATAATTGGCGGCAGAGAGACGCAGCGTGCGACTAAGCGGGTCGTAGTGATCGCTCAAGAAACCCTCGACCCGCTCAACGCGCACGTCGCTGAGCCCGTTGGCGTTCAAGATGGTGCGCGCGATGGCAGCACCCGTCGCGCCACGTCCGGTGAACACGCGCGACCACTTCTCGACTGCGGCCTTGACGCGCATTTGCGCCCAAAGCCCCAGCAGGACGGCAGGCAGGCTGAAAAGCAGATACAACGGACTGATATACATGGCGTCTTTCCTTGCCGGCCATCCCATCTTGATCCAGGGATGCTCCGGCGAACGTCACGATACAGTATGAGCGAGAATGCTTAGCAGTGTATCAGAGGCCGGCTGTTCTGGGCCCGGTATCAGGGGCCAGGGCGCTGACGCCTGGACGGCCGCACGCTGACATCGGTGTCAGCCTCAACTCATCAAGGTCTCATCCAACATGATTCTACACATCCGTGTCCGCGCAGTCGCTTTGGCCATGGCCTTGATCGCAACCGCCTGCGGTCCGGCCCCGGAGCCGACCTCGCCACCGCTGCCCACCGCCGCGGCTCTGACACCAACGGTCGCGGCCCCGACCGAAACGGCCGTGCCGGCCGTCATCGCGACCGAGGCCGCTACGGCCTTGCCGCCCACCATCGCACCCACAGCGACCGAGGCCGCCGTGCTCAACCCGCTGACCGGCCTGCCCATCCAGGATCCGGGGGTGCTCGCGCGCCCGCCGTTGGCGATCAAGATCGCGCATTTCCCGCGCGCCGTTCGCGCTGCGCAGGCCGGGCTCAGCCAGGCCGATAACGTCTTTGAGGTCTACGCCGAAGGCGGGGTGACGCGCTTCAACGCGATTTTCTGGAGCCGGACCCCGGAGCGTGTCGGCAACGTGCGCTCCGCCCGGCTACTGGATGCGATCCTCATGGACGCCTACCAGGCGTTGCTGGTCACCTCGGGCTCGAGCACGGGCACGATGGATCGCTTGCGCGAAGACGCCGAGCGCTACCAGCGCGTGATCGCCGAGGCCACCGACTACGGCGGCTGCCCGGTGCTGTGCCGCGAGGCATCAGCCACGCTCTCGGCCAACAAACTTTTCACCGAGCCGGCGGCGGTCTGGGCGATTGCGGCCGAGCGCGAACTGGCCGGCACCCCGACATTCGGCGGCTACGCGTTCGATGCGGCCGTGCCGGAGGGCACGCCGATCACGACGGTGCATCTTGACTGGCAACTCAACAACACCATCGCCGAATGGCGCTACGACGCCAACCTCGGCCGCTACTGGCGCTGGATCGACAGCGGCGACACCGGGCCCGGGAACCCCGCCCTGGTTCAGCACATCGACACCCTGACCGGCGAGCCGCTCGGCGCGGACAACATCGTCATGATTATCGTGCCGCACGTGCCGAGCAACATCGTGGTCGATGACGGTGTGGCCAAACAATTTAGTTACGACGTGCCCCTAACGGGCACCGGCCCGGCGCGCGTGTTCCGCGATGGTGTGCTGGTCACCGGCACCTGGGTGCGCGACGCCGGCAAGGGCGAACTGCCGCGCTTCATCGACGACAACGGCCGACCGATCGCGCTCAAGCCGGGCGTCACCTGGTTCGCCGTGTACGCCACCGACTCGCCCGAAACCCTTAACACCGAGACACTGACGTTCCAATCGCGCTTCAAAGCCCCCGGCCTTTAAAACAAAAGAGGGAGGAGAGAGGAGGGCAGCGCGGTAGCGTTCCCTCTTCTCTCCTCCCTCCTCCGCTCTTTACCGAAGGAACGCCATCACCGAACGCTGGGCCATCTGGATCACGGGATACGGGAACAACCCGATCCCGAGTGTGGCGAAAGCCATCACGCCCACGGTCAGACGCGCGCCCCAGGTGTCGGCCACAGTCGGCTCGCCAGGGCGCATGAACATCATCACCACCAGGCGCAGGTAGTAGCCGGCCGACACCAACGACGTGATCACGCCCAGCACCGCCAGCCAGAGCAGGCCGGCCTGGATGGCGACCGAGAACACCAGATACTTGGCCACGAAGCCGGCCGTCGGCGGCAGCCCCGCCAGCGAGAACATGAACAGGGCCATGCCCAGGGCCAGACCCGGGCGGCGCGACCACAGCCCGCGATACGCGTCGAGCGTCAGACCGCCCGACTCCCCATCCGCCTCGCGGCGCTCGATGGTCGTGACCACCGCCCAGGCGCCAAGCGTCGTCAGCCCGTAGCTGAGCAGGTAGAACAGGATCGTGCCGAGCACATCGAAGGACAGCGTGGTGTTAGCTCCGGTCTGGGTGACCGCGGCCGGCACCGCCACCAGCAAATAGCCGGCGTGCGCGATGCTCGAGTAGGCCAGCATGCGCTTGACGTTGTTCTGCACCAGCGCCGCGAAGTTGCCGATGATCAGCGTCAGGCCGGCCAGGATCGCGATGGCGCCGGCCCACTGCACCGACTGGAGCGGAAAGGCCTGGATGAAGACCCGCAAGAGCGCCGCGAAACCGGCGGCCTTGACCGCCACGCTCATGAAGGCCGTGATGACCGACGGGGCGCCTTCGTAGACATCGGGTGTCCACATGTGGAACGGCGCCGCCGCGATCTTGAAGGCCAACCCGCCCAGGACGAGGGCCACGCCAAACGGCATCAACACCGGGTCAAACAGGCCGGCCAGGCGAAGCTCGCCCGACTGGATCCCCACGATCCCCTGAAAGTCCGTATGGCCGCCGGTCGCGCCGTAGACCAGAGCGATGCCGTAGACCAGGATGCCCGAGGCGAACGAGCCCAGCAGGAAGTACTTGAGCGCCGATTCCTCTGACGAGAGCCGCGGCCGCGCCAGCCCGGCCAGCACGTACAGCGGGATCGAGAGCAGTTCGAGCGCCAGGAAGACCATGATCAGGTCTTGAGCCTGGGCCATCAACACCATGCCGCTTGCGCTCAGCAGAAGCAGCACATACGCCTCGGCCCGCTCGATCCCGAAACGGGGCAAATACCCGAGCGAGAGCACGGTCACGACACTGCCGGCGATCACAAAAAGCAGCGTCAGGAACGAAGCGAAACCATCAGCGATCAGCATGCCGCTGAAGGCCAGGGCTGCCATGCCGGCCGGCCAGGTTGTCAGGCTCAGCCCCGCGGCGGCGAAGCCGATCAGGGTCAGCCAGCCGGTCAGTTGCTTGCGCTCGGCCGGGAGGAACAGGTCGGCCAGCAGCACGACCAGCGCAGCGACGGCCAGAGTCAGCGCAGGGAGAAGGACGAGAAACTCGGTCTGGGTCATGGCTTACCTCAGCGCCACCGCAGCCGCGTCGAGGCCCTGGGCCAGAAGCTGCACGCTCGGCGCCATCAGGTCGAAAAACGGCTTGGGATACACGCCTATCAAGACGATGAAGATCAGCAGGGGCACCAGCACCGCGATCTCGCGCGGGCTCAGATCCGCCAGACCCCGGTTGGCGGCCACGGTCACCTCGCCCTGGAACATGCGGCGGTACAGCCAGAGCATGTAGACGGCGGCCAGGATCACGCCGACCGCGGCCACGGCCGTCAGGGCCTGGCTGAAGATCACGCCCCCCAGCCCGCTCCCCCACGCGCCCAGCAGGATCGTGAACTCGCCGACGAAGCCGTTCAAGCCCGGCAAACCGGCCGACGAGAAGAACACGACCATCGAGAGCGCGGCGAAGACCGGCATCACCTTCCACAGGCCGCCGAACTGGCTAAGCTCACGGGTATGGCGCCGCTCGTAGATGTAACCGACCAGCACGAAGAGCGCGCCGGTGCTCAACCCATGATTGACCATCTGCAAAATCGCGCCCTGGATGCCCAGATCGTTCAGCGCGAACAGCCCCAACATGACGAAGCCCAGGTGACTGACCGACGAGTACGCCACCAGCTTTTTGGCGTCGCTTTGCGCGAAAGCCGTGATCGCGCCGTACAGGATACCGATCACGCCCAACACGCCAAAGAGCGGCGCCGCCTGCGCGGCCACAACCGGGAACAACCCCAGGTTGAAGCGCAGGAAACCGTAGGTGCCGAGCTTGAGCAGCACACCGGCCAGGATGACCGAGCCGGGCGTCGGCGCCTCGACGTGCGCGTCGGGCAGCCAGGTGTGCAGCGGCCAGACCGGCACCTTGATCGCGAAGGCGATCGCGAAGGCCGCGAACAGCCAGGGCGACACGCCGTCCGCCAGGACGTAGTTTCTCAGGTCCGGATACGAGAAGGTGTGCGCCGTCGCGCCCAGGTACAGGATCGCAATCAGCATGAAGATCGAGCCTGCAAACGTGAACAGGAAGAACTTCAAAGCCGCGTACACGCGCCGCTCGCCGCCCCATTGGCCGATCAGGAAGATCATGGGCAGCAGCGTGAACTCGAAGAAGATGTAGAACAGCAGCAGATCCATCGCCAGGAAGGCGCCGACCATGCCGACCTCGAGCAACAGGAACCAGACCATGAAGGCCCGCACACGCTCGGTGATCGCGCCCCAGGCCGCGCCGATCGCAACCGGCACCAGGAAGGTGGTCAACAGCACCAGCCAGAGGCTGATGCCGTCTACGGCCAGGAAGTAATCGACGCGCAGCACGCCGGCAGCGATCCAGGGCGCGCGCGTCACCAGTTGCAGCCCGGGCTCGCCGGCCCGGAACTGGAGCAGCAGCACCAGCGAGATCGCAAACGTGATCAGCGCCGTCGTCAGCGCCGTCCAGCGGATCGCATCGCGTTGCTCGTCGCGCAGCAGCAGCAGGATCGCCACGCCGACCAGCGGCGCGAACGTGACCAGGGTGAGGGTAGAGAACAGGATGTCCATAAATTCACGTCAGCGCACGGTCGTCATCTGGAACCAGGCGATCAACGCGACCACCCCGAACAGCATCACCAGGGCATAGGCTCGCACCAGGCCGCGTTGGAAGCCCGAGAAGCCGTCGGCGATCCCGCGCGCCAGGTCGCCCAGGCTGTTGGCGATCAGGTCGATGCCGCCCTGGTCGAAGCCGCGCGCGATCACTTGCGCCATCGTCTGATAGGGCTTGACGATGAAGTAGCCATACAGTTCGTCCAGCCACCACTTCTTGGCCAGCGCGCGATACAGCCCGCCCAGGCCCTCGAGCGGATCGTGATCGTGCGCCGTGTGATAGGCGTTGCGATAGAAGAAATACGCGAACATCAGCGCCAGGAAGGCGAAGGCCGCCGACGGGAAGGCGACGTTGGCCTCGATCAGGCCGTGTCCCTCGACCGGCAGCGCGGTCGCCAGAAAGTTGCGCAGCCCGTGGGCCAGAGTCGACGGATCGTGCTCGCCGAACTTGGGCAGGTTGAGCGCGCCGCCCAGCACCGAGAGCACGGCCAGCACCACCAGGGGGCCGGTCATCACGGCCGAGCTCTCTTCAGCCTGCGCAGCCGCGGCCGTGCGCGGCTCGCCGCTGAAGACCATCACCAGCTGACGCCCAACGTAAAAGGCCGTCAGGACGGCCGTGAAGGCCAGGATCGCGTAGAGCGCGGGGAAGTGCTCGGCCGCGTCCAGCAGGATCTCGTCCTTCGACCAGAAGCCGGCCAGCGGCGGCAGCCCGGCCAGCGCCAGCGCGCCGACCAGGTAGGTCCACTTCGTCACCGGCAGGCGGTTCCACAACCCCCCCATGGCGCGCATGTCCTGCGGATCCACATGCGCGTCGTGGCCGCCGCCATGCCCGTCGCCGCTGGCGGCGCCGGCAGCGTGCATGCCGCGCTCCATGGCCTGGATGACCGAGCCGGAGCCCAGGAAGAGCAGGGCCTTGAAGAAGGCGTGGGTCACAAGGTGGAAGATCGCGGCCACGTAGGCGCCCATCCCGGCCGCGGCCACCATGAAGCCGAGTTGCGAGATGGTCGAGTAGGCCAGGACCTTCTTGATGTCATTCTGGGCGATCGCGATCGTGGCCGCGACCAGCGCGGTCAGCGCGCCGACCCAGGCTACCAGGTCCGACGGGCTGAAGCCGTACACCTCGGCCGTGGCGTGGTAGATCGGGTTGGAGCGCGCGATCAGGTAGATGCCGGCCGTCACCATGGTCGCGGCATGGATCAGAGCCGAGACCGGCGTCGGGCCGGCCATGGCGTCGGGCAGCCAGACGAACAGCGGTAGCTGCGCCGATTTGCCGGCCGCGCCGACCAGGAAGAGCACGCCGACCGCGGCCAGGATAGCCAGGGCCGCCGGATCGGCCAACCCGTGCTCGATATTCTCGAACAACTCGCGGAAGGTCAGGGTAAAGCCGAAGTTCCAGAACAGCAGGGCCATGGCGATCATCAGGCCCAGGTCGCCGACGCGGTTGACGATGAAGGCCTTCATCGCCGCGTTGGTGTTGCCGATGTTGTTTTCGCCCTTCTCGAACCAGAAGCCGATCAGCAGGTACGAGCACAGGCCGACGCCCTCCCAGCCGACGAACAGCATGGCGTAGCTGTCGGCGCCGACCAGGATCAGCATCATGGCCAGGAACAGGTTGAGATAGATGAAGAAGCGCGTGTAGCGGGCCGGGTCGCCGTTGTGCACGACGTCCTCGCGCATGTAGCCGACGGCATAGACGTGGATCAACGTGCCCACGCCGGTCACCACCAGCATCATCGTGACCGAGAGCGCGTCAACCTGGAAGGCCCAATCGACGTGCAGATCGCCGACGCTCAGCCAGGTCGCCACCGGCACCGTGACGGCCTGGCCGCCGTTGCCGGTCAGACCGCCGAGCTGGAACAGCCCGATCGTGAAAGCAAGCGCCGCCATCGTCACCGCCAGCCAGGCGCTGCGGTTCGGCCCGAGCTGACGCCCGAAGAAGGTGTTGACGATCACCCCGGCCAGCGGAAACAAAACAATCAGCGGAACGAGAGCGAACATAAAAACCCCTACTCATTGCTGATTGATGATTTCTGATTGCGGATTGGCGCTCAATCAACAATCAAAAATCATCGATCAGCAATTACCCATTGAGTTGCCTGAGCGCATCCACGTCGATGCTGCGCTTGGACCGGAAGATCGTGACGATCAAGGCCAGACCGATCGCCACTTCGGCGGCGGCCACGACCATGACGAAGAACACAAAGACCTGGCCGCTCATGTTCAGGTTGTGGCGCGCATACGCCACGAACACCAGATTGGCTGCGTTGAGCATCAACTCGATCGACATGAAGATCGTGATCGCGTTTCGGCGGGTCAAAACGCCGATCAGGCCAAGCGCGAACAACACGGCCGAAAGGCCGACGTAAGCGTAAACGGGAATGCTGGTCAGCATCGATCCCCCTGGGCGCTCAGCGCCCGTCCCGGCGGCGCGTGATAGCGTCGCGCGTCAGCACCACCGCGCCGATCATGCCGACCAGCAACAGCAGCGAGGTAACCTCAAACGGCAAGACGTAACTGATCCCACCCTCAGCCGGCACCTGACCGTACATCAACAGGCCGATGGCGGCCGGGCTGCCAAAGTCGGCCGGCGGCGCGCCGACCGAGATCGGCATCGGCGCCCCGACGATGGTGGGATAGACCACCATCACGATCGTCAACGCCACGACGCCGGCCGCGATCCAGGCCAGGTACCCCTGGGCCGGCAGCGACCGGCTTTCGTCGTTGAGCCGCTCCGCGCCCAGGAGCATGATCACGAACAGGAAGAGGACCATGATCGCGCCCGCATACACGGTCACCTGGACCATGGCGATGAAGGGCGCATTGAGCAGCAGGTAGAACAGCGCGACCACAGCGAAGTTGACGACCAGAAACAATGCCGCATGCACGGCGTTGCGGCTCAGCAGCATTCCGAGCGCCGCCAGGATGGCGATCGCGGCCAGAGCCAGAAAAAACACCCACTCGAGATTCATGGCGTCGTCCTTCTTCGCCTCAGTCCGGGTTCTTCATATCCGGCACAGGCCGGTCAAACGTGCCGGGCTCGACCCGCATCGGCGTGGTCGGCTGACCGGCCGCCGGCGCCACCAGGAGCTTGTCCTTGGTGATGATGGCGTCGTGGCGGTCGGTGTAGGCCAGCTCGTAATTGCTCTCGAGCACGATCGCCTCGGTCGGGCAGGCGTCCTCGCAGAAGCCGCAAAAGATGCAGCGCAGCAGGTTGATTTCGTAGGTGCTGGCGAAGCGCTCACCGGGCGAGAAACGCTGCGCGTCGGTGTTCTCGGAGGCCTCGACGAAGATCGCGTCGGCCGGGCAGGCCGCCGCACACAGCGCGCAGCCGATGCACTTCTCCAGCCCGTTGTCGTAGCGTTTCAGCTCATGGCGACCCTTGAAGCGCGCCGACACCGGCTTGCGCTGCTCGGGATACTGGATGGTCTCCGCCGGCTGAAACGCAACCTTGCCGGTGGTGACGAAGCCCTTGAGGATTTCAGTGAACATCGCACCTCACTCAATTCTTGACCAGCGGCACGCTCGGCGCCACGACCGGGCGCTCGCGCTTGCGCGACCAACCCACGACCGCGATCACGATCACGATCAGACCCAGGATGCCGGCCACGATGCCGACGACCAGGGCGTTGCCCTCGCTCCTGCTCACCAGGGCGGCGGCGGTCAGCACGACGTTCGCCAGCGCCAGCGGGAGCAAGACCTTCCAGCCAAAGGCCATCAGACGGTCGTAGCGCAAGCGCGGCAGCGTCGAGCGCACCCAGATCATGAAGATCAGCGACACGATCGTCTTGCCCCAGAAGTACACGATCCCCAGCAGCGGCACCTGCTCGACGAACGGGCCTTGCCAGCCGCCCAGGAACATCGTAGTAAAGATCGCGCTCACGCCGATCATCTTGACGTACTCGGCCATGAAGAACATCGCGAACTTCATGCCGCCGTATTCGGTGTGGAAGCCCGCGGTGAGCTCCTGCTCGGCTTCCGGCATGTCGAACGGCGCGCGGTTGGTCTCGGCCAGGCCGGCGATGTAGAAGATCAGGGCCGCCAGCGGCTGAAGGGCCACGAACCAGATCGGTTTCTGCGCGGCGACGATATCGCCCATGCTCATCGAGCCGGCCAGCATCAGCACCCCGATCATCGAAAGCCCAAGCGGGATCTCGTACGCGATCATCTGGGCCGAAGCGCGCAACCCGCCGAGCGTCGCGTATTTGTTGTTGCTTGCCCAGCCGCCCAGCGCCACGCCGTAGACCGCGATCGAGGTCACCGACAGGATATACATCAGGCCGACATTCAGATCCGCCAAGCCGAGCGGCATCGGGCCCATCTCGGGCGTGCGCCATGGCACGACGATCGACGGGCCCCAGGGCACCACCGCCAGCACGACCAACGCCGGCACGACCGTGATCATCGGCGCCAGGATGAAGACCCACTTGTCGGCGCCGATCGGCATGGTCTCTTCTTTGAAGATCAGCTTGAGGCCGTCCGCCACCGGGAAGAGCAGGCCGAACGGGCCGCGCCGGTTCGGGCCGATGCGGGTCTGCAGCTTGGCCGCAACCTTCCGCTCGGCCCAGGTCATGTAGGCGAAGCCGGCCAGCATCACGGCGATGCTGATGACCGACTTCACCACCCACTCAATCAACAGGGTCCAATCGATGGTCATGCCCATCCTCGTCTCTACACTCAGGCGGCAACGCGCGCGGACTTGGCCACGCGGGCGGGGGCCGGGCCTTCGGGCGTCGCGACGCCCAGCCCGACCGGCAGCAGCAACACGCCCTCAGGGGCGTCGGCAGTCACCTTGGCCACCACGAGCACGGTGTCGGCGTCAAGCGCCAGCTCGGCTTCATCGCCGTCGGCCAGCCCGATCCGCGCTGCGTCGGCCGGGTTGATCGCCACGAACGGCGCCGGGACGCGCGGGTGCACCAGGGTCGAGGGCGCAAACGTTGCGCCGCGATCATACAGTTTCGCGATCGGTAGAACGAGCAGCGTGCCGACCGGGTGAGCCAACGCCGGGGCTTCGGCCCGCGCGGCCTGCGGCACGGTGCCGCGCTCAGCGGCCGAGGGCAGTTGCACGCCCAGGCCCTGCAGGTTGGTGGTTGAGGCGCCGCCGTAATACTGGTCGCGCCCGCCCACATCGGGCCACTGCGGCGCGACCTTGCTCACCGCCGCGTAGTTCAGGCCGGCAAAAGCCGGCACAGTCCTGGCGATCTCAAGGAAGACCTGGGCCGGGAAGCCGCCAAAGCGCGTCGCGCCCATGGCCTTGCCGATCTCGGCCGCGATCTGGCAGTCGGGGCGGGTCGCGCCGGGCGCCGGCACCGCGGGATAGAAGCGCTGGACGCGCCGCTCGCCGCTGGTGTACGTGCCCTCGCGCTCGGCCCAGGCCGCCGCCGGTAGGACGACGTCCGCGGCTTTGGCGGTGTCAGTCAGGAAGAGCTCCTGCACGACCGTGAACGGCGGCAGGTCTTTCCTGGTCAGTCGTCCGTCCCCAAGCGGGTCGGTGCCCACGAACCAGGCGGCGCGCGCCGCGGCGAGCACGGCCGGGGAGGCCGGCGTGGTTGTCAGGCCAAGCTCGGCCGCGCCCTGGGCGTTGGCCGTGGTCCACACGCCGATCAGGCCGTTTTGGGCGCGGCCGACGTGTTTGGTCTCGATCAGCAGGTTGGCGCAGGCCTGGGCCAGCGCCTGGGTGCCGGCGAAGTCGAGGCCCTCGCGCCCGTAAAAGACGAGCGCGTTCTCAGCCTGGGCGAACGCTGTGGCGTAATCGCTCGAGCCCTCGAGCAGCATGCCGGCCAACGTCGAAACCGCGTTGCCGACGTCGTAGCGCACGACGTGTTTGGCGTAACGATCGGTCTTGGTCGGGCGGGCGTTGGCCACGATCAGGGTGGCGCCGCGCTCGGCCGCCGCCTTGACCCGCAGCCACCAGAGCGGAGCCTCTTCTTCGAGGTCGCTGGCGACGACCAGGATGGCCGTGCCCTTGCCGATCTGCCCCAGATCGGTGCCGGCACCGGAGTTCACGCCGGCGCTCACACCGACCACCGTCGTCAGATCGCCGCCGGCCAACGGGGCATCGAGCAGCGCCTTGCCACCCACGCCGGACACCGCCTGCTTGAAGGCGAACAGGTCTTCGTTGCTCAGCCGCCCGCCGGCCAGGCCGACCAGCGCCGAGCCGGCCGCCTTGAACGTCTCGGCCACGCGCGTGAGGGCCTCATCCCAGGTGGCCTCGACCAGCTTGCCGTCCTTGCGCACCAGCGGCGCCGTCAGTCGCGCCGGCGACTCGATGAAGTGGTAGCCAAAGCGGCCCTTGTCGCAGATCCAGACCTCGTTGACCTGCTCGTTCTGGCGCGGCAACACGCGCTTGATGACCTGCTTGCCGCCGCTCTTGGCCTCGCGCCGGGTGCTGAACGTGGTATTGCACCCGACCGGGCAGTGATTGCAGATCGAGGCTGAGGTCGTCAACTCCCAGGGCCGGGCGCCGAAGCGGAAATCGGCTGTGGTGAGCGCGCCGACCGGGCAGATGTCGGTGGTGTTGCCCGAGAATTTGCTGTCGAAGCCGGGCTCGCTAAAGGTCGCGATCTCGATCTTGCGCCCGCGCTGATAAAAGCCGAGGACGTGATCGTCGGCGATCTCGTCGCAAAAACGCGTGCAGCGCGCACACTGGATGCAGCGCTCACGGTCGAGGAAGATCAGGGCATCGTCAGGGCCGCCGAGCGGCACATGCTTGTCGTTCTTCTGCTTCTCGTCGTACACGAAGCGGCTCTTGCCCGGGCCGTGGCGCAGGGTCAGGTTCTGGAGCGGGCACTCACCGCCCTTGTCGCAGACCGGGCAGTCGAGCGGGTGCGAGGTCAGCAGGAACTCGAGGATGTCGTCGCGCGCATCCGTGACCTTCTGGCTGGCGCCGACCACGACCATCCCCGGCTCGACCGGCGTGGTGCAGGCTGTCTCGAGTTTCGGACCAAAGCCGACCTTGGGCTGGCCGGCGTCGTCGAGCACGACCTGGCCCGTGGCGCGGTCTTTCATGACGCGGCCGACCTCGACCAGGCACATGCGGCACATGCCCACCGGCTTGAGTTTCGGGTGATAGCAGAAGACCGGGATGTCGTTGTCGATCCGTTTGGCGGCGTCGACAATCAACGTACCCTTTGGCACCGAAACCGAAACACCGTCGATCGTGAGAGTAACTTGGTCGGCCATAAGATCTCTGATTGCTGATTGTGGATTTCTGATTGCTGATTGGCCATCAATCAGCAATCAGAAATCCACAATCAGCAATATCTAGTCTCCAGCTTCAACCGCGGCCTTCTTGGGCGCCGATTTCGGAGCCGCCTTGGGCGCGCCGTCGGTGGTGCGAGCGTCGAAGTCGCCGCGGAAAGTCTTGAGCGAGGCCAGCACCGGTGTCACCGAGAACTCGCCCAGCGGGCACAGACACTTGTTTTGGATCTGGCTCGCGACGTTCTGGAGCAGATCGACGTCGGCCTTGGCCGCGCCGCCCTGGTTGATGCGTTCCAGGATGCTGAGCATCCAGAACGTGCCTTCGCGGCAGGGCGTGCATTTGCCGCAGCTCTCGTGTTTGAAGAAGCGGGTGGTCTTGAGGATCACCCAGGAAAGGTCGACTGTCTCGTCGAGCACGATTACCGAGGCCGAGCCCAGCATCGCGCCCTTGGCCGCGACCGACTCGTAGTCGAGCGGAGTGTCGAGCAGGGCGTCGTCGACCTTGAGCACCACCGATGAGGCGCCCGAGAGCATGACGGCCTTGAAGCCCTTGCCGCCGCGGATGCCGCCGCCGTGAGTGTAGATCAGCTCGCGCAGGGTCGTGCCCAGCGGCAACTCGACGTTGCCGGGTTTCTGGATGTGGCCGGACAGGCAGAACAGCTTGGTGCCCGGGCTCTTCTCGGTGCCGTTCTGGCGATACGCGGCCGCGCCGTGCTGAATGATGAACGGCACGTTGGTGACGGTCTCGGTGTTATTCACGACCGTGGGCTTGGCGTACAGGCCCTTGTCAGCCGGGAACGGCGGCTTGAGCCGCGGCTGGCCGAGCTTGCCCTCGATGCTCTCGAGCAGCGCGCTTTCCTCGCCGCAGATGTAGGCCCCGGCGCCGCGGTGGTGGAAGAAATCCAGCTTGAACTCGGTGCCGAAGAGTTTTTCGCCCAGGAAGCCGCGCTCGTACAGCTGGGCCACGCACCGCTCGAGCCCGGCCACCACATCCCAGTATTCGCCGCGGACGTAGTTGTAGATCGTGTTGGCCTGCGAGGCGTAGGCCGTGATCATGGCGCCTTCCAGGAACTGGAAGGGGTTGTGGGTCAGGATCTCGCGGTCTTTGAACGTGCCGGGCTCCGACTCGTCGGAGTTGATCACGACGTAGCGCGGGAACGAGTCCTTGGTCAGGAAGCTCCACTTAAGGCCGGTCGGGAAGCCGGCGCCGCCGCGCCCGCGCAGGCCCGCGTTCTTGACCTCGTCGATCACCTGCTGAGGCGTCAGCGTGGTGACGGCCTTCTTGAAGGCCTCGAAACCACCGTGCGCCAGGTACACGTCCAGGTCGCGGAGGTTCGCGATGTCGCGATGACGGAAGAGAATGTGTTTACCCTGATCCATCTTTTTTCAAGGATTGTGGATTGTTGATTTCTGATTGCTGATTGGCGCTCAATCAGCAATCAGAAATCAACAATCAGCAATCACTTGCCTTTCAGCCCTTCCAAGATCCCGACCGCCTCATCCACCGTCATCGCCCGATCGGGCGCGCTCTCGTGGAAATGGATGCCGGTGGAGTCTTGCACCTGGAAACACGGCGCTTTGTCGCAAGCGCCGATACACATGACATGCTCGACCGTGAACTCGCCGTCGGCCGTGGTCTCATCCCACTTCTTGAGGTTCAGGCGCGTCAGGAACTCGGCCGCCCAGGCATCGGCGCCGCGCAACGCGCACGGCAGGTCGGTGCAGATCTGCACCCGGCGCTTGCCGGCGGCGTGGTCGTGATAGAGCGAGTAGAAGCCCACGACCCCGGCCACATCAGTGGGCGCCACGCCCGTGAGCGCGCCGACCTCGTCGATAGCCTCTTTCGAGAGATGGCCGTACACGCTCTGCGCGAGATACAGCAACGGCATCACCGCTGAGCGCCGGCGCTCGGCCGGGTAACGGTTGAGGATTTCGGTTATCTCGGAAGCGAACTTGTCTGTGAGCATTTGCTATTTGCTGTTTGCTATTGGTTATTGGTGGTTGGCCATCAAGCGCTCAATAGCCAATCGCACCTAACCAATGACTCAATGGTTACCGGTCCACATCCCCAAGCACGATGTCGATACTGCCCACGACGGCGACCACGTCGGCGATGAAGTGGCCCTTGGTCATCAGCGGCAGCGCCTGCAAATTGACGAACGACGGCGTGCGGAAGTGCACGCGATGCGGTTTAGGCCCACCGTTGCCGGCCAGGAAGACGCCCAGTTCGCCGCGCGGCGATTCGGTCGACACATAGACCTGGCCAACCGGCGCCGCATAGCCCTCGGTCCACAACTTGAAGTGGTGGATCAGGGCCTCCATGCTGCGGCCAAGCTCCGCGCGGGGCGGCGGCACGACCTTGCGATCGTCCGCGATCACGGGCGCGCCGGCCAGCTTCTTCAGCCGGTCGATCGCCTGGCGCACGATCTTGAGCGACTCACGCAACTCGAGCATGCGCACCCAGTAACGGTCGTACACGTCGCCGTGCTGGCCGACCGGCACATCGAAAGCATAGGTTTCGTAGCCCGAGTAGGGCAGCAGTTTGCGGATGTCGAGCGCCACGCCCGAGCCGCGCAGCGACGCGCCGGTCAGGCCCCAATCCAGCGCGGTCTCGCCGCTGATCACGCCGATGCCCTGGGTGCGGTCGATCCAGATCGGGTTGTTGCGCGTCATCGTCTCGTAATCGTCCAGCTTGGCCGGCAGATAAGCGAGGAAGGCTTCGACCTTTTCGATGAAGGTCGGGGTGACGTCGCGCCACAGACCGCCGGGCCGCATGAACGAAGTCATCATGCGCTGACCCGAGATATCCTCGAAGATCTCAAGGATGTGCTCGCGCTCGCGCACGCACCAAAACAACATCGATTGGATGGCGATGTCGAGCGTATGCGTGCCGAGCCAGATCAGATGCGAGGCGATGCGCTGCAACTCGGCCAGGATGACCCGGATGACCTGGGCCCGCTCGGGCACCGAGACGCCCATCAATTTCTCGACCGCCAACACATAGGTCAGGTTATTGCCCATGTTGTTGAGGTAATCGAGGCGATCGGTCATCACCAGGGCTTTGGTGAAGGTCTTGGCCTCCATGTTTTTCTCGATCCCGGTGTGCAGGAAGCCGATGTCGGGCACCGTGTTGACCAGGATCTCGCCGTCGAGCTCGACGATCAGGCGCAGCACGCCGTGGGTCGACGGGTGCTGCGGGCCCATGTTAAGCACCATCGTCTCGCCGGTCTCGGCCCGCGGCGAAAACAGATGCTTGAGCTCGTCGAGCGTGGCTTCAAGAAGTTGGGGATTGTTCGTCATCGAGATCTTCCGTCTACCGCGTCGATCTTTCGGTGCCGGGCCGTCCCTGTTTGGGCCCTGCTGGGGCGGCCCCAGTTGGGGGCGGCCCCAGTTGGGGCGGCCCTTGTGGCCGCCCTCTTGGCCGCCCTGTGTGGCCGCCAGCCCTTACTCTTTCGCGTACGGCTTCTTCTTGTCGATCGCGTCGTAGTTGAACGTGAATTGGACTTCTTCGTACCCCAGCGGATAGTCCTTCCGCAGCGGGTGGCCTTCCCAATCGCTGGGCATCAGGATGCGACGCAGATCGGGATGACCCGTGAACGCAATCCCGAACATGTCGAACAGCTCGCGCTCCTGCCAGCCGGCCGCCGGATAGACCGCTGTGCAGCTCGCCAGGGTCGGCGCCTCGCCGCCCACAGCGGTCTTGACACGCAGATTGAGGGGCTCGAGCAGGTTGCGGATCTGGTAACACACCTTGAACCGCGGCTCGTCCGGATAGTCGTCGTAAGCCGTCAGATCCGCCAGAAAGCGGAAGTTCAGGGCCTGGGTCTCACGCAGGTGCTTGAGCACCTCGACGACCTGCTCCGCGGACACGACGACAGTGGTCTCACCCTGAAAGGTCTCGACGCCTTCGATCGCGTCGCCGAACCTGGCCTTGAGCGCTGTGAGGGTTTGCTCGAGTGTTGTCATGATTACGCCCAGGTCGCGAGCTTTTCCTTCTTGACCTTCTCGTGCAGCGTCAGGACGCCGTGGATCAGGGCCTCGGGGCGCGGCGGGCAACCGGCCACGTACACGTCGACCGGCACGACCTCATCGACACCCTGGACGATGGCGTAATTGTTGAAAATGCCGCCGCACGACGCGCAGTCGCCCATGGCGATGACCCACTTGGGGTCGGGCATCTGATCGTACAGGCGGCGCACGACGGGCGCCATCTTGCGCGTCACACGCCCGGCCACGATCATCAGGTCCGACTGGCGGGGCGAGGCGCGCATCAACTCCATGCCGAAGCGCGACATGTCGTTCTGCGGCGCCGAGATCGCGCCGATCATCTCGATCGCACAGCAGGCCAGGCCGAAGAGCATCGGCCACATCGAGCCGGTGCGGCCCCAATTCACGGCCTGCTCCAGCGACATCGTCACCACACCCATGTTGCCGAGCTTTTGTTCAAGACCCATAGATCGCTACCTCAGATTGCTGTCCGAGACAGGCCTCGCCCTGACCTTCGCCCCATCGCGCGGCGTTTCTTGCCAGGCCGGGCCAGGCTACTACGCATCCCACTCGCCGCCCAATCGCCCTATAGATGCCAACAACAATCGCTGCTCAATCGTTATACGCTCCGCGCCCCACCGTCGTACGGGCGACGCATGCGTCGCCCCTTGCCCGGATGCCCGCCTACTCCCACTCAAACGCGCCCTTCTTCCAGGCCCAGACATACCCCACCAGCAGGATGCCGATGAAGACCAGCATCTGAGCGAAGCCATACATCCCAAGCTGCTGGAAGGTCACGGCCCAGGGCAGGAAGAACACGACTTCAATGTCGAACAGGATGAAGAGCACCGCAATCAGGTAAAACCGTACGGGCATGCGGCGCACCGAAGGGCCTAACGTGCGCATACCGGATTCATAAGGCTCCAGTTTGCGTTGGGTTGGACGCCTGGGCCCGAAAACGGTTCCGATGATGGTAATCAAAATCGCCAACAATCCGGCGAGAGTCACCAAGACTGCGATAGGAAGATAGTCGTTTGGCATCGATTTGACCGCAAAACGCGCTGATCTGGCGGGTCTGCGAATTTTATCACAATCGCATTTTCGCCAGAAGGAGTAATCCTACAAGGAAAGGACACTTTGGCTTGGATTTCGCAAGGACGCCTCGATTTACGTCAAGTTGAGGCAACATAACTCAGTCCCACCCAGCAAACAGGTCGTCCTCTCGCTCATTCCTCTGATCCGGACTCACGGTCGGCGCAGCACGAATAAATCGTTCAACACCGAACAACGCGCTCCGTTCCGGCTCCGGAATAGAGGTTGTAAAGGTTTTGGGTTTGCCATGTTCGTCGAAATCGAATTGTGACCGATGCTGGGCCAGGGCCTCCAGCTTCAGGTCAAGGTAGTCGTGGATGTCGATCTGGGTGGTGATGAGCTCGTCCGGCACACCGACGAACCCAAGCTGCTGCCCGCGGATGTCGGCCCGTCGCTCGCGGAAGGCCGCCAGGCTCTGGCCGAAGCTGCGCGGGAGGGCGAAGTAATACAGTCGGCGCGGGGCGGCCGGCCCGATCTCGGCCCCGGCCCGCTCGAAAGCTCGCGTCACGAACGCACTGACCGCGATGTGATCCGGGTGGGCGTAGCCGCCGCTCGGATCGTGGGTGATGACGACGTCGGGACGCAGCGCCAGGAACAGGCCGAGCACCCGCTCGGCCGCAGCGTCCACCGGCACGGCATCGACCTCACCGTCTTGAAAGCCAAGCACGATCGGGCGCTCGAGGCCCAGGGTGGCACAGGATGCGGCCAGCTCTTGCTGTCGCACCCGACCGAGCGTCTCCGGGGTAGCGGCGTCGTTCTTGATCTTAGCGTCGACGCCGTCGCCACGGGTGGCGCAGGCCACGATCGCGCGGTGACCGGCCGCGGCATAGCGGGCCAGGGTCCCGCCGGTCGAGATCTCATCATCGGGGTGGGCGACGATGGCCAGGAGTGTTTTGGGCATGCGGAGGATTATACGCATTCGATACCGGAAATAACTGGAGGATCCCGGTATCGCGATGGCATCGTAGCCAATGCCCTCCAGAGACACCCGCGCGACAACCTGAGCAAGGATTGAGCACCGAATGGTCTGGTTTTGGCACCGCAGCGGTCCTAACCTGTTGACCAACCCTCAAGGAGAACAGGCTGTGATCACCCGGAATGCACCCACACCACCCCCAACTGACAGCGGCTATGTCGCGCACCTGTGGGATTTCCCGCAGTTGACGCTCGCGATCTTCGGCATTCAGGCACACAGCCCGGAAGGCTACGCCTTGTATGAGGCGGCCGGGATCCCACAGCAGATGCAGGCGGCTCTGGAAGCTGCGGAGGGCCTGCTTTGCACACGCCAGTTTCCCGAGGGTGCGGGCGGCCTGCAACTGCAATACTGGGGCTCGCACGATGACCTGGCCCGGTTCGCGCGCCAGATGCCGCATACCGCCTGGTGGAGGTGGCTGGTCGAACATCGCGGGCAAGGGTTCTCGTTCTATCACGAGATCTATCAGTGTCGAACCGCCGAAGCGATCTTTGAGGTCGGCGCGATCCCGGTCGGCCCGGCGTCGTTCTGTGTCACATCGCGGCCCACTCACGGCGAAGGGCGCTCACTCGAGCGCCAGCGCCGCTTCGCAGAGGCGGCCGTCACGCCGTAATCCCGGGATTGCCTTCACCTTCCGGTGTCACTTTCGCGCCCAGCGTGCATCTAACGAGGAGATCGGTCGGCCCGGTTGCACGTGGGCGTCATGGCATTTCGGGAGTCTTTTGTGACGAACAATTTGTCGCTTAACGACATAGTCCAGCACTTTGCCCCTGGGTGGTTCGCCTCGGTGATGGGGACCGCCGTGATCGCTGTGGCGATCTTCGTGTTCCGGCTGTTCGTGCCGTTTGCCGCGATTGCACAGGGAGTCCTGTTGGCGTTCGCGGTCGTGCTGTTCGCCGTGCTGATCATCCCCTGGGTCTTGCGTTGGATTCACCACCCCGATTCGGCGCGCCGTGACTTGAACAACCCGGTCTCCGCGGCCTTCTTTCCGACCATGCCGATCTCGCTCCTGGTGATCGGTATTGCGCTCGAAAAAACGGCTCCGGCGTTCCTGCCTGAAGCAACCCTGTGGGCGATCCTTCAAACGCTCTGGGTGTTTGGATCGGCCGGGATCCTGGTCTTTGCACTGGTCTTGATCACGATTTTCATCGAGAAGCCAGAGGTCAAGTGGGAGTCATCGACCTTGGGCTGGCTGATCCCGCCGGTGTCGGCTCTGCTGATCCCGGTATTGGGCTTGAGCCTGGCCGGGCACTATGTTGGGACGACCTGGGGAACGGTCACCTTGTTCGGCAGCCTGCTCTTTCTTGGCGCCGGTACGGTGCTATTCATCCTCATCCTGGCCATGGTCTTCAACCGGTACATCTTCTATCCCCAACCGCCCGTGCATCTGGCGCCAACGCTCTGGGTCGGCCTGGCACCAACATCCATCCTGGCGATCACGGCACTCCGGCTGGTCAAACCCCTGAAAGCCGCCTTGGGGTTCAGCATACAGACCGAGGAGACTCTAAACGTCCTGATGCAGGTCGGGAGCGTGGCACTCTGGGGATTTGCCCTCTTCTGGCTGGCCCTCGCGGTGACTCTGACTTTGCGCACCCACCGGAGAATGCCGCTGCCCTTCGCGTTGAGTTGGTGGGCCTTTGTCTTCCCTATGGGTGCGTTCACTGTCTCAACCGGTGTGATCTATCAGACGTTTCCGCTCGATTTCTTCTTGTGGATCGGTCTGACGGGCCTGGCGGCCCTGCTGATCCTCTGGTTGATCACCGTCGTGCGCACCCTACAGGGGGCGTTCAAGGGCACGATCTTCCTCCCCCATGCCAGCCCAGCGAGCGTCCAGACAGAGGCCACCCAGCCCGGTCACTGATCGTTCACCTACGCCGGCCGACCTCGGGAGAC
>JAEURK010000174.1 GCA_016789175.1 Anaerolineales bacterium
ACCCGAGTTCGTGATCATTCGGAACACAGGCGGCCTGCCGCAGGATATGACCGGTTGGGTGCTCTTGAGCACGATCGGATCTCAGACCTTCACCTTCCCGGCCGGATACACCCTGGCGCCCGGCGCCACGGTCCAAATCGAATCGTTCACCGGCGCGGTCGACAACCCGCCCAGCGTGCTCTTGTGGACGGTCAGCGCAATGTGGAACAACGCCGGCGATAAGGCCGAGCTGCTGAGACCTGACAGCAGCGTGGCGGCCTCGGCCTGCTATGACGCCGGCTGTCCTTAAGTGTCAATCCATCATCTCGACGTAAGGAGGGCGAGGATTGACCGAGGACTCAGAGCGGGCAAAGTCACCTAATCTATTCCTGCGGACGGCAGAGGGGGCCAACCGCGAGACCGGTCGGATGTGCGAGGGGGCGCATCCGGCCGGCTTCTTTTTGGTACGAATGCGTCATTGACCGTATCCGGGCATCGGCTAACCTTGGGCCAAGATCTGGTGAGCCACGCTGTGATGGGGCGTGAACGGCTCTGTGCCCTCGTCACAATATGTCGTGGGTTGCCTCGGAATTTTGCGCTCTGCTTTGTGCGCTGGAACCGGGCGGGTCGATGCGCCCTGGACAGATTGAACTATTGTCAAATGCGGTGCGACGCGCTATTCTGACAAAACGCGCCCACAATACAGAACGGTGCGCCGAACTGAACCCAGCGCCTAGTTTTTTGGTTTGTTATCGCTGATGTTGACGGTCGGGCCGATGCCTTGGCCTTTTACGCCATCCCATCGTAGACATCAGCGAACGAATAATCTCGAGGACGTTTCGAGGACTGCCGAGCCGTCCGGGTCGCATATGGTAGAGATGGTCGACGCTCAAGAAAGGTGAGCCAGAGCGTCGTTCAAGCACGGGGGCATATTCATGCGTCGGAACTTGTTTGTATTGATCTTTGGTTTGCTCCTCATGGCGATTTCGTTCGCCGGCGTTTTCTTGCTCGGACAGGTGTTCAATCCGCCGGCGGTGCTGGTCGTGGTGGCCAGCCGGGACTTCAACGCGGGTGACGTCGTGCGCCTGCAGGATCTCGCGACCGTCTCGGTCCACATCGACGAAACCGAGAGCGGCTTCTACGACACGGTCTTTCTGCAGCAAGACGTGCAATTCCTCAACAACAAGATCATCACCCAGCCCGTTGCCGCCGGGCAACCGATCCCGCGCAATGCCATCGTCGCAGCCGGAAACGAAAGCGGCGGGCTGTCGGGTCAGCTCGAAGACTCGAATCTGATCGCGCTCGTCGTTCCGGTAACGGAGGAGACGGCCCCACCCGGGATCCGGGCCGGCGATTACGTCGACCTGGTCTACGGAGTGACCGGCGCCAGCTACGCGCCGGTGGTCCCGCCGACCGATGTGCCGTATCAAGCGTATGGCGCGCCGCTTGTCCTTGAGCCGCCGACGCCTGATCCGGTTGCCGTGACGCCCACGCCGGTTGCCATGTTGTATGTGCCGCTCGCCAAGACTATCGTGACGAACGCCCTGGTGTTGGATCTGGTGCGCGAGACAACCACGTCCAGTCAGGTCACTGCCAACGGCCAGACCGTGGTGCGCGAGGTAGCCGGGCCGGTGACGGCGCTGGTGTTGGCGGTACCGCGGGACGCCCAAGAGGTCGTGCAGTTTGCGCTCGACACCGGGGTGGTTCGGGTCTCGTTGCTTTCGGCCAACGCGCGCGCCGACGGTACCCGGACGGGCGAACGCCGACCGACTCTGGGAATGACCTGGAACGACCTGGTGGCCCTGCTCGAGATGGAACGCGACCAGCGGCTGCAGGCGGGTCTCCCGACCGAGATCACGGGCGCCGGCCAGGACCTCTGGCGGCAGCAGGAGCAGGCCGCTCAAGCGGCCGAGGCCGCCGCGCAGGCTACCCCGATCCCACCGGCGACCGCCACGCCCACCGCCGAACTCAGCCCGACGCCGACTGTGAGGCCGTAGACGATGCTCAAGCTCTCCAAGATCTTCGAGAACGGCAAGGCCCCGGATGCCCGCCCCGATGAGCCTATCGGCGTGCTGGTGGCGGCGCCGCCCGAGCTGGCCCGACCGTTTATGGATTTGGGGCCCAATCATCCTTCGGGCGTGCACGTGCTGGCGACCACACGCGACGCGATGGACCTGCCGGACGACATCCGCAACTTTAAGCCTCAAGTCGTCGTGATCTCGCCCGAGATCCGCGGTTATTCACCGGACCTGATCACGCGATTGAGCAAGTGGCCGGACTTCCCGGTGGCCGTGATCGGTCTGGCCTCCCCGAGCGGTGCGTGGGGCGTCGAAATGACCACCCTGGGCGCCATCGCATTTTATAGCGTGCCCGTGACACCGGGTGTGGTGACGCAATTTGTCGATGAGGCCCGTGGACATCTGGCGCAGGCCCGTTTGCGTTGGACGCGGCCGCTGGTCGACGGCGAGGTCGGCTGGCGGCCGGCCGCACCGGCGGCCCCCGCGGGCTATCGCACAGGCGCGCTGGCGTGTTGGAGCACCAAGGGCGGCGATGGCAAGACCACATTGGCCGTCAACTTGGCCTGTCTGCTCTCGGTTGTGGCGGGGCGCACGGTCTTGTTGATCGACGCCGACATGAACTGCGGGCGGGTGGCCCTGCACCTCGACATCCCGCCGACCCAGAACACGATCCTGCATCTGGCCAGCGACTATCAGGCCAATGGCAACAAGCTCGAGATCGAGATGCTGCGCAAGCGCACGCTTACGGCCGACGCTGCGCTCGACTCGCGCACCAAACAGGTCGAGGGCCGTTTGTTCGTGCTGTTCGGGATCGTCCAGATCCAGCAAGGCTCGGCGGGCCCGCTTTTCGGCAAGCAGGGCCAGCAGTTCATGACCGACCTCATCCGGCTGGCGCGCGAGCACTACGACTTCGTCGTCATCGACCTGGGCTCGAACACTCAGATGGGTCCGCACTTCGGCGCTTTGCAGGCGTCGGACCAGGTGCTCTTCATCAACACGTCGGACCGGTCGTCGCTGTATCACAACCGCCAGACCTATCAGGCCCTGGTCGAGAAGGCCGACCTGCGCGCCGACAAGTTCAAACTGGTGATGAACCGCTATGACCCGGATGACCGCATCGACCTGAAGGACGTGGCCGAGTTCATGGGCCTGCCGGTCTTTGCCGTCGTGCCCGAGGATCGCAGCCGCAATGTGATCGCATCGGTGAATCAAGGGCGGCCGTTTGCGCTGCAATACCTGCAAAAGCATCCGCCAGGGGCCGAGAGCACCTTGCGTGGCATGCTCAGTGTGGCTGAGGGCGTTTATCCACCGATCGGCAAGACCCTGGGCGATGCGCGCAACAGCAAGGCCAGGGGCGGTGTGTTCGGGTTGTTCGGCGGGAAACGGTGACAGCGGGGAGTGTGTCGCGGCGATTGTGAAGGCCCGCACCGACCCCGCGACTGCGCGGCGCGAAAACCCTGCGCGGCTCCGCTCAGGGTGGTGCTGCGGGGTGGAGTGAAGAGAACGGACATATGCGGAGTGCAAGAGGATGGAGCACTGGGTCTACATCGTGCGTTGTTTAGATCGGAGCTACTACACCGGTATCACGGTGTCCGTAAATAAGCGCATCGATGAGCACAACGCCGGTATCGTACCAGGCTACACCCATCATCGTCGCCCGGTAACGCTGGTTTGGGCCGAGTGCCTGGAGGACGAGCACACGGCTTTGAGACTGGAACGTCAGATCAAAGGCTGGACGCGAGTGAAGAAGGAAGCGTTGATTGCCCGGGATTGGGATCGTTTGCACGGCATCGTGGCTGAAGGGAAACAATCGCGTTCCCGGTGATGTGGTTCGCCTACCCTGCATGGAGCGACACCACACTGAGCGGAGGCCCGCGATTGATGCGGGCCGCAGTCGACGTGCGGTGTCGCGGGGATTGTGAAGGCCCGCACCGACCCTTCGACTGCGCGGCGCGGAAATGCTGCGCCGCTCCGCTCAGGGTGGTGCTGCGGGAGTCAGGCGTGAGAGCACGTCGCGGATGCGGAGCGACATAACCCTGATCCCCTTGCCAGGCTCAGAGTGGTGCCGGGGACGTTTGGCTTGGGAACGGATCTGAGGCAAGGAGCGAGACCACACTGAGCGGAGGCCGGCGATTGATGCGGGCCGCAGTCGACGTGCGCTCTCGACGGATTCTCAACGCGCGGACCGACCGTTCGACTGGGCGGCGCGGAAATGCTGCACCGCTCCGCTCAGGGTGGTGCTGCGGGGTGGGCGGTGACACTCGAGTGCCGGGTGAAGGTTTACTGATGCAAGAGGGTGGTTAGTGAGATGGATCGCGACAACAGCGACAACCTGAACTGGGATTTCGCGCCGCCGGATTTTGCCGATGAGGCCTTCGACCCGTTTGCCGAAGCGGCGACGGGCGGCGGCGAGATGGGGCAGGGGCCGGTCAGTCTCGATGCCAAACCGGCCCGGGGCGGCACGACGCCCTTGCGCGTCAGCGCCTTGCCGCGCTACGACGTCATGGATCCCTTCAGCCATGTGCTTGAGGCCTTGCGGGAAGCGGCCACCGGCGCCACAGGGCGGTTTGCACCGTCCGAAGTCGATACGGCAGCCGATGAGGTCGTGGCCTGGTGCCGCGAGCGCGGGGCGCAACTCGTGGGCGAACTCAACGATCGCAGCTGGGAGGCGCGTAGCCGCGCGGCTTTCGAACAACCCGTCGACGAGATCGTGGGACGTTTGCTCGACCATCTGCTCGGCCTCGGGCCGCTCGAGACCATCCTGCGCCAGCCGGACGTCGAGGACATCGCCATTAATGGTCCCGACGACATCTGGTACAAAGCCCGCGGGAACTGGGTGCGGGTCGATCACGGCTTTCGCAGTTCGCAGGAGGCCTTGATCGTGCTCAACCGCACGATCGTCCACACTGGCCGGCAGGCTGGCCCGCTCACCCCGATCGTCGATGGCACCATGCGGCACGGGCATCGCATCAACATCATCACCCAGCCGCTGACCGATCCGTGGCCGGTGGCCTCGATCCGCATTCATCGGGATCATTCGCTACAGATGACCGACCTGGTCGCGCTGGGCGGCGACGATCACGGCCAGCCGACGGCGCCGCAGCTGCCGGACTACTTCCGGCACGATCGCGGCAGCGGCATGTTCACCGCGTTGAGCGCCAGCTTCCTTCATATGGCCGTGATCGCGGGTTTCAACATCCTTGTCGTGGGCCCGACCGGCGTCGGCAAGACCACGGTGCTCGGTGCGTTGGGGCGCATGATCCCGGCCGATCGCCGCATCGTCACGATCGAAGACACCCGCGAGCTGCGCATGCGCGGGTTGAAGAACGGCGAGAACTGCGTCTACCTGATCACGCGCCCGGCCACGCTCGAGGGCCTGCCGGCCATCACCCAGCGCGACCTGGTGATCGCGGCCCTGCGCCAGCGGCCCGACGCCCTGACGGTGGGCGAGGCCCGCGGCGCCGAGGTCTTCGACATGCTCAAGGCGCTCTGGACCGGACACCGCAACGGCCTGACGTCGATCCATGCCGACACGATCGGTGACGTGAGCAGCCGGATCCGCATGATGCTCCAGGAGGCCAGCTTTCAGACCGAGACCAGCGAGAACACCGTGGCGCTCTGGATCGCGCGGGCCTTTCATCTCGGCATCACGCTCCGGCGAGCAGAGACCGGTCGGCGCTACGTCGAGGAGATCGTCGAGTTCACCGGCGGGATCGAAGGCTCGATCCCGGTCACCACACCCCTCTTCCGTTACGACACCGCGCGGCGCCGGTTGATGTGCACGGGCCAGCGCCTCGACCTCAGTCACGAGGCGCTGTTGCGTGAAGCCGGCTTCAGCTACGACCTGGTGCTCCAGGCCGCGCGCGAGCGAGCGGAGCTGAAGGCGGGGTTGGGCCGAGGCGCCGGAGCGTAGAGCGATGAGTATCTTCGTCTCGCAGAACGCGTGGTTCGCGCTGTTGTTCGCCATCGGCGTGTTCGTGCTGGTGATCGGCACGCAGTGGACACGGCCGGTGCGGCTGTCGAACGTCGAGCAGCTGTACGGCGAGGGGAAGCCGCGCGAAGACTTCCTGCGCGGCCTGCAGGCCAAGCTCGATGCCGCGCGCTTCAACCTGAGCGTCGAGGACTTCCTGAAGGTTGTGGCCGTGCTGGTGATCGGCGTGTTCCTTACGGCCTATTTTCTGATCGGAGCGATTCTGCCGGCGATCATGGCGGCGGCGATGTCGGTCTTCGGGTACTGGACGTATTTGAGCGGCAAGGCGGCCAAGGCGATCGAGGACTACGAAGAACAATTGCCGCAGGTCGTCTCGCGGCTGGTCGTCGGGGCGCGCATGGGCAGCAGCTTTCGCGGCGCGGCCGAGCATGCGGCTCAGTTCGGGCCGCCGTTGTGTCGCGACGACTGGGCCTACATCTGTCGCCAGCTCGATGCCGGAGCCGATTTGGAGATGATCTTGCGCATCGTCAGCGCCCGGCGGCAAAGCCAGCTGCTCAACTCGATCTTCGAGTTGATCCTGGTGCAACATCAGCGCGGCACCCCGATCTCGGACGTCATGCCCCTGATCCAGGAGTCGCTCACGCAGCGCACGCGCACGATCCGGCTGGCACGGACGAAGTTGCGCGGGCCGTTGCGGGAGCTGTACATCGTCTGTGCCGCGCCGGTGGCGGCGGTGGTGGCGGCGCGCTTCATGTCGCCCCAGTA
>JAEURK010000196.1 GCA_016789175.1 Anaerolineales bacterium
GGCGGCCCCCGGCGAATTGCCTACCACGGCCTCCGGCGATCCCGCTTCCGCCACACCGCCCGTGGCCGAGGCAACGATTCCCCAATCCGCCGGCGCGAGCCCGACCCCTAATGCGACAGCGCCTGCCGCAGCGGGCGCGCCGACCGCCACGGTCGACATCCCGGCCCTCCGGAGCCCCAGCCCCACCGCGGGCACAGCCGGCGGATCGGGGACGCCTGGCGGTTCGGGCACGGCCTACCCCGGGTCCCGCAACCCCTACCCGGCGCCGTGACCGATCGCCTGACCCTGTGGTCGGATGACCGGATGTTGGTCGAACAGGCGGCCGCGGGCCTGTCCGACCTTCGGCTCACGATCGTGGCGCAAACGCCACCAAGCCCAGGCGACTGGGTTTCGCAACTCCTGGCCGCTCGCCCGATTGCCGTGGTGTTGGATCTCGACACGCCAGACCTGCAATGGGCCCGCGGGGCCGCAAGCCTCAAGCAAACCGCAGCAACCCGACGCCTCCCGATTCTGGCTGTCACGGCCGATCCGACTCGCAAGGCAGAGGCGGCCCTCGCGGCCGGCTGTGACGCAGTCGTGGATCGGGCCGCCATTCCCGACCTGGCCGCCGCCGTGCGCCGGTGGGCGGTGCGGCCCGATCCCGGGGCGATCGCTGTCGCCTGCGCCGAGCCGTTGAGCGCAGCGGCCCTGGAAGGTATCGCGCACTTCAATCGCGGCGAGTTTTTTGAGGCCCACGAATATCTTGAGGAAGCCTGGAACACGGACCCCGGCCCAGGACGCGCGCTCTACCGCGGCTTGTTGCAGATCGCCGTCGCCTATTTGCACATCGCCCGTGCCAATCCTGCCGGAGCCACGAAGCTCTTCTTGCGCATGTGGCAGTGGCTGGATGATCTGCCGGGCCGCTGCCGGGGTGTCGACGTCGATGCTGCCCGGCGTGACGCGCGCGCGGCGCGCGACGCTCTGGCCGGCCTGGCGCCGGAACACATCGATCAGTTCGACCGCACGCTTTTGAAGCCGTGGAGCGTGACCCACGCGCGGGCCGACTGATCAGGATCTATATCGATGACTCTGCGTCGGTCGTGTTGCGATCGGCGCCTCAGGAACGCCATGACCACTTCACCCTGGATCCCCAATCTCTTCGCCGGCAAGGTCGCCGTCGTCACCGGCTCGGGACGCGGCATCGGCCGCGCCATCGCGTTGCGCCTGGCAGGCCTGGGGGCCGACGTCGTCGTGAACTTCTTCCGTAATCGCGGCCCAGCCGAGGAAACCGCCGAGGCGGTCCGCGCGTTTGGGCGGCGGGCCGAGGTCGTCAAAGCCGACGTCGGCGATCCCGAGGGGATCGAAGCCTTGATCGGCGCTGCCGAGCGTGCCTTCGGAGGTCTGGACATCCTGATCAACAATGCGGCGTCCGGCTACAACCGTCCGATCATGGAGCAAAAGCTCAAGGGTTGGGAGTGGACCCTCAACATCAACGCCCGGGCCGCCCTGTTCTGCGCGCAACGCGCGGTGCCGTCGATGAAGGCCAGGGGCGGTGGACACATCGTTAGCGTCAGCAGCCCGGGGTCAAACCGGGTGTTGCCCGATTACGTGCTGGTCGGTGCCTCCAAGGCGGCGTTGGAAGCCTTGACGCGCTACCTGGCTGTCGAGCTGGCGGCCCACAACATCAGCGCCAACGCTGTGTCGCCGGGCATCGTCGCGACCGATGCGCTCAAGCACTTCGCGAGCCTGCGCGGCACCGACGTCTTGGGCGCCGTGACGCAGGCGACGCCTGCCGGTCGGCTGGCGACGCCCGACGACGTTGCCGACCTGGTTGCGTTTCTGTGTTCGCCGGCAGCCAGCATGATCCGCGGTCAGACCATCGTCATCGACGGCGGCTCGATCCTGCCCATGCAGGGTGTGGCCGAGGAGAATGGTTGAGAAGCGATTGAGCGTCGAGAGCCCGGAGCCGGCGCTGGTACGTGACACCCCGAGGATTTTCGGGGCAATGGAAACGGGCGTGGTCCAAAAGGAGCTCCACCCTGTCGGGAGAGTCCTGCTGCCCGAGCTGGCGCAGGTATAATCGTTTTGATGCCGACGCCACCCCAAAGCCGTTTGGCGGCCCTGGAGGCTCGCATGGAAGCCCTGGTCGAGGGCACGCTCGCGCGCCTGTTTCCGGGCCGCATCGAGCCGATCGACCTGCAACGCCATCTGGTGCGCACGTTGGAGGATACCGCTGCGCAAGGTGCGCCGGCTGTCAGCTACACCATTCGCCTGCACCGGGACGATGTCGCCCACCTCGTGCGAGACAACCCGAATCTGACCGATACCCTGGCCGCGCTGCTGGTCGAGACCGCGCGCCAGTTGCACGTCACGTTGCCCAGCCCGCCGGACGTCACGTTGTTGCCTGATGAGCACCTGCGACCGCGCAGCCTGATCGTCACCGGCGATGCCGTCCGTCTCGGTGCCACAGCCACGGGCAGCGTCCCGGCTCAGGCGCAGTTGGGTGTCGCCGCGGGCGGGCTGCCACCGGCCTTCCTCATTCTGGACGGCGACCGCACGGTTCCCTTGCGGCGTGCCGTGATCAGCCTCGGGCGTCGACTCGATAACGACGTCATCCTGGAGCACTCCAGCGTCAGCCGGGCGCACGCGCAGTTGCGCTTGCGTTTCGGGCGCTACGTGGTCTACGACCTGGGATCCAGCGGCGGGACGTTTGTCAATGATCAGCGTGTCCAGGAATGCCTGCTCAAGCCCGGCGATGTCCTGCGGTTGGCCGGGGTGTCGTTGATCTACGGAGAGGACCAATCCGTCCGCACCCACGCGCCGGCCGAGCCATCGCGTGGAAAACGTGATGTCGACAACGGTGCAGATCGCACCCGCCCGATCTTCTGAGCTGCAGCCCCCCATCTGGAATGAGCCCCCTCGAAGCTTACGGCGTCTTGCGGATCAGCCTTGCGGTGGCGCTCTATGCCGTCTTCGGCGCTCTGCTCTGGCTGTGGTGGCGGAGCACGCGCCCAAGCCGGCAGACGGCCCCGCGCGTCGCCAGCGCCGCCCTCATCGTGCTCGCACCGGGCCCCACCGGATTCGCTTCGGAACAATCCTTGCCGGTCGGCGCCGTGTGCACCCTTGGGCGCGCACCGACGGCCGACATCGTCCTGACCGACGAAGGCGCCTCGCTTGAACATGCGGTCATTCATCGCCGCGAAGGCCTGTGGTGGATCGAGGATCTGGGCTCCAAGAACGGCACCTGGCTCAACCAACAATTGCTGGATCGTGCCAGCCCGCTGCGCGCCGGTGATATGATCGCCATTGCCGGCGTCAGCTTCCGCTTCGCCTCCACCGAGGACGGTGCCCCGGCCGGCCCGAGCTGACACCAAGGAGAGCACGCATGTCCGTCCCCCCCATCCTGGGCGTGATCGGCGGTTCCGGGCTATACGCGATGCCGGGGCTGACCGAGGTCGAAGAACGCGTTATCGCGACACCGTTCGGCGACCCGAGCGACCCGATCGTGATCGGCACCCTGGCCGGCCAACGCGTGGCTTTCCTGGCGCGCCACGGTCGCGGCCATCGTCTCACGCCGACCGAGGTCAACTATCGGGCCAACATCTGGGCCCTCAAGAGCCTGGGGCTGCGCCAGGTCGTCGCCGTCAGCGCCTGTGGCAGCTTGCGCGAAGACTATGCACCGGGCCACATCGCCATCCCGGATCAGGTCTACGACCGGACGACTCTGCGGGCACGCAGCTTCTTCGGCGAGGGATTGGTCGGCCATGTCAGTGTGGCAGATCCGTTCTGCCCGCACCTCTCCGAACTGGCGCACGCGGCCGTGGCCGATACCGGCGCGACGGTCCATCAGGGCGGCACATTCGTCACGATCGAAGGACCGCGTTTCTCGACCAGGGCCGAAAGCCGGGCCTATCGGCAGTTGGGTTTCAGCCTGATCGGCATGACCACCTCGCCTGAGGTCTTCCTCGCGCGCGAAGCTGAACTCTGCTACGCCTGCATTGCGCACGTTACCGATTACGACGTGTGGCATACCTCGGCCGAGCCGGTGACGGTCGAGATGGTGATCCGCACGCTGAACGCCAATACCGACCACGCCCAACAGGCGATCGTCAATCTGGTCGGCCGGCTGGCGACGCCGCAGCCTGAGTGCAGTTGCCAGCACGCGCTCAAGGACGCGTTGATGACAGCCCGCGATCGCATCCCGGCCGCGACCCGTGAGCGGGTCGCGCTGTTGACCTCGAAATACCTGTGAGGCCCGGGCATTCACGCTGAGCACACGCCCGACCTGGCCCCGCGTGGGCCGCAGCGCTACCTTGGCCTGGGGCTGGCCGGCCTCTTCCTCACGCTCACGGCCGTTGCCCTTACCGTTGCGCCGCTCGCCCGGCTGAACGATTGGGCTGAACCGCTCTCGCCGCGAGCCTGGGAACCCTGGGCGATTGTGGCGGTGTGGGCGCTGTGCGCGCTCGCGGCCACCCGTGTCCTCGCGCACCGTCTGGCCGGCCATGATCCGATCCTTCTGCACGCCGCCCTGTTCCTGATGGGTTGGGGCGCGCTGCTCATCTGGCGGTTGCTGCCCGACTATGGCCTCCGACAGGCAGCCTGGCTGGTTGTCGGCACCGCTGCGCTGCTGCTCGCCGCAGCGACCGACGGGGTGTTGCGCGGCTTGCGACGGTACCGCTACGTCCTCCTGAGCCTGGCTCTGGCGCTGACCGCTTTGACGTTTCTGATCGGCCTGGACCCGGCCGACACGGGCGCGCGCCTTTGGTTAGGCGCGCTGGGCGTCGGCGTGTTCTTCCAGCCCTCCGAGTTGCTCAAACTAACCCTGATCGCCTTTCTGGCGGCCTATCTGGCTGAGCGACGACCAACAGCCGGACCGTTGCGCGCCGTCGACGTCGCGCCGCTGCTGGCGGTGTGGGGCCTGACCCTGCTGGTCGTCGTCGCTCAGCGGGACCTTGGCGCCGGCGTGTTACTTTTTGGCGGCGCCCTGGCGGTCAGCTTTGTGGCGACGGGCCAGCGGCGCCTGCTGGTCTTTGGGTTCCTGCTCCTGCTGTTGGCTGCGGCCGGCGGCTATGCCGTGTTCGGCGTGGTCCGGGCGCGTGTGGCGGCCTGGCTTGACCCGTTCAGCGACCCGATCGGCGGGGCCTATCAAATCGTGCAGGCCTTGATCGCGCAAGCCGCCGGCGGTGTGATCGGTCGCGGGCCTGGCCTGGGAAATCCCAACCTGGTTCCGTTGGCGCACTCGGATTTCATCTTCTCGGCCATCGGCGAGGAATGGGGCTTGGCGGGCGCGCTGGCAGCCATTGGCCTGCAGGGCCTGCTGGCCGCGCGTAGCCTTCGCGCTGCCGCCCGGGCGCGCTCGGCATTTGATCAACTGCTGGCGGCCGGGCTGACCGCGCTGTCGGCCCTGCAGGCGACGTTGATCGTGGGCGGCGCGTTGCGCGTCCTGCCGCTGACCGGTGTGACCCTGCCGTTCTTGAGCTATGGGGGCTCGTCGCTGCTCGCGCAATGTCTGATGCTCGGATTGCTGGTGCGGATTTCGGATCGCGATCGGCCGCGAACGTCAGCCGGCGCGCGCCGGGTCGGCCCCGTGCCGGTGTCAAAGAGCGTGCTAAACCCGGAGCGGCGAACGGCCCTGCGCTGGTTGTCCACGATGACCGGGCTGGCCTTTGTCGCTCTGGCGACTGCGGTCGGCTACTGGGGTCTGGTTCGGAGCGCCGAACTTGTGGCACGCCCCGACAACGCCCGCCGGGCGCTGCTCGAGCGGCGGTATCCGCGCGGTTTGATCGTGGATCGCAACGGACAGGTGTTGGCCGAGTCGATCCGAGTCGGGGACGGCTATGCGCGCACTTACCCTTACCCGACGCTCGGTCCGGTGTTGGGGTATAGCTCCGCACTTTACGGCGCGGCCGGGATCGAGGCCGCCGGCGATGCCTTTCTGCACGGCGATGCCTCTCAATCCGAGCTTGAATACGTGCGCGGGCTTGTCTTGGGCGAGCCGCCGCAGCCTGGCGCGCTCCAGCTCACCCTGGATCTTGATCTGCAACGCCGTGTCGACGCCGCCCTGGGCGCACGCCCCGGGGCGGCTGTGGTGCTCGACCTCGCTACTGGGGACGTGCTGGCGCTGGCCTCGCATCCCAGCTTCGATCCCAACCAGCTGGATGAGCGCTGGGCCGACCTGACCGCCGATCCCGGTTCGCCTCTGCTTAACCGCGCCTCGACCGCGTTGTATCAGCCGGGCGCCGCGCTCTACCCGGCGCTGTATGCCCTGGGTCTGCAGACCGGCTTGATCGACCCCGATGCCGATGCGCCGGGCAGCTCGCGCACCGTGACGATCGGGACAGTGAAGGTCGGGTGTGCCGCCCCGGCCGATCTCCCCATCACCTGGGCACTGGCCGTGCAACTGCGCTGCCCGGCGCCGTTTGTGAGCCTGGCCAACGCGCTTGAGCCGCAACGGGTCGCCCAACTCTGGCGCGATCTGGGATTGTTCGAGGCGCCGGCCCTCGGCCTGCCAACCTCAGCCGCGCTCGACACCGACTCGCAAACCGAGCCGGCCGCCCTGCTCGGCCAGGGGACCCTGACGATGACGCCGCTGCACTATGCCCGGATCGTCGCAGCCTGGGCACGTGAAGGCACCGTGCCGGCGCCGCGCCTGATCCTGGCCGAGCGCGCCGCGTCCGGCAGTTGGATCGAGCGCTCGCCGGTCGGGAGCCTGGTGTCGGCCTTCAGTCCGGCCAGTACGGCGCCGTTGAAGGCGTTGGTGACGCGCGGCTACTCAGCCGCGGCCGTCGCGGGCACCGGCCCCGACCAACGGGAGTTGGCCTGGTACGGCCTGGCGACTCCGGCGAACGACCCGCGGGTCGCCGTGGTTGTGTTGCTTGAAGGCGGGGCGGACGGGGAGGCCGAGGCGATCGGCCGAGAGATCGCGGCCGCTGCATCACGGTGATGGCTTTACCGCGGTGTTGCTTCGGCACACCACAACAGACGCGGGATCCGCGTCGGGATATAGGTGGGCTCGGCCAGGACGCGCGCCATGCGCACGGCGAAGAACGCAAACCCCGCCGCCTGTTCCTGCAGGCTGGAAAACTGCAACTGCGATCCGACCTTGTCGCCGGACGCCCACGCCACCATCGCACCAACCAGTCGTCGTTCCAACCGTCCCCACAGCCCGAAACCCTCGTGGGCTGGAGCGGCCGCCAGACAGCCGTTTGCCTCAGCCGGATCACCGGCCGTCAGCCAGAGGGCGGCCTGGGTGGTGCCCAGGTTAAACCGCAGCATGCGGTCGCCGGACGTTTCGGCCAGGTCCAAGGCCCGGTCGAGCGTTTCGCGGGCCTGTGTCCAGCGACCCGGGCCCGCCACCAACTGTGCGAACACCAGGCGGTTGAGGTTGTAGCCGTGGGAGCGGGAGGACAGATCCGCGTTGCTGCCCACCAGCGGGCCCTCGAGCAGGCGCACGGCGGCGGCGACCTGACCACGCCAGAGTAGAAATGCCGCGCGCCGGGCCACTTGATCGGCCTGGCCGTGACGGTCGCCGATCTGATCCATCAACTCCTGGACGACATCGAGGCGCTTGAGGCCCTGGTCGATCGTGAGCCGGATGCGATCATGATCGCTCAGGTACATGTTCATGTACGCGACCGTGTAGCTGTCACCCAGCTCCTGTGCTGCCTGAAGCGCTGCGCCGCGGAGTCGATCGGCTTCATCCAGGTCGCCGCGGTCGTAGTTCAAGCCCCCAAGAAATCCCCGCTTCGAAACCGCCATGCGACGCCGCCCGCCGCGCTCCGCCGTGTCGACGGCCGCCTGGCCATGCCGAAAGGCCTCGACGACGTTCTGACGCGCGCGTGAGATGCTGGCCATGGCGCTGTGCGCCATCGCCCGAGTAGCGTCGAGTCCCTGCCAGGGCACCCGGCCGAAAGGCTCGAGCAAAGCCAGGGCCGTCTCTCCGGCGCGCGCGGCCTCGTCGATCTGAGAGAGGTCGTAGTGCGCCCAGGCCGCCGACGCCTCCAAACGCGCGCGCAAGAATGCGTCGCCCTGACGCAGGCCGACCTTTGCCTCAGCGATCAGCGCCAGCGCCTCGCTGTAGGCGTTGCGCTCCAGGATCGAGGTCACAGTCCAGGCCACCAGATCGGCGCGGGTTTGAGGGTCTTGGGTCAGGTCGAGCGCCCGTCGGAAGTCGGCTTCGGCCTCGCGCGCCTGCAGGCCGCCGATCAGCAAGATCCCGCGCGACGTGCTCAGCTCGCGCAACCGGCGGCGTTTCGGCTCGGATTGCTTTCCGGTACCAAGGTTGCGGATGACCTGCGCCAGGACCTGCGCCGCCGCGGTCGCCTGCCCGCGCGCGGCCACGGCCTCTTCCTGGCCGCGAATGGCGTCGGCCATGCGTTCGATCTGTCCGGCGTTCGCGGCATGGTAGAGGACCTCGAGGACGTCGCCCGAGCTTTGTTGCGACCAGTCGGCCGCCAGCCGATGCAGACTTCGTTTGCGCCGGGGATCGGTCGCCAGATGCGCCAGAAGATGCTCGCGCAGGAGCGGATGGAGCCCGGCCAGATGGGCGTCGTCGATCAGGGCATGCGCCTGCAGAGCCTGGATATCGTCAGCCAATTCGGTCGCCGGATGGGCTCGCGCAATCGCTTCGGCCAGCACCGGGTCGAAGAGGTCGATGGGCTGTCTGAAGACGGCCACCAACTCGACGAGCCAGCGCGCCCTCGGCGACAGCCGGCGTAACACGGCGTTCATGAGAAAGGCTGCAATCTGTGGTTGGGACGCGAGCCGCAACACGAACCGCGCCGGGTCTGTCGCAGGATCGTTCAACTGGCCCAGCGCCAACCGGAGCAACATCGGATTTCCGCCGGTCCGCTCGATCAGGTCCGCCGCCCAGGACGCCGTGGGATCGAAACCGTAATCCACGATCAAGGCGCGGGCCTGGTCCAGGTCGAGCCCGCGCACGGTCAACTGCGGCACCGGCAGCGGAAGGCGCTCGCGTGAGGTCAGCAGCAGCGTTACCGTGGTCGTGGCTGCCAGGTTCTCCAGCAACGCCTGACCGGCGGGATCGGTCAGCGCCAGATGCGCGTCGTCCAGACAGAGCACCATCGGCCGCGCATTCAGCGCTGCGCGCAGCAGGTTCAGTTGCTGATCGAGCGGGAGTGGCGACGCTCCGGCTTCGAGGTCCAGGATCGGCCGAAGCCGGGCCTGGCCATGAGCCAGACCAAACAGGGCCAACGCTCGAATGATCGCCGCAGCCGTTTCGCTGACACCGTCGGTCAAGGTGAGCCAGAAGACCGGAAGGTCGTGTTGATTACGCGCCAGCTCCGCCGCCAAAATT
>JAEURK010000304.1 GCA_016789175.1 Anaerolineales bacterium
CGCACACGCCGCTCATCAAGCCCGAGATCAGCGTCGAGTACCTCAAGCTCGCCATCCGCTGGGCGGCCGACGCCGGCGCGCCGGTGGTCAACACCGACGAGGGCCCCAAGCCGTTCTGGACCTCGAAGGAGATGGACTACGCCTTGATGACCTACACGCTCACCGAGGCCGCGATGGTGGCCGAGCGCCACGGCATCAAGATCGGGCTCGAGCCGCATCAGCAATACAGCAAGTCGCTCGAGGGCCTCGACAGCCTCTACAACCTGGTGAAATCGCCGGCCATCGGCATCAACTATGACACCGGCAACAGCTATCTGGCTGGCACGGGCGACACCTACGAGTGGTTGCAGCATGTCAACGATCGGCTCGTGCATCTGCATGCCAAAGACATCGGCTTCGAGCACAGCGCGGAGGAGCGCGGCAAGGTCACGGGCACGCCGACCGGCTGCGCGTGCGGCGACGGCGTCGTCGATTGGAAGCGCGTGATCGACATCGTCAAGACCTGCCCAAACGACATCGTCTTCAGCGTCGAGTGCGGGAACGTGCCCGATGCCATCCGGAGCTTCGAATACCTGAGTAAGCTCTTGTGACCGGGGCCCCGGCCGAGCGATGCAGGGTCGCCTACGTCGCTCGGCCGGCCCGCGCCGCAAAGGCTTGACCCAGCGCGACAGGTCTGCTATCATCACCTGTAATGACAGGATTACATCATCGCCCGTTATCCTGTCGACAAAGTCCGCTTCAACGCCTCCCGGTCACACACCAAGGACGTGCCGCATGGCCAATCAATACCTGATCGGCGTCGACCTGGGCACCAGCGCGACCAAGGCCGCGCTGTATCGCGTGGACGGCACGCTGGTGGCTGAAGCCGGCCAGGAAGTGCCGGTCTACTATCCCCGCCCGGGCGTGGTGGAGCAGGAGAACGGCGACTTCTACGCGACGGCAGCCGCGACGGTGCGGCGTTGCATGACCGAGAGCGGCGTCGACCCGCGCGACGTGGCCGCGATCGCGTTCGATTCGCAGATGGCCGGGGTCGGGTCGGTCGACGAGCACTATCAGCCCGCCACCCGGTTCGACTCGTGGCTGGATATGCGCTGTGAGCCGTACATCGATTGGATGAGCCGCGAGGCCGGCGAGCAGATCACGCGCCTGACCGGCTGTCCCCCCACGTGCGATCACGGCCCCAAGATGCTGTGGTGGAAGCATGAGCAGCCCGACGACTATCGGCGCGTGGCCAGGTTCCTGATGCCGGCCGCGTACGTGGCCGGGCGGATGGCCGGGCTGAAGGGCGAGCAGGCTTACATCGACCACACCTTCATCCACTTCTCCGGGTTTGCCGATACGGAGAACGGGCGCTGGTCGGACGCGTTATGCCGCACGTTCGGGCTCGACCTGGACAAGCTGCCGCGCATCGTCGCGCCCTGGGATGTCATCGGCGAAGTGACCGATGCGGCGGCGCGCGACTTCGGTCTGGCGGCCGGCACGGTCATCGCGGCCGGGGCCGGCGACACGGCCGCCAACGCGCTCGGGGCCGGCATCGTGCGACCCGGCATGCTCTTCGACGTCGCCGGCACGGCTGCGGTGCTGGCCGGCTGCACCGAAACGTTCGCGTCGGATGTGACGCATCGCGCCCTGTTGACGATGCGCTCCGTGATCCCGGGGCTGTGGCATCCGCTGGCCTATATCGCCGGCGGCGGGATCGCGTTGCGCTGGTTCCGCGATCAGTTCTTCAACGTCTCGCGCGGCCAGGCCTTACCGGCCGAAAGCGATCTATATGACGAGATGACCGGCTGGGCGCTCCAGGCGCCGGCCGGCAGCGACGGCCTGTTCTTCTCCCCGCATCTCGGCGGTCGAATCTGTCCGTCGAGCCCGGCGATGCGCGGGGCCTGGGTGGGCTTCTCGTGGACCCACACGCAGGCGCACTTCTTCAGGGCCGTGCTCGAAAGCGTGGCCTATGAGTACGCCTACTACCTGCGCATCCTGACCGAGCTGCTGCCCGAGCTGCGCCTGACCGAGGCCCGGGCCATCGGCGGCGGCGCCCGCAGCGCGGTCTGGAATCAGATCAAAGCCGATGTGCTGGGCGTACCGTATCAGCGCCTCGACGGCAACGAGTTCGGCACCTGGGGCTGCGCCCTGATCGCGGGCAAGGCCGCCGGTCTGTTCGACGATCTCGCGGCGCGGGCCGCCGAATCCGCGCAGCCCGTTGGCGCGCCGATCCAACCGATCGCCGACCGGCGCGCGGTCTACGACCCGCTCGTCGAGCAGTACATCGCCCTGCAATCCACCCTGAACGGTTTCTTCACCCAGGAGAGTATTTCATGAGTGCCCCCATTCGCCTGTGCTTGATCGGCGCCGGCCGCGCCGGCAAGAACCACGCGCGCGCCGTGACCCGGCATGTGCCCGGCGGCCGTTTCGTCGCCCTGGTCGATCCTGTTGCGGCCGTCCGAGCCGACACCGCAACCGAGTTTGGGATCGAGGCCCAGTTCGACAGCCTCGAGCAGGCGCTGGCCGGGGCCGAGTTCGACGCCGTGGTCATCACAACGCCGACGCCGACCCATACGCCGCTGGCGGTCGAGGCGGCCGAGCACGGCAAGCACGTCTTCCTCGAGAAGCCGATGGCGATCTCGCTCGAGGAGTGCGACCTGATCATCGGCGCGGCCGAGCGGAACGGCGTGGCCCTGCAGCTGGGCTTCATGCGCCGCTTCGATCCGCAGTTCGCGGCCGCTGCCCAGCGCATCGAGGCCGGCGAGATCGGCCAGCCGATGATGATCAAATCCAACACCCACGGCCCGGGCCTGCCCCCGGCCTGGGCACGCGATCTGCGGACGTCGAACGGCATGCTGGCGGAGGTCAACAGCCACGACTGGGACACGGTCCGCTGGTTGATGGGCTCAAACTACACCCGGGTGTACACCGAGGTCGCCAACTTCAAGGGCGCGGCCAACAACGTCGACACCCCGCACTTCTACGACAACGCGCTGGTCAACCTCAAGTTCGAGAGCGGCGGGCTCGGCCAGATCTCGGGCATCTGCCCGTGCGGGTACGGCTACGATGGCCGGGTCGAGATCGTGGGCGAGAAGGGCATCATGCAGATCGGGGAGCTCAAGGGCCAGGCGATCGTGGTCTGCACGGATCGCGACCAGGGCCTGATCTCGCCGATCTTCAAGACCTGGCCCGAGCGTTTCCAGTGGGGTTACATCTACGAGATGGAGCACTTCACGAGCTCGATCCAGCGCGGGACGGCGCCGCGGGTCGGCGGCGCCGAGGGACGCTGGGCCGTCGCCGGGGTGTTGGCTGGCACACGTTCGTTCCTGGAGGAGCGGCCGGTCACGCTCAAAGAAATCCTGGATTCGGTCGCGCGCGTGTAAGGAGGCGAGATGCTGGCTGCGGTCTACCACGGTCCCAATGACTTGCGTGTCGAGACGGTGCCGGCCCCGACGGCCGGGCCCGGCGAGCTGGTGCTGCGCGTCGAGAGCGCCAGCATCTGCGGAACCGATCTGCGCATCCTGCACGGCCAACACCGACTGTATCCGGCCGGCACGGTGCGGATCCCGGGGCACGAGGTCGTCGGGACGGTGGCCGAGGTCGGCGCCGGGGTGCAGGGCCTGATGGTCGGGCAACGCGTCTTCATCGCCCCCAACATGGGCTGCGGGCATTGCCCCCAGTGCGTGAGCGGCGCCAACAACCTGTGCGAGCACTACGACGCGATCGGCATCACGCTGGACGGCAGTTTTGCCGAGTACCTGCGGGTGCCGGCCCCGGCGATCCGGCAGGGCAACGTCATGGCTGTGGCCGAGGGCGTGGATCCGGCCGTGGCGGCGCTGGTGGAGCCGTTCGCGTGTGTGCTGCGTGGGCAGAACGCGTTGCGGATCCAGCCGGGCGAGATCGTGCTCGTGATCGGCGCCGGGCCGATCGGGATCATGCACACCAAGCTGGCCCGGGCGCGCGGCGCCGGGCGCGTCATCGTGAGCGAGATGGTCCCGGATCGGGCGACCCAGGCCGGGCGGATGGGTGCGCACCGGGTCGTCAACCCCGCGACCGAGAACCTGAAAGAGGTGCTGGCCGCCGAGAGCGGCGGGCGCGGCGCCGACGTCGTGATCGTGGCGGCGCCGGTGCATGCCGCCCAGGAGACGGCCGTGGATGTGGCCGCCATCGGCGGGCGCATCAACCTGTTCGGCGGCCTGCCGAAGGATCGCCCGCACATCCAGCTCGACTCCAACCGCGTGCACTACAAAGAGTTGATCGTCACGGGCACCACCGCATGTTCGACGGCTGATTGCCGCCAGGCGGCCGAACTCGTAAACACCGGCGTCGTCGATCTGAGCGATCTCGTCAGCCGGCGCTTCCCGCTGCGCGAGGCCGTGGCGGCCTTTGCGGCGGCCGAAGACCGCCAATCGCTCAAGATCGTGCTGGAGCCGTAGCGGATCGGCGGAAGTCGCGGCGGCCTGGGGTGTGCAAGCACGATGTGATGCTGTTGTCCAACCCGGTCGCACGTTGTCAGGAGCCCCCGAACAGGCCGGACCGGTACACGGATGTTCACGGATAGCACGGATCACACGGAAACCTCTCGAATGGTTCCGTGAACATTCGTGTGATCCGTGTAATGGTCCAGCCGTCCGAATCCGGTTCGCCAACAGCCTCACATCCGATGGCAGTAAGCCATCGGCGTTGTCAGCGCGCTTTGTGCCGCGGATGACACCGATGACGCGGATTGGAACAACTGGCGCCCTGCCGGTATCGGTCTCGATTTGCT
>JAEURK010000378.1 GCA_016789175.1 Anaerolineales bacterium
CCCGAACAGGGCCTGGGTGCGGCGACGCCGCAGACCGATGTCTACGCCCTGGGCGTGATGTTCTTTGAGCTGGTCACCGGCCGCCGCCCCTATGAGGCCGACACCCCGATCGCCGTCCTGCTCAAGCACACCAGTGACCCCCTGCCGCGCCCGCGCACGCTGGCGCCTGACCTGCCGCTCGAAGCCGAACAGGTCATCCTGCGCGCGATGGCCAAGAAGCCGGAGGATCGCTATCTCACGATGAGCGATCTGGCGGCCGCGCTCGAGCGGCTGGCGCAGGTCGCCGGTCCGGTCTCGGCCGGACCGCCGACCTGCGCCAGGCGCTCGAGCGCGGCGGCCAGATCGCCCATCGTGAGATAGCGGTCTTCAGGCTTCTTGGCCATCGCGCGCAGGATGACCTGTTCGGCTTCGAGCGGCAGGTCGGGCGCCAGCGTACGCGGGCGCGGCAGGGGGTCACTGGTGTGCTTGAGCAGAACCGCGATCGGGGTATCGGCCTCATAGGGGCGGCGGCCGGTGACCAGCTCAAAGAACATCACGCCCAGGGCGTAGACATCGGTCTGCGGCGTCGCCGCACCCAGGCCCTGTTCGGGCGCCATGTAGTCGGGCGTGCCGATCCCGACCCCGGTCAGCGTCAGGCCGGCCGCCGACGTTTGCGGATCGAGCAACTTGGCGATGCCGAAGTCCGACAGCATCGGCTGGCCATCCGGGCTGAGCAGGACATTGGCGGGTTTGACATCGCGATGGACGATGCCCTGGCGATGCGCGTATTCGAGGGCCCGCGCGATCGGCGAAAGCAAGCGGGCTGCCTCCGCGCAAGCCAACGGTCGGCCCAAGCGTTGTTTGAGCGTGCCGCCGGCGAAGAAGTCCATGACGACGTACGGGACGCCGCCCTGCTCACCCGCGTCGAGCACATGCACGATGTGAGGGTGATTGAGCCGGGCCAGGGCCTTGGCTTCGCGATCGAAACGGGCCAGGAACTGGGGATCGGTATCGTAGTCGGTCCGGATGACCTTGACCGCCACGGTGCGCTCGAGCCGTGTGTCGAAGGCCTTGTAGACCGTCGCCATTCCACCCTCGCCGAGTTGTTCGACGAGATGGTAACGCCCCAGCGACTGACCGACGAGTGACTGCATATCTGACCTGCCCGCCGCCTCGCGGCCCATGCTCAGCCGACGGGACGACCCCCAAGGAACTGCCGCGATTTTACGCGGTTTTTACGCGAGTAGGTGTAAACGACGCGTAAAAGCGCCTTCGGTCACGGCGGGGAGGCCGGAAGGAAGAACAGCGCGAATCAGGTGCGCAACAGACACGCGGCGGGTGAACCGTGCCTGCCTCAACTCGGGCGAAAGCGGTGGCCAGCCCTGTCACTCCCCGGCGATGGCCCAGCTTCGTTCCCGGCAGATCTCCTGCAGCAGGCGCACCAAGCGATCCGCCCGGTTCGTTTCGGATCCACCATCAAGACCGGCCAATCCCAGGCCACCGCCACCGACCGCGTAGAACACGGTGCAGGAGGAGTCGGCATCAAACACGAAGGTCACCACCAGCAAGAGGTTCGACGTCGTGCGCCAGGAGAAGTCCTCGGCTACGACCAGGGCTGTGTCGCCCGCCCACAACACCCGGGCGCCGTCAACCTTCGCGCCGAAGAGATCCACCACGCGCCGCAAGTCCGACCCGACGATGTGGGATTGGAGCAATCGCATGTATTCACTTCCCTCGCCGAACCCAATTTATTGAAACGCGTTTAGCCGCGCCACGGCTATGGTATCTCGATCCGTAAGCCACGCCACCGTCCGACCGTCGCCAGCCCTTTCCAAACGGGGCTGAACAGTTGCACGAATCTCCCGGATCAGGTGCGATAGCCCTGCCGGCCGGAGGCGCAAGCGTGGCGCACCGCCTCGGGCGTGCGACAATCTCGGCATGCTTCGTCACGCGCTGATCGCACTCACCCTCGCAGCCGTCGCCTGCGGGCCTGCCCTGACGGCGCCGCCCTTCCCGACTGCCACGAACTTGCCCGCAACCACGGCACCGACTCCCGCACCGCAGGCAACCGCCACGGCCCCGCCTGCCTCGCCGACACCCGCCCCACCGAACAAGCTCGGCCTGCACCTGCTGCTGGACGATGGTCGCAACGTCTGGCCGGATGAGATCTGGTCGGCCCACCTGCAGGCCGCTCGCGACCAACTCGGTCCGGGTGGCTACGTCCTGGAGCTGATCCGTGTGGATGACCTGGATATAACAAGGTGGCAAGTCTTCCTTGATCACTGCGCAGCGCTGGACCTGAGACCGATCCTGCGTCTGGCGACCACGTTTGACCGGACCGCGGGTTATTGGGTTGCGCCACTCACCGACCCGGATGGTGGCTATGCGCAAGTCGCGCGAGACTATGCGGCATTCGTCGCCGGGTTGCGCTGGCCGACGCCGGAGCACCCCGTGATCGTGGGCAACGAGCCCAACCACGGTGATGAATGGGGCGGCCGAGCCGATCCGGCTGCCTACGCCCGTTTTCTGGCCGATGTCGCCGACGCGCTCCACGCCGCCGACCCCGACGTGCTCGTGCTCAACGCGCCGCTCGATCCCTACTCACCCGACACGAACGGCCAACCCTTCAACAACGGCTTCACCTACGTCGACTCCGAGCGCTTCCTGGATGAGATGCGCGCGGCTGTCCCCGACGTTTTCAAACGCCTCGACGCCTGGGGCTCGCACGCCTACCCGACCGGCCCATTGGCAAACGGTCCCTGGGACCAGACCTTCCAGATCGACCGGCTCAACGGGGGCGCGAACCCGAATCACCTCGAACCGCCGGCCGGCTTGTTCAATCGCGGCATCAATGGCTATGCCTGGGAGCTCTTCAAGCTCGAGCGCCTGGGCGTGCGCGACCTCGAGGTGTGGATTACGGAGACCGGCTGGCGCCACGCCGAGACGACCGACTCGACTGCGACCGACGGCGGTCGCGACTGGCCGCCGGTCGCTTCAATCGCCCAGTGGATCGACCTGGCGCTCGACGGCAACGGCGGGCGCTATCCGGTGTGGCCGGAGACCGGTTGGACGCCCTGGCGGCGCGATCCGCGGGTGCGGGCCGTGGTTTTCTTCGCCTTCAACGGCGCACCACGCGAGTGGGGGCACACCAACTGGCTCGAGTTGGACGACGCCGGCGCCATTCTGGGGGCCTATCCGTTGCTGCCACCACGGGTGACCGCGCCCTGAGGTCGATCGTCTCAGCGGTGCTCGATCGCCAGGCCGGCCACGGTCAACGCCGGGTCACGGGAGCCGACTGTCTCGGCCGAGAGGTCGACGAAGTCGATGCGCGTCAGACGCGCAGCGGCGCGATCGGCCGGCACAGCGATCGTCAGTAAATCGAGGTGAGCGGTCAGGTTCGGGAAGCCCGTGATCGGGCCGGTCCACACCTCGGAGACGCCGGGGGCGGTCGACACCACGTTGTCGGCCGGGTGCCACTCGCGCAGGTTCTCGCCCAGCACCAGATCGACCGCCACCGGTTCGGCGCCGGCGAAGGTCAACACGATCTGTCCGACCCGTTCGCCTTGCCAGCGCGTGAACGCATCGCCGGCCGTGATCAGCACAAACACGCGCTCGACCCCGATCAGATCCAGATCGAGCCCGGCCTGGGTCGGGAAGCCGTTATTGGGCGCCGGCGCCGCCTGGCTGCGAAAAGCCTGACCGTCCAGGTCAAAGAGTACGCCGCCGAGCTCGACCCGCCCGACCGGCGGCGCGGCATAGTCGTTGGTCAGCGTGCCGTTGACGATGGACGCGATCGAGATCGGTTCGATCGCCAGCGGGACAAGGGTTGCGGTGGCCGTCGCAGCCGGTGTGGTGGTCGGCCCGGTTGTGGCGGTGGCGGGCGCGGCCGTTGGGGGCGACGTGACGACGGCCAGGGTCGGGGAGGCCGCCGCCACGGGCGTCGCGGTGCGCACTGCCAGCCGGCTCAGCGCAAAACCGGTTATCGCGATCCCGAGCAACAGCGCGCCGAAAACGCCGGCGCCGATCAGGGCCAGGACCGGCCAGGACCAGCGCCGCTTCAGCGGCCGGGGTACCGGCGTGGCCGCGCGGATCCGAGCCAGGGCCTCGGCTGCAGCGTCTGGTTGGGCGTAGCCGGTCGCGCTCAGGTCCGGAAGCAGGGTCGCCCCGGACTCCGGCGGCGGCGTGAGACGTCGGGTTTCGCGCAGGCCGACCGCCTCGCCGAGCGCGTCCGAGAGCGCGCCGGCTGTGGCAAAGCGCTCCTCGCGCGGTTTCGCCAGGGCGCGCGCGATCACGCT
>JAEURK010000419.1 GCA_016789175.1 Anaerolineales bacterium
CAAGCGCGGGCATGTCAAACACGTCACAGATCGTGTCGTCGTACGGGTCGGGATACCAGGCGCTGCCCCAATTGTCGTCATGGTTTCCGACCACCGGAAACAGGAACATCGGCAGGCCGGATGCAGGCCCCTTGTTCTGCAGCGGCGCCACCAGCTCCGAAAAACTACCCGAACTGGCGGTATCCGGGCAGGCCCCGCGCTGCGTCCAGTTGGTGTTGGCGTTATAGCCGACGATCATGTCGCCGAGGTGAAAAGCCAGGGCCGCCGACACATTCTTCATACGGGCGACCAGGTCCCGGTGCACGGCATTGCCGGAACAATCCGAACCGGCCCGGCTGTCTCCATATGCCAAAAAAGTAAAACCGCTCGAGAACCAGCCACTCTTGGCAACCACTGGGAGGTGGATCGTCGTTGACGTCTGCGCCAGGGCCGCGCCGGTCTGCAGCGCGTGGAGACGGGGAGCCCCCAGGCCCAGAACCGCTAGGCCCAAAGAGAGGGCGACACGCCCTGCGGATTGTATCCAGGAAGGCATTGCTTTTCCTCCGCGCCGCCGATGTTGTCGTCGTCGGAGCAGAAAGGGAGTATACGTGATGACCCTCGGGGCGATAGATTCCGTCTACCAGGCCATCAGGGCTATCGCGTCTCTTTCGCGAGGACCGGTTTCTTTGCCACGAGTTTCACGAATAGGGATCGTTCGTGCCAAGTCGCTTCAACTCGTGACTGCTCAGCCGGCAGGAAGACTGTCACCTCAATTCGTGAATCTCGTAGCAAAACGCGCGCTTGCCGCATAGCTGAAGACCTTACCCTCTTTAGCCTAAATCAAATCTTTACGGGGCAGCCGTACAGTTCCTCTGATAACCCCTGTGCCTCGATCCGCAGGCGGTTCGCGTCGCGTCGGGTCGAGGTTGTTGGCGGAGAGAGACAACTATGAGACGTCGTGTCATCGTCTTCTTGCTCGTTGGCGTCGTCCTCGCGGGAGGCGCCTGGTTCGGATATCAGTGGTATCGACAGGGTACAGCCACGGCCGCGCCCCTCCAAACCGCGGCCGTCACAGTCGGCACGATTTCGACCTCGGTGAGCGCGTCAGGCACGATCGCGGCACCCCAATCCACCACCCTGTCGTGGGAGACCACGGGCGTGATCCAGTCGATCAACGTGTCGGTCGGCGATGTCGTTGCGGCCGGAGATGTGCTGGCTGAACTCGACCCGGCCAGCCTGAGCGCCGACTTTTTGCAAGCCCAGGCCGATCTACTCAGCGCTCAAGCCGAACTCGAAGACGTGTTGGACGGCGCCTCGGCCGAAGAGATCGCGGCTGCCAGGCTGGCTGTGATCGAAGCCCAGGAGGCCGTCACCACGAGCCAGCGCTCGCTCAACAGCGCGCTCAGCCCGGACGTGGCTTACTATCAAGAGCAGTTCGCGCGCGCGCAGGAAGATGTCGCTGCCGCGCAGGCCACGGTCGACGCCGACCAGTATCAGATCAGCCTGCGCACCGCCTCAGACGCGCTCGCCACCGCCAAAAGCAGCCTCGAACAGTGGGAACGGCTGGAGACCCTCTACCCCGGCTACGGCCAACAGCATGGTGATGGCTACGTCAATGCCCAGAACCGATATGCCCGCGCCGTCGAGGACTACAACGTCGCACTTGCGAACGTGCAGCAGGCGAGCATCGCCAATGTCAATACCCTGACAGACGCGCAGGATACGCTCGAGATTGCCGAAGCCAATCTGGCCGCGGCGCAAAACGGGCCAAGCTCCACCGACGTCCAGCTCTATACAGCCGAGCTCGAACAGGCCCAGGCCGAACTGGCGACAGCCGAACAGACCTTGGCGGATCTGCTCGCTCAACCCGCTGAGCTGGACATCGCCAACGCGCGGGCGGCCCTGGCCAAAGCGGAAGAGAGCGCCCAACAGAACACGCTGGTGGCGCCCTTCGCCGGGACCGTCCTCGGGATCTATAACCGCCGCGGCGATCGCGTTTCCAGCGGTGCCACCGCAATCGTGCTGGCCGATCTCAGCTCCCTCAAGATCCAGGTCAGCGTCTCCGAGGTCGACGTCAACCTGATAGCTCCTGGGCAAGCCGTGTCGATCACGGTGGATGCGGCCCCCGACAGCACGTACGTCGGTCAGGTCGATCAATTAATCGCGCTGGGGACTTCGAGTTCGGGCGTCGTCACCTTCCCCGTCATCGTCAGCATCCCGGACCCCGATCCGGCGCTCAAGGCCGGCATGTCGGCGGCCGTCAACATCATCGTCGCTGAACGCGCCGAGGCCTTGCTCGTGCCCAACAAGGCGATCCGTGTCGCCAACGGCGCACGCACCGTCACCGTGGTCAACGGCGGCCAGAGCCGCCCGATCGAGATCACGATCGGCCTGACCAACGAGACCTACTCGGAGGTGATCTCGGGCTCACTTCAGGAAGGTGACCGGGTGGTGATCAGCGGCACGGCCACGACCGGCTCTTCAATGACTTCGGAGCAGTCAAACCCCGGCCTGGGCGGCCTTTTGGGTGGCGGGCCGATGGACGGCGGCGGGCCGATGAACGGTGGTGGCGCCCCGCCTGTCCCATAGGTCGACGTCCATGATCGTTTAGTCCGTATTCTGGCAGGCGACCGATATCATGATCGCGATCGAGAACATCACCAAAACCTATCGCATGGGCGCCGTCGAGGTCCAGGCTCTGCGGGGCGTATCGCTCAAGATCGAGCGGGGCGAAGTCGTTTCCATCATGGGGCCTTCGGGGTCAGGCAAGAGCACGCTCATGAATGTCCTCGGCTGTCTCGACCAATCGACCACCGGGCGCTATTTGCTCGACGGGGTCGCGGTCGACAGCATGACCGACGACCAACTGGCAGAGGTCCGCAACCGCAAGATCGGCTTCGTCTTTCAGTCGTTCAATCTGCTTCGACGGCTGACGGCGCGGCGCAATGTGGAGTTGCCAATGCTTTACGCCGGCGTTGAGAACGGTCGGCGCAGACGCGCTGCCGAAGCGCTCGAGGCTGTCGGCCTGGGCGATCGCATGGATCACCGCCCGACCGAGCTCTCCGGCGGCCAACAGCAACGTGTCGCCATAGCGCGCGCGTTGATCAACAACCCGGCGATCCTGCTGGCCGACGAGCCCACCGGCAACCTTGACAGCCGTTCGGGCGAGGAGATCATGCAACTGCTGCTCAACCTGAATCACGAGCACGGCATCACGCTCGTGTTCGTCACCCACGACCCCAAAATCGCGCAGCACACCCAGCGTATCATCCAGGTCCGCGACGGACTGGTGGAGGAGGGCCTCGCATGAACCTCACCCAGGGCATCCTCTCGGCGCTCGAGGGCGTGACGGCCAACAAGTTGCGCTCGTCGCTGACCATGCTCGGCATCGTCATCGGTGTGGCCGCCGTGATCTCACTGGTCTCGATCGGGCGGGGCGCTCAAGCCAGCGTCACCGCTCAAATCGAGCAGAACGGCACGAACCTGATTTACGTTCGTCCGGGTAGCACCCAACAGGGCGGCGTCGCGAGTGCGTCGGGCAGCGCCGGCACGCTCACCCAGGACGACGCCGATGCGCTTCTGAGCGTCGCAGGCGTCGCTGCGGTGGCGCCCGAGCTCGAAGGACGCGGGCAGGTTTCGTATCTCGGCTCGAACGTCAACACCCGCGCCATCGGCGTGACACCGGATTATCTGACAGTGCGCAACATGTCCCTGGCCGATGGAGAGTTCATCTCGGAGGCTAACGTCAACGCCAGGTCTTCGATCGTGGTGTTAGGCAGCGGAGTGGCTGACGACCTGTTCGGGGGCACGGCCGGCGCCGTCGGTCAGAAGGTGCGCATCAACAGTCAGCCGTATACGGTTGTCGGCGTGCTGGCCAGCAAGGGCAGCACCGGCCTGGGCAGCGTCGACGATCAGGTGTTGGTGCCGCTCTCGACCGCGCAGGCCCGTCTGATCGGCGGCAATCGTTATCGTGGCGCCAGCGTCCTCAGCTCGATCAACGTTCAGGCCGCCAACAGCGACGAAATGGATTCCGTGATCGAGCAACTCACCCTGGTGCTCCGCGAGCGCCACGACACAATCGAGGGCTCCGACGATTTCACTGTGTCGAATCAGCAAGACCTGCTGGCGACGATCACCGAAGTCACCAACACGTTGACGCTCTTCCTCGGCGGCATCGCGGCCATCTCGCTGCTGGTGGGCGGGATCGGGATCATGAACATCATGCTGGTCTCGGTCACCGAACGCACGCGCGAGATCGGCATTCGCAAGGCGATCGGGGCCCGCAAACGCGACATCTTGTTTCAGTTTCTTGTGGAATCGGCCGTGCTCAGCCTGGTCGGCGGCGCAATCGGAAACCTGGTTGGCTGGTTGATCTCGCTGGCCATGGGCCAGGTGCAGTTCGGTTCGACCTCGATCAAGCCGACTGTCGACATCGACGCGGTTGTGTTGGCCGTCGGCTTCTCGCTGGTCGTGGGGTTGTTCTTCGGGATCTATCCGGCCATGCGGGCCGCCAACCTGGCGCCCGTTGAAGCGCTGCGTTATGAGTAACGTGGCTCGCCATGCGGAGAACGTGGAGCGAACGCTCCCGCGCTCACTCACGGAAGCGTGATCACTATACGCTCCACGCTCTCCGCATTGCGCTCAGGGCGGTGCCACCTGGCGAACGGTCAGTTGCGTGAACTTGACCTCCATGCCGCCGCCGTTGCGGTCGCGCACGTACAGGCCTAATCGCCCGGTGGTGAAGGTGCTGTCTTCGGCTGTGGCGAGGTAAACGCCATTGACGTAGAAACGCAGCTGGCTGCGCCCGGCCCAAACCGTCAGGATGTTTTCGCCAGTCGGGTTGACCTGCGCCTCGACCGGCTCGACCAATACACTCGGTTGGTTGTCGCGCAGGACTTCGACCGATGCGCGTCCACCGCACGTGATCTTGAAGACGTAACCGTTGAGGATGCCGGTCTCGTCGTCCAACGCCCCGCGAAACAGGACCCCGAATTCGTCACTCTCCGTGCAGGCCAGCGTATCGGTCTTCAGCGTGACTTGCTGATCCAGCCAGGAGGCGCCCGGCCCGATCGTCACCCGCCAGCCCGCATCTCCCAGGCTGGTTTTGGCCGTCACCGCACCGTCGCCTGAGGTGAAGGCGACCGCATCATCGGTGAAACCCCAGCCCCAACCCAAAGTGCCGTCAAAACTCTCGTCATAGACCGGGTCCCCGGCACCCTCGTTGGGATCGGGCGTGGCCGGGACAACCGGCGTCTCGGTCGGCGCCGCCGTGGTGGTGCTGGTGGCCGTCGCCGTTGTCGTTGCCGTCGGCGTTTCGGTCGCATTGGGCGCCGTCGTCTCGGTGGGGCGTGCGGTCTCCGTCGGCAGAACGGCTTCAGCGGTGTCGGTGGGCAGACCGGTCGGCACGACCGGCGTGTCGGCGGGGCCCACCTGGCAGGCCGCCAGGACAACGGCCACCAGGGTCAAGGACCCGGCTCTGTGGTGCTTCATGCGCTCCTCCTGTTGAGCACTGACTCTGTCGAGTGACCCGTGGGCTACCCGACCCCATCGCTAGCTGTGAGCATAACGCTCGGTCTCCCAGCAAAGTTCCGGGGCCACCCCTTACCAACCATTTCTCAGGTAAGACAGGCATAAATAATGCTGTGTATGCCGAAGTTCACCGGTAAGATGGCCTTGAGTCGTCGCGCCAGACGGCGCGGCCACGCCATTTCAGTATAGCCATCGACCGGGAGCACAGGCTGAGTATTATGTACTCCCAGTCGACCCAGTGGTTATCGGTTAGAATCGCAGCGATTCGGGCGATCGCCTCTGGAATTATGTCACACGAACAGGATTTGACCCTGCGCCAACGTCATCGCGCCCGGCGCCTAACCATGCTTGTGGCATCGTTAGGGCTGACGGTCGTGCTACTTGTCGCGCTGAGCGTCCTCCTGAGTCAACGCGCCACCGCGACCGCGGGGTTGCCGGCCTCCGACCACGCGCTCCTCGGCGCGACCCAGAACCCACCCTCACCGGCCACCAACGACGCGCTGCAACCGGCCGCGATGCTCCTGCAAGACGACACATCGCCCACCCCAACGCCCTCACTGCCGGCGCCGACAGCGTCCATGGTCGCGCCGCTGGTCACCCCCGCCGCGGGTGATTACAGCGCACCGCTCTACCCGTACATCGAGCGCACCGATTTGCCGCTGCCCGCGCAGGATCAGATGCGCGTCATCGTGCAGTTGCTGATCGCATCACCGACCCCGCTCACCAGTTCGGCAGCGCCGCAGCCGACGGTCCTCTTCCTGCCGTTTATGTCGCGAGTCTCCGGGCCGCCCGCCTTCGTTGCGCCGGCGGCGCGTGATCCAGAGCCGTACTATCCGTTGAGCGGTATCTCAACCTCGTCGTGGCCCTCAGCCAGCCAGATCACGGCCAGCAAGCTCAGCATCCACGCGATCGGGCGCAACGATCCTTACATGCTGCAGTTCATCCGCAGTTCGTTGCCGCGGCTGGTCAAGGTCGTCAGCGATTTCGGTTGGATGGCCGAAGTCAAAGCCATCGACCCCGATATCACCGTGATCGGACGCGTTTATGGTCAGGACGAGAGCATGGTCCTGCGGCTGGATCCGGCCGTCGCCGCAACCGAATACATCAACCAGAATCTGGGGCACTATCGCAGTAATCCCTTCATCGACTACTGGGAAGGCTGGAACGAATTCGTCTGGAGCGGAGGCGACGTCGGCCGAATCCAGTGGTACGCCCAGTTCGAGGCCTCACGCGCCTGTCAGATGCAGGCCCTGGGTTTGCGCGCCTCGGTCGGCGGCTTCGCAGTCGGCTGGCCAAACACGTACGCTGAGTTCGAGCACCTTCTGCCGATCCTCGAGGCCGCCAACCGCTGCGGCGCCATCTTCCACCTGCATGAATACAATCGCCCGCTCATGTTCTGCGGCGTGGCGTCCAATCGGCCGGACCTGATCCCCGGCGCGCCGGCCATCAGCCAACCGGCCGGCCCGCTCACGCTGCGCTACCGATTCCTCTACGAAGGCTGGCTCCGACCGCGCGGATTGGCGTCGGTGCCCCTCGTCATCAGTGAGACCGGGATCGACCGCGTGCCGGCCACCGGGGACTGTGCCGCCATCGATCCGTTCCCGTTTGATCCGACCCGCGTGACGTGGAAACAACACGGCGAGTGGTGGGTGCAGAATGGCTACGGCTCGAGCGCGGAACTGGCTTACGTCAATCAGCTGGCCTGGTATGATCGCGAGCTGCGTCACGACTCGTACGTCCTGGGCGCGACTGTCTTCACAATGGGCGCTGAGGGCAACTCCGGCTGGGGACCGTTCGACATCCACGATGTCGCGATCGCCCTGGCCAATTACGTCGCTTCCCAACGCTGATCCTCGCCCGACTCAAAGCAAGGCCTACCCTCAAAGCCTGTTCATCGGCCCGGTGGGGAGAAAGCCCGATTGGCCGAGGGACAGGCTTTGTGCGCGCCTCCACCTGTCTGGGCCGTGGCCCTTTTCGGTTGACAGCCCGTTATCGCTTTGGGCTGACCTTGTCCAGTGGGTCGGCCACGGCAAAGCCCATTGACAGTCTCGGTAGAATTGCCCAACGTAAAGCCAACAGTTTCATCCTTTTTTACGTGAAGGTTAGACAGATACCATGAAATCCGTAGGGTTCCCCGCGCGCGGCGTATTGCGTCGCAAGGCGGCCCGGATCCGGGCTGAGTTGATTCAGGCTTACGGCACCCCCCATTGGGAGTCGAGCCTGACCGCCGTGGACGAGCTGGTTGCGACAGTCCTGTCGCAAAACACCAGCGACATCAACAGCGGGCGCGCCTTCGGGCAGCTGCTCGAGCGCTACGGGTCGATGGAGGCAGTTCGCGATGCCGATCCGGCGGAGTTGATTGCCACTATTCGCCCGGCCGGGCTGGCCAACCAGAAGGGTCCGCGCATCCAGGCCGTGCTGCGCGCGATCACCGAAGCACGGGGGACGTTGGACCTTAAGTTTCTGCGCAAGCTCACGCCGGCTGAGGGCCGGGCCTGGCTGACCCAATTCAATGGCGTCGGCCCGAAGACGGCCTCGATTGTGTTGTTGTTCGCGCTGGGGATCCCGACCTTTCCGGTCGATACCCACGTGCACCGTGTCACAGGGCGATTGGGTCTTCGACCGGAGACCCTCTCCGCCGACGACAGCCATGAATGGCTGGAGGGGTTGTTTGTGCCGGAGGCGTATCACGACGCCCACATCAACCTGATCCGACATGGACGCGAGATCTGCCACGCGCGGAACCCTAAGTGTGAGATCTGCCCGTTGCAGAGGCTGTGCGCTGATTTTCAAGCGCGCAGCGCCCGCCGGGTGCCGCGCAAAACCTGACCCGATCGACCGCCCGCGCGGAAGGTCGGCTGGAGTGATTGAGACATGAAAGCACAGCTGACCTCCGCGATCCTGGGCCTGTCGATGTTGCTGGCGCCGCTGACCCCGTCACCGGCGGCGCTCGCTGCAGGCTCCTGCTCGAGTTCAAACTGCACCTTCCTGCCGAGCCTGATGACGGTCCAGATCCCGACCGTCACCGGTGCAAGCTATCACCAGGGGATCGCCAAGCAATGGGACCTCGACAACCCCGTGCGCCTGGCGCCTCAACACGCCGACAAGAACCTCGGTCTCCGCGGCCTGGTGGACGTGACCGATAACGACCAGGGCTATTACTACTACAAAGGGTTGATCAACTACGGCCAGGACGACAACCGCACGCCGCAGCTCCCCTATCTCTTCAACCCGGCCCGCGGCGCCTCCGGCATGCGCTTCCTGCGCACGCGCGATTGGAACTGGCAGCCCTCGCCCCAGATGGGCTCTCAGGGCGGCGTGATCGCCCGCGTGCTGTACCCGATCACGGGGCTCAGCCTCCCGGCTTCGGTCAACGAGCGGATCTATGCGCCGCGAACCCTGGTCGATAACCCGATCGCGCCCGGCTATCACATGATGGTCATCTACGCCGACGAATCCAGCATCGCCCTCAAGTACTCGATCGAAGACTCCTCGGCCACCGGCTACACCCTGCACATCCGCGGGGTCCGGGTCGACGCGAACCTGCTGGCGCTGTACCGCAGCCTGGATGGCGGCAATCGTTACGTCTTTTCGGGCCAGGGAACCCAAAACTACAATCTGCCCTACATCTCGGCCGGGCAGCCGATCGGCTTTGCAATCGGCACGTCGATCCAGGTCGCCCTGGCCGACACTGGCATGTTTCTTGATCCGCGTTCGTGCAACGAATTCTGGCTCGGCTTCACCGGCAACTGCCCCACGCGAAACGGCAACGATATTCGCTGAGGCGCCGGGCGGCTGACTCAAGGCAGCGAACGCACGGCATGATGCTACCCACAACGCCTTCCTCCAGTGCGACCGGTTCTCAGCTGGCTTTGTTGCTGGAGGTCGTCCAGCGCCTGGGCGCGGCCCTGGACCCCGAAAGCGCCCAGGCCGGCGTGATCGCCGGCGCCGTCCAACTTACCCGCGCAGAGCGGGCCGCGATCTTCCGCCAGGAGCCCGAGCGTCACACACTGGTGTTCGTGTGTGGGCGCAGCGACACCGGCGACCCGCTCCCCGAGGACGCCTTCCTCCTGGAGGCCCCGGGCGCACGCGACGCCGCTGCTCTCGGCCAGACCCTGGCGGCTGAGAACTGGGCGGCGACGCCGCTGATTCAGTCCGATTCGGTCGCCGGAGCCGTCCTGGTCACAGGTGGGGCCCTGGCCGAGGACGCCGTACAGCTGCTCGGCGCCTTCGCGCCGCATGCGGCCGCCTGCCTGGATGCCTCGCGGCGCTTTGCCCGGATGGGTCGCCAGAACACGGCCCACGAACATGAGCGCGCGACGTTACAGCTCCTGGAGACGCGCTTCGCCGAGGGCCTGACCGTCGAGCAGATCCTGTCCACAATCGTCGAGTGGGGCGTCCGCCAGAGCCAGGCCCGTTCCGGCTGGATCGGACTGGTCGATCAGGAGACGCATCCGCCTTCGGTGCATGTGATGGCGCGTCAAGGCGCCAGCGGAACGCGCCCCCTGGCACAGCCGGAGTTGCGCGCCGCCGACGATCCCGTGGTGGTTGCCGGGCTCAAGGCTGAGCGCAGCCAGGCGCTCGCGCCGGCGTCCTCGGTCAGCCCCGCACGCGTCATCGTCCCCATCCGCTATGCCCAATGCACTCGCGGTCTGCTGGTCGTCGAGCGACCGACCCACGCCTTCAGCAACGCCGCGGTCGCCTTCCTCGATCGCCTGGCAGTCCTGGCGGCCCTGGCGCTCGAGGCTGCGCAACAACGGGCAGCGGTCCGCCGAGCCCAGAACGCCCGCGCCGAGTTCGTCCGGACCGTCACACACGAAATCCGTCTGCCGATGACGTCGATCCGCGGTTACGCTGACCTGTTGCTGGCCGGCGCCGCGGGCCCGGTCAACGATCAACAGCGGAGCTTCCTCAGCACCATTAGCAACAACGTCGGCCGGATGGCCGCGTTGGTCAATGATTTGAGCGACGTCGCCCGCATCGATTCCGGGCGGATCACGATCGACCTGCGCGCCGTCGACGTGCCTTCGGTGATCGCGTCCACCCTGGCGGGTTTGAGCAAACTCAGCGAGGCGCGCCGCATCACGCTCCAGGTCGAAGCCCCGGTCGACGTCCCGCCGGCGCGCAGCGATCCCCATCGCCTGGGTCAGGTGCTCAATCACCTGATCGGAAACGCCATCCGGTATTCGCCGGACGAGAGCGTCGTGACAATCAAGGTCTCGCTCCTGACAGCGCCCGGGCGGATCCAGATCGACGTCGTCGACACCGGCTACGGCATTGCGCCAGAGGATCAGGCGCGCCTGTTCACCGCTTTCTTCCGAAGTGAAGATCCGCGCGTCCGCCAGGAACCTGGCTGGGGGCTCGGCCTGCACCTTTGCGCGCGGCTCATACAAGTGTTGGGCGGCACGCTCGGCCTAAATAGCGCCTGCGACAAGGGCACCACCGCCACATTCACGCTCCCCATCGACGCGCCCTGAGCGCGCCGCGGCCCCAAACGAATTTGCAACCAACCGGGGCGTTTTACGTATTTTTAACGGGGTCGCCCCCTATAATGAACGCGTATGGGCGTGATGCGCTCAGCCAGTCCATGGGAGATTGATGATGGCGAACACATCCGAAAGCAGACGACGGCTCTTTCTTCAGGCCATCGGAACAGGCGCAGCCGGCCTCGCGGTCGGCGGTGGAGCGTCGTGGCTCTACGGGGAACTGACGGGCGGGGTGCCGGCCGCCGGGCTGCCCGGCGCAGTCTTGCAGGCGACGGATGCGCCTGAACACAACCCGCGAATCTCTCAGCTACAAGGCGAAGTCGCCCTGCTCAACAATCAAATCGGCGCGGCGACCGGCGAGAACGACCAGCTGTCGATCTTGCTCAAAGCCTCGCAAGACGAGAATCTGCGTCTCAAGCAACAGGTCTCCGATCTGCAGGGTCAGGTCTCGACGACCGAGACCAAACTGGCTGATGCCAACACTGTCCTGTCTCTTTACGATCAACTCGAAGCGGTCGGACTGGACGATCTGGCGCACAACGGCCTGCAGTCCTTTGCAGGCGCCCTGGCGGTCGCTGTAGGGCTGCTACCGGCCACCGCAACCGGGGTTGCCTCCGCCCGCACCTTGCTCGACCAGTTTGAGGCGCAGCTGCCTGACCTGAAGGGCGGCGTCTCCTGGCTGGCCGAACGTGTGCTCAACCTCAAGGTTGGGCTGTTCTCTCTGGAGACGGCTGCCAACGCCCTGGCAGGCGTCACGGCCGGCGGTGTCAGCGCGGCCTTCGGCGGTTTCGCCAAGTACATCGTCGGCTACCTTCCGTTCGATATCGGGCGGAAAATCCAGGAGGCGATGTCCGCGACCCAGACCCTGGTCGATAGCAACTCGGCCCTTGCCGGCGACGTGGATCAGAAGGTCTTCGAAAAACTCTCGCCTCACTTCAGCGACGGCCCGGCCAACGTCAAGGTCAAGGTGATCGACCCGGTGCGGGCGCAGGGCCTCCAGCCGGCCGGCGAGCTGGTCAACGCCGTCAGCCAGACCGATGCCACGTATCAGAGCCAGCTGGCGCAGCCACTGCAGACTGCGCTCGACCAACGCGCTCAACTCAGGCAACAGATCCTGGCCGCGCGCACGCGGCTGATCTGAGACCGACGTCCCGAGGGCGGCAGCGATCCTGCCGCCCTCCTCTTTGCCCGGTTGACCCGGGCACGGGTCTTGCTCTTTGGAGACCGTCATGAGCAGCCCTCGTCGTCACCCCCTGTTGATCAATCGACAACGCATTCTGAGCTGGCGCTGGCCGGCGTTTTTGATCGCGCTCGGCGCCGGCGCGCTGGCCGGCTTTGGCGAGCGGATCGTGCTGCCCGGGAACTGGTGGGTGCCGCCGGTGATCTGGGCCGGTCTGGCCTTGCTGGCCGGGTTCGGCTTCATCGCGACCTTTTTGCTGCCGTCGATGTGCTACATCGAGGCCGAGGCCAAGACGTTGACCGTGAGCGTTCCCTTTTATCGCTTGGCGATCGGTTACCCGCGCATCATCAGCGTGCGCACGGGCTCGTTTGAACCGCCAACCGATGGTGGGCTGCGCGCCGATCTAGCAGCTCGGTTTAGGGGCATGCCGGTCGTGATCGTCGAACTCAAGGGCCTGCCCCTGCCGCGCGCCTGGCTGCGGTGGGTGCTCGACTGGCATGCCTTCCCCGCCACCGGCGATGGTCTGCAGTTTCTCGTCGCAGACTGGATGGCGCTCAATCGGCAGATTGAGGCGAGCCGCGAGGCTTATTCGGCGCGCCGCCGAAGTTCTGGTCAAACCCTCAGCCTGGCTCAAGAGATCACAGGACCTCGCAAGCGGACGCTCTTCCGTGACTGAATGGCTCACAGAGAATCATCCACAGAATAGATATATAGATTCAGTAGTCGTCGTAGTCCCTGTGGATATGTGGACGAAACCGGCGGCAGCCCGAAACGCCTGATTCGCAGGGGGCAGCCGGGACTTGAACCCAGATATGGGGCCCTCAGCGCGCGCGCCTATAAACAGGACCAGGTGGAACCGATTGTGTACGATGTGGAGGAGCGAAAAGGGCTCCGTAGCACAAAGCGTGCCCATTTCTGATATACGGAATTTTCATAACAGTGCATCCCATATATGGGGGCTGGAAGCGACTGGCTGGCGTTAAAACCCCATAAGCGAAATCGGGGCTTTTCCCCAGGCTGGACTCTTTGTCCACAGTTTTCCACCCCCTTATCCACAGGCTCGTGAAGAAACTTTAACAATTAGGCCACTTCCCAGTAAAAACGAGCCTCTGGAGGACCGCTCTCGGACCCGCCATATCTGGGCTCTCAATTCCGAGTGAGTCAGGCATTTTCCGTCTGGGCGACCCGGGTGTACTGCCGAGCGTAAAAAAGGTTATCGCGAGGTTTGAGGGCGGGCGCCAGATATGGTGCTGCGTCGATCCGGGGGAGGGCCATGCCTCAGGGTTTTCCTGAAGTCAATGCCCCAGCGTAGTGTTGAGTTGTTGAGCGAGCCGACGGATCGGCGCAGCGACCCGGTCGCGCGGATCGGCGTCAAAGGGATCCAGGGCGTCCTTCCAGATCGCGCCCATAGTTTGTCCCAGTCGATCTTCCATCATGCCCCAGAGACTGGCCTTTGGAAGCGTGCGCCCGCGCAACACATTTGCGCTCAGGGCGGCGAAAAAACGATCCGCATTGAGTTCGGGATCCGTAAGTACATCCAGGCGGGCCGACAGGTGCCCGCAGTTGCGGCTGAGGCGGAGCTGGAAGACGCGCTGCATCAGGAACCGGACGAGATCGAGCGAGGCCCATTCCTGCAGCGTTCGGCGCCAGATCATGAAACTGGATCCGCCGTTGTAAGGGATACCCGGCATTGGGGCGATCCCGAGATCATCCAACGCCATCCGTCCATTGGCCGCGACGCCGTCGATGATCCAGGGTCCGCTGATCGTGATCGCGGCCTTCTTGTCTTGAAAGGCACGATCGGCTTCCCGCTCAGTCAGGCCCTGGAGGCGCGCGGTGGTCAAAGAGCGATGCAGCCGATAGAAGTTCTGGATACCTTCGAGCGCGGCTGGTTGGTCGAAGATGACTTGATCCCCGCGGGGGTTCAAGAAATCACCGCCGTTGCTCCAAACCCAGGCGGCGATGTGGTGCAGCGTGTTTTGAGCGCTGGCCGTGGTCGGGGCGACGATTGCGCTCTGTCCGGCCTGAAGCAGGACATCCACGGTGCGCTCGAATTGGGCATAGGTTGAAAAGGCACTGGATTCATCGATCCCGGCGCGTCCCAGCGCCGAGCGCCAGAAGAAGACGAGGCGCGTGTCGACCTGCCAGGGCAAAGCCCAAACGGCCTCGTCGGCGACACCGGCCTCCCAGACCGAAGAGACGTAGGCCGCCGAGCCGCCGAGGCCGGCGATTTCGGAGATCGAGAACGGGCGGATCACCTGCATACCGTGAAAGGGCATGATCCAGGATGTGCCGACCAGCGACACATCGGGCTCATGGCCGGATGTCGCGAAATCAACCAGTCGGCGCCAGGCGGTCGGCCACTCGAGGGGAATCACTTCGACCCGGATCCGGTGGGTGGCCTCGAACTCGGCCAGGCCCTGACGAACGAGGGTCATTTCGGTCTCGGTCGATCGCATCAGCGACACACGTAGCGTAGACATGGGTTCAGGCTCAAGTGGGCACAGCTTTGTCAAACACCCCGGATACAGATCTTTTCGATTATACCGAGCGTGCAACAAGAAACGGCCCCGCACAGAGCGGGGCCGTTTGCTCTCTGGCCTTGTGATCGGTGCGAGAGCAAGGAGAGTAAGGCAGGGGTCGAAATGGTTGCCCCTGAAGCCTTCAGTTCAGGCTGTGACGGCGTTTTGGCCGTACAAGCGCTCGCGGATGGCCAGGACCTGGCGCCGGGCGCTGTCATCGCGCTCGACGAGATCCGCCACCTTTTTGCAGCCATACATGATGGTCGTGTGATCGCGTCCGCCAAGGGCCTCGCCGATAGCGGGCAGCGAGGCCTCGGACTCCTCACGGATCAGGTACATCGCCACCTGGCGGGCCCAGGCCGTTTCCTTCGAGCGATCGGGTCCCATCAACTGTTGCGGGGACGAGCGGTAGTAGTCAGCGACCGTCGTGATGATCTGCGTGGCCGTCAGCGTGCGCCGGCGTGGCAGCAGATCGGCGATGGCCGTCCCGGCCAACTCAAGGGTCAACGGTTGGTTCGTCAGATCGGCGTAGGCAAGGACGCGCACCAGGGCGCCCTCGAGCTCGCGGATGTTGCTCTGCACCCGGCGCGCGATCAACTCGACGACGGCGCTATCGACCTGCCGACGGGAGCGCTCGGCCTTGGCGCGCAGGATGGCCTGCCGGGTTTCGAGGTCCGGCGGTTGGATATCCACGGTCAGGCCCCACTCAAAGCGCGAACGCAGGCGTTCCTCGAGTGTCACCATGGCCTTGGGCGGACGATCGGAGGAGATGACCAGCTGCTTATCCTGCGAGTGCAGGGCATTGAACGTGTGGAAGAACTCGTCTTGCGTCGATTCTTTGCCGGCGATGAACTGAATGTCGTCGATCAGCATCACGTCGACGCTGCGATAGCGCTCGCGGAAAGCGGCCGTGGTGTGCGTGCGGATCGAGTTGATCAGATCGTTGGTGAATTCTTCGGACGAGACGTAGGTGACCGTCAGGCCGCGCTGCAGACAGGCATTGCCGATGGCCTGCAACAGGTGAGTCTTGCCGAGGCCGACGCCGCCATAGAGGAAGACCGGGTTGTACGCGCGCGCGGGGTTCTCGGAGGCCGCCACGCAGGCAGCGTGCGCCAGGCGATTGCTGGGCCCCACCACGAAATTCTGAAACGTGTACTTGGGGTTGACCTTGCTGTTGGTGGTCGGTTCGGGCGTGAACTCTTCCATGCTCGCGTTGAGCGGCTCGGCATTTTGACGCTCGACCGCGGCCGGGTTCCACACGACGAACCGCACGTCGATCGAGCTGCTGCCCGTGATGGTCGTGATCGTGCGCTTGATCGCGCCTTTCATGCGATGATCAAGCCAGTCGCGCGCGTAGGCCGTCGGGGCGCCGACGATATAGGCGCCATCCTCTTGAGCGACCAACGACGTATTCCGCAACCACGTGTCAAACGTGGCGCGTGGAAGCTCCATTTGTATCTGGCTGAGCACGGCCTGCCAAAGTTGTTCGGATTGCATGGTCACTCCATCCGCCGACGATCAAACACAATCCGGCAGCGATGTCTTCGTCGCCGTGAACGCGTTTGGGGAGAGGCAGGATTTCCCCCAAAGGTCGGGATGTGCTTTTTTGAAATCGTATGTGCGCGTCGGACCAGGAACACCTGGGGATAACTGGCTGCCTGCGTCCTAAAGCTCGGCGATTCTAGCAAACCCGGTAGGGCGATACAATACGTGTGCTCCCCGACTCTGTAAAAGAATCGTTTTCTTTAAGAGTTGGTTCAATGCGCCTTAAGACTCTATCACGTCTCGCCCTGCTTTGCGTGCACCGCTTATGCACAACCCTACATACGTGTGCAAGCCTGCCGTGCGGCAACGCATATGGCGGGGAATTTATGTGCTACACGAAATCTATCCTGAGCCACAGAAGGTTAGAATCGCTTTTGAACGGGGACTCTTAGGCCTTGTCGAGCGGCGGCTCATCCGATTCCAGTCCGATCTAGGATAGACTCAGGTGACTCCGACCTGCGCTGATGCAAAACTCCTGAGCGCCCAGTTGTTATCCCAAGAATAGGGCTGGCTTTCCACATTTTTGTCTCCATCTATGCGAGCTTATCCACAGAAAAGGGCCGGTTATCCACAGGTGGATGGGGCGTCAGCCGGCGATGAGCAAAACTGACGCCGACCTTCGTCTCGCGCCGCCCCCACGCCGGTTACAGGCCGTCGCCCGCCGGTTGTTGGCGTGGTACTCCCAACACGCGCGTGATCTGCCGTGGCGGCGCACGCGCGACCCCTATGCGATCTGGATTTCCGAGATCATGCTGCAGCAGACGCAGGTCGACACCGTGCGTCCCTACTATCTGCGCTGGCTGGCGGCCTTCCCCACACTTGAGACGCTGGCGACAGCACCGCAAGATGAGGTGCTTCGTCTCTGGGAAGGCCTGGGCTACTACAGCCGAGCGCACAATCTGCAGCGGGCCGCGCGACAGGTGCGCGAGCGTTTCGACGGACGGCTGCCTTCTTCTATGGAAGACCTCCTGAGCCTGCCCGGGATCGGCGCTTATACGGCAGCCGCGATTGCCTCGATTGCGTTTGACCGAGATGTGGCGGTGTTGGATGGCAATGTCAAGCGCGTGCTGGCGCGTCTCTTCTTATATGAAGGCGACGTCAAATCCCCGAACGGCATGCGCCAATTGCAGGCGCTGGCGGATCGGCTGCTACCGAGCGGCCGAGCCTCCGAGCACAATCAAGCAGTGATGGATCTGGGCGCCACGATCTGTACTCCGCGCCGACCCGCATGTGATCGCTGTCCGCTCCAGACGTTGTGTGAGGCGCGCGCCACAGGCCGTCAGGAAGTGTTGCCGATCGCACAACGCCGGGCGAAAACGCCCGAGCGCCGCGCCGACATCGGCGTGATCCTCTGGAACGATCGGGTCCTGCTCGAGAAGCGCAGCGAGCGGTTGCTTGGGGGGCTGTGGGCATTCCCTGCTCTGAATGCAACCTCGCTGGAAGAGACCGCCTCTGAGGCTGCTCTGCGCCAAAAACTGAAAGCGTTGCTCGGGCGCGTTCCCGGTGAGCCGAAACTGCTGCTGGCGGAAATCAAACACACCTATACCCATTTTCGTCTGGTGGCCCGGGCCTGGCTTTACACGCCGCAGGAGCCGGTTCAAGCAGCCGGATTAGGCGCCATAACCGACGCGATGGCCTGGGTTCGGCTTTGCGACCTGGCCGGCTACCCGATGGGAAGGGTCGATCGACGCATCGCGAGCGCCCTCCTGTCGCAGTCGACGTAATCGGGCGAAAACCCACGCTCAATCCGATTCAAACCCAGACCCGCAACGGGTAAGAACGCGAGTATCATTCAGCCCAACACTAGCCGTCCATTCATCATCATGACTTCATCGTCGTCTGTGCCTCAATCCTCTTCGCCGCCTCGCGTCAACGATCGTCGCGAGATCTTTGGTTGGGCCATGTACGACTGGGCCAACAGTGCGTTCAGCACGACGGTCATCGCCGTCTTTTTGGGACCGTATCTGGCCAGCCTCGCCGCCGACGCCGCGGCGGCTGCCGGCACCGGCACGCTGAGCGTGTTAGGCTGGGCTGTTCAGCCCGAATCGGTGTTTGTATACGCCACGTCACTGTCGGTCGGCCTCCAGGTGTTCTTCCTCCCGATCCTGGGCGCGATCGCCGATTACTCGCACTTACGAAAGCGCATGCTGCAGGTCTTCGCCACGATCGGTGCGTTAGCCACTGCGGCGCTCTGGTTTGTGCAGGGTGATCTGTGGTGGCTGGGCGCGCTCCTGTACGTGATCGCCAATCTGTCCTTTGGCGCGGCGATGGTGTTCTACAACGCGTTCTTGCCCGATATCGCCAGCAACGATCAGCAAGATCGGGTTTCGTCGTATGGCTGGGCGATGGGGTACCTCGGCGGCGGGCTGTTGCTCCTGGCCAATCTGATCCTGTATCAATTGCGCGACATGCTGGGGTTGTCGGGAACCATGGCCGTGCGCATCAATCTGGCCTCGGCCGGCGTCTGGTGGTTCGGATTCGCTTTCATCACCTGGTCTCGATTGCGCGCCCGCCACGCCGCCCGCGGATTGCCGGCGGGCGAAACTTATCTGACGATCGGGTTCAAGCAACTGGGCCAGACCTTTCGTGAGGCCGGCCGCTTTCCGCACACCTTGCGGTTTCTGCTTGCGTATCTGATCTTCAACGACGGGATCCAGACCGTGATCAGCGCCGCGGCCAGCTTTGCGGCTGCGCCGATCGTGCGCGGCGGCCTGGGTATCGAGCAGGGCTCGCTGATCCAGGTCATCCTGATGATCCAGTTCGTGGCCTTCGTCGGCGCCCTGATCTTCGGCCGGCTGGCCGCGCGCTTCGGCGCGCGCAATGTGCTGGCGGTCAGCCTGGTGATCTGGTCGGCGGTGGTGATTTACGCCTACTTTGGGCTTAACGGCGACGAGCTGGTCTTCGGCGCGATGCCGCGGCGCGAGTTCGAGTTCTGGCTGCTTGGCGCTGCGATCGCATTGGTGATGGGGGGCAGCCAGGCCATCAGCCGCAGCCTGTTCGCGCGCATGATCCCGCCGGGCAAAGAAGCCGAGTTCTTTTCGATCTATGAGGTCAGCGAGCGCGGCACGTCGTGGCTTGGGCCGTTGCTGTTTGGCCTGGTTAACGATTTGTTCGCCAATCTGCGTTTGGCGATCCTGTCCTTGATCCTGTTCTTTGTGGTCGGCCTGGCCCTGCTGGTCTTCTGGGTCAACGTCGATCGCGCCATCAACGAGTCGGGCCGCAGCGGAGCTGCCGCGGCCTGATCCACCGAGCCGAACCGTTTCAACTCGGCTGGGGATCTCCGACGACAGGCGGGTACGTCATCGGCGCCGGCAAGGCCCGCGCCGATGACGTACCCGCTTGTCGTTTTTGGCCGCTGCCACTATCGCCCCGAGCGAACAGACGTGCTAGAATCCCGACACACGATGTCAGGCAGCGATCTCCGCAAGCGGCTTAACGCCCTCAGGCCTCAGAAGAAGACCCCGCCTCCCGAGCAACCGCCGGTGCGTCTGGCCACGCATCCTAAGACTCACCGCAGTGTCCGCAGCTACGACCCGGATGAGGGCAAGTCTCTGCCCGGTATCGAGGCTCGGACAAGCCACGGCGCGTTTCAGTTGATTGAGGAACGGCATGCGTTGAGTCAGACGCACGGTGAGTGCACGTTCGGCGAGTTGCTGACCCGTTCGCCCGAGATCGCGGCTCGATTAGCGCGTCAGCCCGCCCTGGCGCGTGCCGCTCTGCGCGACCTGGCTTTCATCGACACCGAGACGACCGGGCTCGCCGGCGGCGCGGGCACGCTCGCCTTTCTGATCGGCGTGGGCGTGTTCGAGGACGATGCCTTTGTGCTCCGCCAGTATTTTCTGCGCGACCCCTCTGAGGAGTCGGCGGCGCTGGCCGAGATCGACAACCTGCTGACCTCACGCGCCGGCTGGGTGACCTTCAACGGCCGCGCCTTCGACGTGCCGCTGCTCGAAGCGCGCTTCACCCTCAACCGTCGGCGCGCGCCCTTCGCCGGACGTCCGCATCTCGATCTGCTCAACCCGGCCCGCTGGCTGTACCGTGGCCGATTGGAGTCGTGCGCGTTGAGCTCGCTCGAGGCGCACGTGCTTGGCATCCCGCGCACGACCGACGATGTGCCGGGCGCGCTGATCCCGTGGATGTATGTACAGTTTCTGCGCAGCGGTGACCCGACCGAGATGAAGCGCGTGATCTATCACAACGCGATGGACATCCTGTCGATGGTTACCCTGGCGGCGCATCTGCTCGACATGTTCGATCACAGTCGCGCCGCCGACCGGTGCAGCCCAGAGGACTGGCTCAAGCTGGCCCACTGGCACGAGTCCGACGATCGCCCGCTCGAAGCCGAGGCGGCCTACCGGCGCGCACTCGAAGGGCGTTTGTCTTTGGAGGATCGCGCCGAGGCACTCGAGAAGCTCGGCTTCCTTCTGAAACGCACCGGGCGGCGCGCGGAGGCGGTTCCGCTTTGGGAACAATGGGCGTCGTTCACGGTCGATGAGGCGTTGCCCTGCGTCGAGTTGTCGAAATACTATGAGTGGAAGGCGCAGGATATGTCGGTCGCCCTGCGCTGGGCCGAGCGGGCGCAGGCCATCGTCCTGGGCCAGCCGGCAACCTGGCAACGGGCGGACGTGATCGAGGCTGTCACCCGACGGTTAGAGCGCCTGCGCGAAAAGATCCAGGGCGCGGCGGCTTAACCTTCGGGCGAGTCGGTGAGGCGTTGGTCGCGGAAGCGAATCGGCGCCTGGTTGGACGGCACCTTCCCCTGCACGCCTTCGTAGAACTGGCGCACCCGATCGAGATCGGCTGCCACATCCCCCGTCAACCACAGCTCGGGCCCGATGCGCGCCAGCTTTTGGCGATAGTCGAGGCTGGCCAGGACAATCGGAACGTTGGCCCGTAGTGCGATCTGATAGAACCCGGTCCGCCAGAAGCCGCGATACTTGCGGGTGCCCTCGGGCGTGATCGCCAGGAGCAGGCGCTCACGGGAGGCAAAGATCGCGGCCATCTGCTCGACGGCATTGGTGCTGATGCCGCGATCGATACCGATGCCGCCCAGCGCGCGCACCAACGGGCCGAAGAACCCGCGCGTCCACTCGATCTTGATCATGAAACCGTGCGGGCACTCCCCGCCAAGCACCCGGTGGGCGTATCCGGCCGAAAGGCCGATCGGGCCGTCCCAGTTCGAAGTGTGTGGGTAGACCACAGCCACGCACTTCGGTGAGACGGGCAGCGGGCCTTCGACCCGCCACCCCATGAGCTTCAACGCGGCGCTGGTGAGCGGCTGCAGCCAATGAGTCATACGGGCGAGTATAGCCGCGAAACTGCAGGGCTTTAACCCTGGTTCGAAGAGACTGGCGAACCCCCGGGGAAAGCGAGGGACGAATAAGGCGAGCGCGTCACGTGACGCGCTCGCCTTGTCAAACCCCGGTCTGTGGACCCCGTGCCACTAGCGGCGCCGGCGCAGCGCCTCCTGGATCATCAGGTATTCGCGCACGTTGTGGGCCGTAAGCATTCCGACCAGCTGTCCGTGTTCAAGCACGGGCACCGACTCGACGGCCACTGACTGCATGCGGGGTACGACCGCCTCGAGTTGATCGAACGGGTTGGCCGCCAGGAAACGGCGGCGCATCACCTCGCCGACTCGCCCGCCCAGGCCCCGGCGCGCCAGGCCGGTGATCAGGTCCTCACGCGTCACAAGGCCGACCATGCGACCGTCATCGACGACCGGAAAATCCTCTTGCGCGCCGACGATCAACAGGTCACTCACGCGCAAGAGCGGGTCGTATTGCGATACGGTCCGGAAGTCGGTCACCATCGCCCGGCCGACCGGGATGCCGTACAGCGCGCTGCGCATCTGCACCGCCTGCGATTCCTGATCCGCCGCGAACCAGACGAACAGGGCCACCAAAACCAGCATCGGGTTGGCGAACAGGCCGACAAAGCCGAAGATGACGGCCACGGCCTTGCCCAGCCCGGCGGCGATGCGGGTCGCCATCGCGTAATTCAGATACATGGCCAGGCCGGCGCGTAGCACCCGACCGCCGTCCATCGGGAAGGCCGGGATCAGGTTGAACAGGGCCAGCGACAGGTTGGTGTACATCAGGCGCTCGAGCAACGGGCCAGAGTCCATAACCTGCAGGCTTGGCCAGCTCAAATTGCCTGTCGCCAGCAAGCCCACGAACAGGACGATGGCGATCGCCACATTGACCGCGGGCCCGGCCACGGCCACGATCAGTTCCTGCCACGGACGCTCTGGCATGCGCTCCAGCCGGGCGACGCCGCCGATCGGGTAAAGGGTGATGTCGCGGGTAGGGATGCCAAACCGCCGGGCCGTGAGGGCATGGCCGTACTCATGCAGCACGACGCTCCCAAACAGCGCCAGGATGAAAACCACACCTTCGATCGCGCCGGCCACCGAGCGCGTGCTCAGATAACCGCTGTAGCCCACGAAGGCGACCAGCAGAAGAAAAGTCAGGTGCAGGAAAACATCGATGCCGGCGAACCGGCCCAATTTGATAGACCAGGACATGGTCGAACCTCCTTTTGAGAGACGTACGCTACTTCACGACGTGCTCGCAGATAGGTTCATCATCCCGCCACCGTATTAGATTCACATCTCTCTGACATGAGACGGCGCTGAGGATGACGCCCAGCCAGGGCGCCGGCAGGGCTAACACTGGTCCAATCCGCGAAATTCGAGCGGCAATAACACACTGACTGGGGTGCAGGCCCACGGTGTCGGGTGCGACCGTCGGTGAGGGGCCGACGCGGACATCGTTAACGAACCTCCGATATTGCTCAAGCATCGCTCTAACACAGGCTGACTAAAGTGCGGACATCAGTTGGTCAACCACACAAACACAACAGGAGGTCACCATGTCGCTCACGATCCGCCCTTACTACCGCCCCAGCCCGATGGCTCGGATGATGGATCGCTGGTTTGAAGAGGCGCTTGCCCCGCTGTCCGAGCGGTTCTCGGAAGACACCCTCAGCCTGCCGATGGACGTTCAGGCGACCGAACGCGGCTACACCGTCTCGGCTTCGGTGCCGGGGCTCAAGGCCGAGGATCTGACGATCGAGGTGCTCGGCAACACCGTTTCGATCCGCGGCGAGGTCAAATCCGAACCCGCGACCGAGACCGACGGCGACTGGCTTGTGCGTGAGCGCACGTATGGCAAGTTCGCGCGCACCTTCCGCCTGCCCGCCGAGCTCGACAGCGAGAAGGTCGAGGCCAGCCTGGAGGCCGGCATCCTGACGGTGCGCCTGCCGAAGGCCGAAAGCGCCCGCCCAAAGGCCATCTCGATCAAGGTCAAGTAACGCATCCCCATGATTGGGGCCCGCCCGGTCATTCGCCGGGCGGGCCCTTTTTTGGGTCGATAAGTCGGCGACGGTAACCCAGCGGTAAGAGTCCGGTTCCCGACCCGTAACCTGCGCGGGAACTGCGGGTGAACGACGGGCCTCAGAGTGTCCTCAAACGACACACCCGAGGCCCGCCGACATGACCCCACTCACTCGCCGCTCCTTTCTGAAACTCGCGACCCTGACCTT
>JAEURK010000445.1 GCA_016789175.1 Anaerolineales bacterium
CCCGCCGAGAGGGCTGCCGATCACGTCAGTGCTGCCGACCGCGTGATGAACGCGGCGATGATCGCCAGCGGCATCGGCTCCGCCGTGCTGGGCCTGATGGTGGTTGGCGCCGAAGTCAACCCCGGCCTGAAGGCCTTTCTGACCTGGGATAAAGGCGTGGGGCCGCTTGCCGGCAAGGCCGGCGTCGCCGTGATCGCCTTCCTCATCAGCTGGGTGGCGCTGCACGTCACCTTCCAGAAGCAGTCGCCGAGGCTCATGACGGCGCTCTGGATCACGGTCGGGCTGCTGGTCGTCGGTGTGGCCCTGACCTTCCCGCCGATCTACATGGGCGTCGCTGCCGTGCTCGCGCCGAAATAAGCAGACCGTCTGCAGTCAGGGGCGCCCGCGCGACCGGTGGGCGCCCCTGTTTGCTTTCCGGATGAGATCGGGCAACAATAGCTTCGTTCCGACCCAACCGGCGTCCGCCCGGCATCGTTATGACCGCCCACTTCTTCGCCATTAATCGCCCGCTGGTGCTCTTCGGTTATGGCCTGACATTCTTCGTCATGGGCCTGGCGATCTTTCTCCAGTCGCGGCGACATAGTCGGCTGCGCCTGGCCCGCGATCTGCGCTGGCTGGCAGGCTTCGGTGTGCTGCACGGCGTGCATGAATGGGGTGGCCTCTTCATCCCCATCCAGGCCGAGTACCTGCCGAGGCCCTACATCGAGTTGATGCTGGCGGTTCAGATCGGCTTGCTGGGTGCGTCGTTCGCGTGTCTCATGCTCTTCGGCGCGGCCGCGACCGAAGGGCATTGGGGGCGGCTGCACTGGGTGGGAATTGGCGCAATCGGAGTCTGGGGATCCTGCTTCTGGTTGACGTTCTATCTGTTCCCCACGGCTGATCAATGGCTCCTGGCAGCTGATGTTTGGGCCCGCTACCTCCTGGGATTGCCGGGGAGTCTCCTGTCGGCCTTTGGCCTGTATCGGCTGGCCAAGGAAACGGTAGCCCCGCTGGGGGCGAACTACATCTTTCGGACGCTACAGGTTGCCGGTGCAGCCCTGATCGCCTACGCCGTGCTCGGCGGCCTGATCGTGCCGTCGATGACCTTTCCCCCGGCGCGGTGGGTTAATCGCGAAGGGGTCTTCCAGGCAACGGGCGTGCCGGTCGAGGTGTTTCGGTCGCTCGCGGGTCTGGTGCTGGCGGTCGCTGTCATCCGCGCGCTCGAGGTGTTCGAGGACGAACTGGATGAGCTCATCGAAGGCATGGAGGCGGACCGGATCCAGACCGCCGAGCGCAGCCGAATTGGTCAGGAGATCCACGACGGCGCCCTGCAAGGCGTGTACTCAGCAGGCCTGATCCTCTCTACCCTGACGCCGCAGCTCAAAGATCAACCCGTTGCCCTGAGCCGCCTGGAGCAAGCCCAGCAGGTGCTGCACACGGCTAACAACGACTTGCGCGCCTACATGCGCACGCTCCGGGCTGAGGAAACTCCGACCTCGGTTGTGGATGCCCTGCGGCTCTTGATCCGCGACCCGCGCTATCGCGGCCTGGTGGAGGTCAATCTCGAGTGCCGCGGCGATTGCGATCTCGCCCCGGGCCAGACCCACCACATCCTGGCAATCGTCCAGGAGTGCCTGGCCAACGTCGTACGGCATGCCCAGGCCGAGCGGGTCTGGATCACGGTCAGCGGCGCGGCCGAAGGCCTGGAGATTCGTGTCCGTGACGACGGTCGCGGGTTCGCGCAGGAGTCAATCACGCCGGGTTGGGGGCTGCGCGCCATGCAGGATCGCGCCCGTCTGGCGGGTGGTCGCCTGTCGATCGAGAGCCAGCCCGGCCGCGGAACTACCGTGACCTATCTCGCCCTGGAAGCGCCGGTATGAAACGAACCTTGCGGATCGTCCTGGCGGACGATCACGACGTCGTCCGGATCGGGCTGCGGATGGTGCTCGAGCAGGACGAAGCCAACCGCGTCGTCGCGGAAGCCGCCACCGCCGAAGGGGCGCTGCAAGCGTGCGAGGCCCATCAGCCGGATGTCGTCATCCTCGATGTGCGGATGCCGCCCGGGGCGAGCGGATTGGAGGCCTGCCGCGCGATCGTCTCACGCTGGCCCGAGACCCAGGTCATCATGCTGACCTCGTATGCCGATGACGGCGTCATCGCCGATGCCGTCGAGGCCGGGGCGGTGGGCTATCTGCTCAAGGCCGGTGATCCGCGTGACATCAGTCGGGCGCTTGATGCGGTGCGGGAGGGGGCTTCCGTGCTCGATCCGGCGGTGACGCGGCGTGTGCTGGCGCTCCTGCGGGGGCGCTCAACGCCAACCGCCGATCCGTTGAAGGCTCTCACAACGCGCGAACGCGAGATCCTGGCGCTGGTGGCCGAGGGCCGCTCCAACGCCGACATCGCCGAGCACCTGGTGCTCAGTGAAAAGACGGTGCGCAATCACCTCAGCGGCGTCTTCGAGAAACTAGGCGTGAGCAATCGCATCGAGGCTGCCGCGCTGGCCGCGCGTCATCATCTGCCACCACCCGGCTGAGCCATATCCGCCAGTCCTGCCATTTGCCCGCCCCGATATCCGCGTGTCGCAGCCCTGCACCTGGAGCCTGACACTCCGACGCCCTCGGGCTCGTCTCCCTGCGCGCAATTCGCTTTCGTTGATCGTGGCGTCCTGCGCCTCGAGCTGGCGGATGAGCTCTGGTACGCGCCGCCGCGCAACGGGGTCTGGATTGTGCCAGGTATCCGGCACCGGCTTCACGTGGGCGGACCGTTGCCCGGGTGGAGGCTGGTCCTGGCCGAGGACAGCCACGTTCAACCCACCGATTCCGGAACCGTGTCAGGGACACCCCTTGTGCGCGAGTTGCTGGACACAGCCACTGGCCTGAGCTTGGATCCGTTGCCCGACAGCCCGGGCGCTCATCTCCTCCGGGTTCTTCAGGAGTTACTGCCGCTCTCACCCGTCCGAGCGCTCTGTCTGCCGCTGCCTACCACTGAGCCGCTGACACACCTGGCCGAGCGCTGCCGGCGAGATCCGCTTGCGGACCAGGCCCCCGCTGCGTTGGTACAACACCGTGACTTGCGCGACGCGGCGGTACAGCAGGCCTTCTACGCGGAGGTCGGTTTGACTTTCGACGCCTGGCGGCAGCGGCTCCGCCTGTTCGCTGCCCTTGAGCAGTTGGCGCAGGGTGCGGATCTGGCACAGATCGCCATGACCGCCAGCGCCTGCGATGCGGCCGAGATCCGCGACCTCTGGCGGGCACTCTTTTGGAAGTCCACGCCGGCTCGCGCTGAGACGCCCGGTTCCAGCCGCGTCGAGCGGAACGCTGGCCCCTTGGCACCCCAATCGGATCGCCTTCGCCTTGACATCCGGCCGGCAACGCCTTATTATCGAACTTCGATAACGCGTTTCGATATCAGAGGCAACATGGCCTTGACTCGCGACCTCTTCCTTGGCTTCATCCGCCTGCACGTCTTGCATCACGCCGCCCAGGAGCCGATCTTCGGCCTGGACATGATCCGCGAGCTGGCCCGGCACGGGTATGAACTCAGCCCCGGCACGCTCTACCCCATCCTGCATAGCCTCGAGCAGGCGGGATGGCTGGCGAGCGTGAAGCAGGTGGTGGGCGGCAAGACGCGCAAGTACTACACCGCCACGCGCAGGGGCAAGGCGGCCCTGGCGGAGGCCCGGGTCAAGGCCCGCGAGCTGCTCTCCGAACTCGACGAGCCGCCCCACCGAAAGTGACGATCGCATGACTACCCTGTCCGAACCCCCAACAGCCCCTGCAGCGCCATCCGCTCCACTCTCCGCCGGGCGCGCGCTGAGCTTCGTCGTCCTGCTCGGCGTCGTCAGCCTGTTTGCCGACCTGACCTATGAAGGCGCTCGGGGGCTAAACGGTCCGTACCTGAGCTACCTGGGCGCCAGCGCCACGGCGGTCGGGCTGGCAGCCGGCGCGGGCGAGCTGCTCGGCTACGCACTGCGTTTCTTCACGGGCTATCTCTCGGATCGGACTCAGCGCTACTGGGCCATCACCTTCGCGGGCTACCTCGTGAACCTGCTGGCCGCGCCGGCATTGGCACTGGTCGGACGCTGGGAATGGGCGATCGGCCTGATCTTCGCCGAACGGATCGGCAAGGCCATCCGCAACCCGGCCCGCGACGCTATGCTCTCGTATGCCTCCTCTCAGCTTGGCGCCGGCAAGAGCTTCGGCCTGCATGAAGCCCTGGATCAGATTGGCGGCGTCCTGGGCCCGGCCTTCGTTGCCGTGGTGCTCATGACCCGGGCGTCGGGCTCGATCGGCCTGAACACCTATCACCTCGGGTATGCCCTGCTCCTGATCCCGGCGGCCCTGGCGCTGGCCCTCCTGACCGTGGCCCGCTGGCGCTTTCCGCACCCGGCCGAACTGGCCAGCAAAACGCCCAAGATCGCGGCTCGCGGCTATGCCCCGGCCTATTGGTGGTTCCTGCTGGCGGCCGGTCTGATCGCGGCCGGCTTCGCTGACTACCCGCTCATCGCCTATCACTTCGAGAAGATGGGACGCCTGAGCGTGGAATGGATCCCAGCCCTGTATGCCCTGGCCATGGCCGTAGACGCTTTGGCGGCGTTGCTGCTCGGGCGGTGGTTCGATCAGAAGGGACTGGTGATTGTCATCGGCGCCTTCGCGGTCTCGGCGTTCGCAGCGCCGCTGGCGTTCTTCGGTGACACCACCGTGGCGGTGGTCGGCGTGATCCTGTGGGGCATCGGCATGGGCGCTCAGGAGTCGGTGCTGCGTGCGGCCTTGGTGGGCTTTGTGTCGACCGAGCGGCGCGCCACGGCCTTTGGCCTGTTCCACACCGTCTTCGGGATTTTCTGGTTTGCGGGCAGCGCGCTGATGGGCTTCCTCTACGACCAGTCCCTGATCGGAGTCGCGATCTTCTCGGTCATCGCCCAGGCAGCCGCGTTGCCGCTCTTCTGGATCGCGGCACGGCGTAGTCGGGAGGCGACACGGTGGGGGGAGGACGCACTCTGTTGAGTCCTTCGATTGTCGGAGGCCTCTGGCTGCTCGCCGACTTTCTCCGCTTGGCTTGTTCTGGCGATTGGCCAGTCGCCGCCGTTCCATTCCGTTTTCGGCCTGGCTGGCGGGTTTGCTCGACAACCCTCTCGCCGATTGGATCGGTGGGACGGCGACCACCGCTGGATCGCATCGGCCTGTGCCCAGGCGAACACGTCTTGGATGTCGGTTGGGCACAGGCCGGCTCAGCCTGCCGGCAGCCCGCCGCGTTGGCCGGGAGGGCGCGGTCACGACGCTCGACCTGCAGTAAGGGATGGTGACACGAGTATGGCAGCGGGCCGCCGAGCTCGTCTTGACCAGTCTCCATTCGCTCCCCGGTGACTGCACTCAGCCGGGGCTTTTGCCAGAGGACGCGGGTGACCGCGCCTGGCTGGTCCTTCACCCAACAGCCGATCAAACCAGGCTCGGCGGGACCGACCACAACCAATCGCGAAGAGGCGTCTGGATGGCTGAACCCGACAAACATAGGACGCGCCTCTGGGAGGGCGTCGGCCTGTTCCTCAAACTTGGCGCAACGGCCTTTGGCGGACCGGCCGCACATATCGCTTTGATGCGAGATGAAGTGGTTCGCCGCCGCCGATGGGTCGATGATCAACATTTCCTGGATCTCCTGGGCGCCACCCACCTGATCCCGGGTCCGATTTCGACGGAGATGGCCATCCATCTCGGATATGTGCACGCGGGCTGGCCAGGGTTGATCGCAGCGGGCGTGAGTTTCATCGTTCCCGCCATGCTGATCGTCCTGACCCTGGCCTGGGCCTATGCCACCTGCCGCACCACGCCGGAAGCCGACGGCCTGCTGTATGGCATCAAGCCGGTGGTGGTGATCGCGATCGTGGCGCAGGCGCTCTGGGAACTGGGACGCAAAGCGGTGACAGGGCCGCTCACGGCGATCGTGGGCGCGGCGGCCATGATCCTGTACCTGCTGGGCCAGAACGAGATCGCGTTGCTTGTGGTCGGTGGGCTTGTGGTGATGGTGATCGCCAATCGCCGCCACTGGGCGAAAACGCCTCTCAGCGCGATGGGCCCGCTGGGGCTTGCGCTGGGGTCTCTCGCCGCCGAGCCGTTCAATCTGGCGCAACTGTTCTGGATCTTTCAGAAGATCGGCTCGGTGCTCTACGGTAGCGGCTACGTGCTCCTGGCCTTTCTGAGAGCGGACTTCGTAGTTCGGCTCGGCTGGCTCACAGACGCGCAGTTGATCGACGCCATCTCGATTGGTCAGGTCACGCCCGGTCCCGTCTTCACCACCGCCACATTCATCGGCTATCTCCTGGGCGGTGTACCGGGCGCGCTCCTGGCGACACTGGGCATCTTCCTGCCGTCCTTCATTTTCGTCGCGATCAGTAACCCGTTCGTGTCCAGGCTCCGCGACTCGCCCGGGACCTCTGCGTTGCTCGCTGGAGTCAACGTGTCTTCGCGCGGCCTCATAGCGGGTGGGACGCTCGAGCTGGGGCGGGCGGCGCTGGTGGATCCGCTCACCGTGGTGATCGCGCTGGTCACAGGAGTAGCCCTGGCGCGCTTCAAGGTCAATGCGACCTGGCTGGTGTTGGCCGGTGGGGTCGTTGGTCTGGTCACGACGACGGCCGGATAGCCGAGTTGGTTCAGAGCGATGGGTTGGCCGACACGATCGTGCGGGAGACCCGCTGAACGAAACAAGCAGTCTTAGGATCGACCTCGCGATCCGTTGGAATTTTGAGCGGCCGACCTTGAGCGAAGCGCTCTTTCGCGCAGCGCTCATTGGCGCATCTCAAGATGAAGCGCTCATCCTGCAATCGCAGATCGCGTGTTCGGACGCTTTCCGCGGGGAGTGGGGCGCGAGCCAAAGAGATCTCTCGCGCGGTTGAGGCCAGTATCCCCACCCCGGCCCAAGGCGCACTACTGGCTGGAGCGTGGACGAACACAGGCCTCGCCCACGCCCCTTTCATTCCCGGCTGATCCGGTGGATCGGCCACAAAATGGCGGAAATGCCCGAGCGCAGGGATGCCCTGTTCGGGCAGAACATGCGCCCCAGCCTGGCAGAAGCACTGGGCGACCTGCGGTAGATGTTCCCCGGTCACCCCGCTCGCACGTGGCCCCCCTGTCGCCTGAAAAAGCCGCTACCCGGTGTCATCCCAACCGGTGCCAAATGTCAATGGCCAACACCCGGCCGCCGGACCTAATTTTTGTATCTGAACAACTACTCAGATACAGACTCGCTATGCCCGTAAAGCACATTCTCACCGATCTCTCGGCCGAACAGGCCACGTTTGTGGCCGAGACCTTCGCCGCGCTCGCCGATCCCACGCGGGCGCTCCTGGTCTTCGCTTTGACGCGACGTGAGATGAGCGTTAATGCAATCGCCGACCTGGCGGGAGTCTCCGCTTCGGCTGTCTCGCACCACCTCTCGCGGCTCCGCCGCATCCGGTTGGTTCGAGCACGGCGCGCGGGCAATCAGGTGTTCTATTCCGTGGGCGACGCGCACGTCGCCACGCTCTTTCGCGAGGCGCTTTGCCATCAGGACCATGTCCGGCGCGGTCTGGAAGATCGCGTTGACACTCAGAGGAACTTGCCGGATGACCCCAACTCCTCGACCGACCCCGCTCGACCAAACCAAGGCCGAAGAAGCTCACGATCACGATCACCCGCATGATCATGTACATGGCCACGACCATCCCCATGGCTCCGGGCATGGACACGGCAACCCTGATGATCCTCGCGATCACGCCCATGAGGGCGGGTGGTGGGCGGCCCTCACGCACCAACTGACCCCGCACTCGCACGACCATCACGACTCGGCCCTCGACCCGGCCCTGGCCACGGATCGCGGCATCTGGGCGCTCAAGGTGTCGCTGGCTGGCCTCCTGGTCACGGCCGTGTTCCAGATCGTCATCGTCGCGATCAGCGGCAGCGTGGCGCTCCTGGCGGATACCATCCACAACTTCTCGGACGCGTTCACGGCTGTCCCGCTCTGGCTCGCCTTTGCGCTCGCACGACGCGCCGGGAACCGACGCTATACCTACGGCTATGGGCGCGCCGAGGATCTCGCCGGCGCCTTCATCGTCCTGATGATCTTTGCCAGCGCCCTGGTCGTGTTCTATGAATCCATCCAGAAGATCCTGAACCCGCAGCCCTTGACCAACCTGGGCTGGGTGGCAGCCGCGGCCATCATCGGCTTTCTCGGCAACGAACTGGTGGCCTGGTATCGGATCCGGGTCGGCCGTCAGATCGGCTCGGCAGCCCTGATCGCCGACGGCCTGCACGCCCGCACGGACGGTTTCACGTCCCTGGGCGTCCTGGCGGGCGCTGTGGGAGTCTGGCTGGGTTTTCCGCTCGCGGACCCGCTCATCGGCTTAGTGATCGGCATCACGATCTTGGTGATCGTCGCTGGGACAGCCCGTCAAATGTGGCGGCGGCTGATGGACGCCGTGGAACCCGAGACTATAGAACGTCTCGAGGTTGTGACTCAAGGTGTGTCCGGCGTGATCGACGTGCACGATGTACGCGTCCGCTGGCTGGGGCATACACAACAGGCCGAGCTCCACATCACGGTGAATTGTCAGCTGCCCACCGTCCAGAGTCATCGAATCGCCGAAGAAGTGCGCCACGCGCTCTTCCATGCGTTGCCTTCGCTCGCTGAGGCCACGGTCCATGTCGATCCGTGTGAGTGCGAGCCAACCGTTGAGTACCATTTTGCCGCGCATCACCGTTTCGAACCAGCGCGCACAGTCGACACGCTGCGGGCTGCTTCGAGCAGCGGGTGACGCCGGCGCTTTCCGACTGGCGGCGGACCTGGGCCTGCGTCGACACCGTGAGCGATGGGTGGTTCAGGGTGCTCCCAGGGCCACTCCCCTAGATTGCCACTGAACGCATCACGATCGTCATCCTGGTGTTGGCCAACGGTTTCTTCGCCATGCCTAAAGTCACCGAGGTCTCCACGCATAAGGCCCGATTGCTACGACGGACAGAGGAAGGCGATGATCGCTTTCTGTCCACTCTGCAGATCGGCATCACGCTGGTCGGGATCCCGGCCGAGCGTTTGGAGGCGCCCTGACGACGGGGCCGCTACCTGATCTATTGCACATCGTGGCCGTCAGAGGAGGCCATTGCAACAGATACTGTACATACGGCGACCAGGAACCGCTCATTTTTCCGGTCGGTTTCTGCCAGTCCACTAGGGACAGCGGTCACGGGATCGTTTGGGAAACCGCAGGCACAACCTGACTCCAAGGCCCAATGCCGCCATCCTTGGCGCTGGAGTGCGCCACATGAAAGGATGCTGCTGGCGAATTCCGAATCGGCCGTTTCAGGCCGTCATCAAAGCCGTGAAGGACGATCGGCGCGATTGGGCGAGGGGTAGACCCGCCAACCAATCCGCCACGCGCTGCACGTTGATCGCCGCTGCAGTGAGCAGGTGTTGAAGATGGGTTTTGGCCAGGCCGATGTATTTGGATCGACGTAGACCTGCGGTGCGCACACCGTGTGAAAGCGTGCCCTCC
>JAEURK010000008.1 GCA_016789175.1 Anaerolineales bacterium
CCGACATCGGGGTACATCGGGACACATCGGGACACTCCCGGTGTCTCCGTTATCATTGGCCCATGCTGTCTCACAACCCCACCGCCGCTCAACTCGCCGCCCAGCTGGCCGGCCTGCCGGGTGTTCGCGCCGTCGTCCTCGGCGGCTCGCGCGCTCAGGGCCGGGCCCGGCCCGACTCAGACACCGACCTCGGCCTGTACTATGACGCGGAGGCGCCTTTCGACGTGGCCGCCGTCCGCGAGCTCGCGGCCCGTGTCGCCGTCTCTCCGCCAACCGTGACCGGCTTCTACGAATGGGGCGCCTGGGTCAACGGCGGGGCCTGGATCCAGACCCCGCACGGCAAGATCGACCTGCTGTACCGCGAGCGCGGCCACGTGACCCGCGCGATCGCAACCGCCAGCACCGGACACATCGATGTGGATTTCCTCCAACAGCCGCCGTACGGCTTCGTAAGCATCACCTATCTGGCCGAGACCGCGATCTGTGTTCCTCTGGCGGACCCACATGGTGACATCGCGGTGCTCAAGGCGCAGGTCGCCTCCTTTCCCGAGGGGCTACACCTGCGGTGGGCGAAGTCGGCGCTCTGGATGACCGAGTTCTCGCTGATGCATGCCCGCGGCTACGCCGCCCGGGGTGACGTGTTGAACACGGCCGGCACCCTGGCCCGTTGCGTCATGCTGTTGACCCAGTCGCTCTATGCCCTCAATCGCGTCTACTTCATCAACGATAAGCACGCGGCCGCCGATCTGGCCAGATTCGCGATCTGTCCGGTGGGCTTTGTCGACCGTCTGAGCGCCCTCCTGGGCACGGTCGGCCAGGACCCGGCTACGCTTTCGCGCTCGGTTGAGGCGATGACCGTCCTGTTTGCCGAGGTGTCTGCGCTCGCGGCTTGATGGCCCTGCACCCGTCGAAAAAGGGTTGGGGATGCAAAAGAAAACGGCCCGCCAAATGGCGGGCCGTCGCGCGTCCTGTTACGGTCGCCGCTCAGCGGATCACAAACGTCAAGGCGATCAAGACGACGATGAATGTGCCGGCCAATAACCCGATTCGGCGTAGATCAGACACCGTATGCGAGTAATCGAACTGACCGACCGTGGTCTCGCTGACGCGAGCTTCGGTCTGGGCAGCGGCGACCGGGGCAACCACCACCGGCTCATAGTCCAACGGCACGTTCGGCGAGCGCAGTTTGCGCGCCTTGCGGATCTTACTCATGAACCTGTCCCTTTCAGCACACCCGTCACCACGATTCGATGGGTGTCAACCGCGTAAGGATAACACGAAATCAGGGTGATGGTCGGGCCCTCGGTCGGGGCCAGGACGCTGACCTCAGTCGGCTCAACCACCCGGGTCTCCATAATGACATACGTGAAGATCTCACTGACGGTCTGAACCTGCACCTCGTCGCCGGGCTGAAGCATATCCAGGCTGCGAAAGATCTCGCCGTAGATGTCGTTGTGGGCCGTGAGCACATGGTTGCCGGCTCGACCCGGATCGCCGCTGCCCAGGTGCTGGCCGACGCCCTTCTTGAGCTGCTCCCAATCATCGCCCTGCACGATCGGGGCGTCGACGTTGATCGCCGGGATCACGATCCGCTGCGCCTGGCGCGGGCCCTGGGTCGGGACGGCCGGGGCTGGCATCGCTTGCACCAGCGGCCGCAGGTGCGCCGGGATCTCGGCCTCGTTGGGCTGCGCCCCGCCCGGTGAGGTCGGCGGTGTATGCCCGGAGGGGAGCACCACGGCCGAGTACAACGGGGTGGGCACGATCGTGGGCAAGGCGGCCACGCTGGCAGCCGCAGCCGAATCGGCCTCCTGGTTGAGACGCTGCAGGATCGATGAGCCACTGTACAACACATAGAGCAGCCCAAAGACCGCCGCGATCTCGATCACCAACAGGAGGCGATCGAAGATCCTGCGCGCCAGGCTGACCGGTTTGCGAGGCGCCACCTGGCCAGGCTCCGGCGCAAAACCGGGCGGCAACTGCCCGACGGGCGTCCCGCCCAGCGCGCGGCCCGTCTCGCGATAATGCGCAAGGCGAGCTTCGCGGGCCAGGCGTTTCTTCTCCGCCAGGACACGTTGCAGCTCGTCAACCGAGAGGTCGTCTACGGAGCGTCGGAGCTTCATGTAACTTGTGATTCTACTTGAAAACGGCGGTGGCCGAAAACGAAACGCGATGCGGCCCGGGGCTTCGCCCTCGGGCCGCATCGCGTTTCGTTTTCGGCCTGTCCTCCCACTACGGTTGCATGGCCGCCAGGTCGGCCGGGGTGAGGGCCGGGTCGGTGGCGGAGAGCAGGTGCAGATAACCGTCGGCTTCCCAAACGTGGGCGGCCTGGCCGTCACCGCCTGCCGAGATCGTGACGGAGTTGGCCCCGCCCGCGCTCGAGCCGTTCGTGCCGCCCACGAATGGCCGACCCTCGCCGTTCAGGTCACCCACCGGCGGCAAAGCGCCGACCTCGGATTGTGCGCCGGGCGCGGGGTTGCATGGTTTGCCGTCCTCGGGGCCGATGCCGATCGCGACCGGCTGATTGGGGTTGCGCCTGTACGTGATCGTCTCGCCGGCGGCGTTGGCCCAGGTCAGCACCAGCGTGCCATCACTGACCACTTCGGTCTGGGGTGCCAGCGTGTAGCCGGCTGGGACCTTCGGAAGATCGAGATCGTCGAAGCGCTCGCTCAGCAAGGTCGATTGGATGAACTCGCTCGTGGTCTCCGGGGCGATGGCGACGCCCATTAACTCGCAGCCGTCATCGCTCTGGATCGCGACCGAGTAGTCGTCTTGATGCACGATGGCATCGGTGTTGCCACTGGTCACCAGCTTGCCGTCGTCATCCACAGTGACGGTGACGCCGTTGAAGGTCAACAGGGCCTCGACGGCCGCGCGGGCTTCGGGCGAAACCACCAGGGTAACGGCCGCCGCCAGGACGGCCACCAGCAGGGCCGGCAAAGCGGCCCGGGTCAGACGTGAAAACATGGGAGTGTTCCTTTTGGGTTGCGTGCTCAGACGAGCGGCGAGCCGAGTGACGAACCTCGGGTCTGGCTGCCGCCGGTGACGCTTGAGAAAGTCATCGTTCATCGTGCACCTCCAGATCGCGCCGCAACCGTTGGACGGTGCGGCTCAAGATCGTGCCGACATTCGACTCGGACAGGCGCAGTTGTCGCGCGATCTCGCGGTTGGTCAGGTCGGCGCCGTACTTGAGCGCGATCAGATCGCGTTCGCGCTCCGGCAGCCGCTGGATGGCGGCCACCAGCAGCGCAAACGCGCGCTTCTGCTCGACCTGCTCCGTGAGGCTGTGCGGGTCGGCGGTCTGGCCAACCGCCTCCAAGCTCACCAGCGACGGGCTCTTCCGGAAGTAGTCGTGGGCAACGTTGCGAGCGATCGTGTACAGCCACCCCGCGAAGCCGTCGGCGGTTCCACGGAACTGGCCGCGGCGCGACCAGGCCTTCTCGAACGCCGTCGCGGTCAGGTCTTCGGCCGTCGCCGAGTCCCCGACCCGATACCGAAAGAAATTGAAGACGCGCCCGACGTGCTCGCTGTAGAGCGCCTCCCAATCCATCGTTTCGGCGGCTTTCTCTCTGCGAAATGGCAGAACCAGGTTCATCTCACCCAATAAGACGCGGAATGGGCAAAGGTATCACAAGCGGATTCGGCCGCGGGATCCGCGGCGAAATGCGCGCGGCCAGCGTTCAGGGGATTCGATCGTAACGCCGCACCGACATGGCCTGCCCGGCGCGGAAGCCCTGCCGTGTATAGAAGGGCTGCAGCTCAGCATCGCAGACGAGGTCAACCATATAAAGGTCCGAGAGATCCGCCAGCATGACGCGGGTGAGCAAACCGCCGAGACCGCGACCGCGATGCTCGGGCAACACCTCGAGCAACGGGATGTAAGCCGAGAGCACGCCGTCGGTCAGGGCCGTGATGAAACCCGCGACCCGCCCGGTCTCCGGGACGCGCGCCAGCCAGACCCGATCAGACCCGGTCAGGATCCGCAGATGCGCCTCAGACGACGGCGGGCTCGGCCAGCCTTCGAAGAAACCGGTCAGGGAGGCGGGCTCGATCTCGAAGAGATGGTTCTGGAAAATGTAAGCCGGCAGCCAGTCGACGTTGATGGCGCTCGGTCGAATGGCCAGAGCGGACCGGATGAACCAGCGCAGCTTCTCGAGGTCCTTGCCGGCCGTCCAGCTGTCGAGGATGACGAACGCCAGGTACTGATCCCAATCGACGATCCGGTCCGCCAGTCGGCTCAGGCGCTCGACGTCGAGACTACCGGTGTGCACCCAATCCCTCCACAGGCGATACGGCTCGTCGTGCAACTCGAGCAGATTCAGCAGGTCGGGGTCATCCACGAACTCGGCTGCGAAATCGCGCGCCAGTTCTCCGTGGTCGCGCACACCCTTGCTGGCCGTGGCCTCGGGTTTGAACGTGTCGTGGACGTGGATGGCAAATCGCAAGCGGGCTTCGACAGCCGGATCGATCCGTGACCGGATCTGCTCGAGGTTGGCCTCGAGTGTGAGGATATGGGCCGCGATGCTGCCCTCCGGATGACCCGAGCGCGGCTGGCCGAAGCGGATGTTGGTCCGGTAGCGCGGATCCGCCTGCACGGCCGCCAGAGCAACCTCGAAATCGACCGGCATGGGCAGGTTCTCAGTCCTCGGCCTCGGCCGGCGCCCGGCTGACCGAATCGAGGGCCGCCATCTCCTCGCCGCTCAGCCGCAGCCCGACGGCGCCCAGGCTCTCGGCCAGTTGGGCCGGCGTGTTGGCACCGATGATCGGCGCCGTGGTGTTCGGCATCGACAGCAACCACCCGAGCGCCATCTGGCTGATCGACTTACCGCGTGCGCGGCCTAACGCCTCGAGTTGATCGATCAGGGCGTAACCGCGCTCGTTGAGGTAGCGCTTGACGCTGTTGACTCGGCGACTGTCGGGAAGCGCTTCACCGCGGCGGTACTTGCCGGTCAGGAAGCCGACCGCCAGCGGGCTGTACGGGACCACGCCGAGGCCGTACTTGCGCACCACGGCATAAGCATCGCCCTCGAACTCGGATCGATGCGCGAGCGACCAGTGCGGTTGTACGGTCACGTAGGCCGCCAGGCCGGCGGCGCGCGCCGTCAGGAGCGCTTCGACCAGTTGCCAGCCCTTGATGTTCGAGCAGCCGATATAGCGCACCTTGCCGGCCCGGATCAGGTCATCGAGCGCGCGCAGGGTCTCTTCGATCGGGGTATCGTCGTCGGGCCAATGGGTTTGGTACAGGTCGATCGCATCGATCTGCAGTCGGCGGAGCGAGTCCTCGCAGGCCTGGACGATATGCGCGCGGCTCAAGCCCTCGCCGTTCGGCCCGGGCCACATCCGCCCGCGCACCTTGGTGGCGATGACCAGTTCACGCCGGTTGCCGCGGGCGCGCATCCAATCGCCGATCACGGTCTCGGCCTCGCCGCCCTTCAAGCCGGGCGCCCAGGACGAGTAGATGTCGGCGGTGTCGATGAAGGTGCCGCCGGCCGCCACGAAAGCATCCAGCACCTGCCCGCTGGTGGCCTCGTCGGTCGTCCAGCGAAACTGCATCGTACCCAGACAGATCTCAGAGACCTTGAGGCCGGTGTTACCCAGCGGGCGATAGTCCATGAGGCCCTTTTCGATTTCTGATTGTTGATTGTGGGCCAAACCACAATCAACAATTCCTATAGCTCGATCGGTTTCGACAGCGTGGCGACCAGCAGTCCGACGGCGGCTTCGACGTCGCCCAGGTCGACGACCTCGGACGGCGCATGCACGTAGCGACACGGGATCGAGATGCACCCGGCCACTGCGCCGCCGCGCGCGAGCTGCATCTCGGCGGCATCAGTCCGGCCGCCCTCGAGCACCTCGAGCTGGTACGGCAGGCGGGCTTCGGTCGCGCGCTTGACGAGCAGATCGCGCAGCCGCGGATCGACCAGAAGGCCCGTGTCCTTGGCCTTGATCGCGGCCCCGGCCCCGAGCGCCACCGCCATGCGGGCACCGTTGGGCGTGTCGCCGGTAGCTGTGACATCCACGGCCAGCACGATCTCGGGCTCGAAGGTGAAGGCGGCCGGACCGGCGCCGCGCAGTCCGAGCTCTTCCTGAACCGTGAACATGAAGGCCACCTCGTGCGGCGAGGTCTTCAGCCGCCGAAGCGCCTCGATCAACACCGCGACACCCGCGCGGTCGTCAAGGCTCTTCGACATCACCCGGCCGCCGGGTAGTACCGTGAAAGCGCCCATGAACGCGCCAACATCACCTACCCGCACCGGCACGTCGGCCGCGCGCGCGACGCCAAAATCGACGTAGAGGTCGTTCAGGGTGGGGATGTGATCGGGCCGCTCACGGCGTGTCTCGACACCGATCGCGCCGATCGCGCCGTTGGTGAAGCGGACCCGGCCCCCGGCCGCATACAGCGGGCGCACACCGCCGACATTCGTCACCCGCACGAAGCCGCGCGCGTCGATGTGACTGACGATCAGGCCGATCTCGTCCAGGTGCGCGGCCAGCGCGACTTTGCGCCCGCCCCGGCCCTTGCCCTTGCGGATCGCGATCAGGTTGCCGAGCGGGTCAATCGTGACCGAGTCAGCCAGCCCCTGGATCTCGGCCCGCACCAGATCGCGCACCGCGTCCTCATGGCCCGACGGCCCGTACACCTCGGTCAGCTTTTGGATCAACTGCTTCATCGTAGCCTCACTCACCCTACCGGGAGACCGACGGCGCTGCCGTCGCTCACACAGGTCGTTTATGGCGCCAGACGGGTTCGAGTCCACACTGCGTCTGCGCGCCGAAACAGCAGGCGGTCGTGCAAGCGGCCCGGCCGACCCTGCCAGAATTCGATCTCATCAGGCACCACGCGCCAGCCGCCCCACCCCTCCGGACGCTCGATCGCGCGGTCCGCGAAGACGCGCTCAGTGTCAGCGAACCGCGCTTCCAGTTCCGCCCGGGATGCCAACGGCTGACTCTGCGGCGATGCCCAGGCCCCAAGCTGAGCCTCACGCGGTCGTAACGCGAAATAGGCGTCGGACTCGGCGGCCGTGACCCGCTCCACCCGTCCGACGACGCGCACCTGACGCTCGAGCGCGGCCCAATACCAGACCAGGGCTGCGCGCGGGTTGGTCCCGAGCGCCGCCGACTTAGGGCTGGCGTAGTTGGTGTAGAACGTGAAGCCGCGCGAGTCGAGCTCCTTGAGCAGAACCATGCGCGCCGCGGGCAGCCCGTCGGGGGTCGCCGTCGCCAGCGTCATCGCGTTGGCCTCGACGATCCCGGCCGCGACCGCCTCCGCCAACCAGCGGGCGAAAAAAGCCAACGGATCGGCGCCGGCCCGCGTCTCAGCGAGGCCTCCGACGTGATACTCCTTGCGCAAGGCCTGAAGATCGCCCGTCATGGCCGCCCTACGCCGCGCGCATCGCGCGCAGACCCGGCCACTCGGTCAGGGCGGCGCGCATCAGGTCGACCGAACCACGCCAGTCGGCCACCCTGGCCATGGCCAGCGGCCCGTGCAGATACCGCCCGGGCACACTGATCGACAGGCTCGGGATGCCGCCGCGGCTGCGGTGGATCGCACCCGCATCCGTGCCGCCGCCGCCCGGTTGTCGGCGCTGGACGTTGATCCCGTGCGCTTCGGCCGTATGCTCGAGATAGCTCAACAGGCGACGATCGCCGACCGTGTAGTTATCGGCCACATACAGCGCCGGACCGGCGCCAAGCCGGGTGTTGTAGCGCGTGTTCTCGCCTTCGACCGCGCTGGGCGGCAGGTCGCTGGCGGGCGTGCAATCCAGCGCAAAGCCGACTGCCGGATCAAAGGCATAGGCCGCGACCTTTGCGCCGCGCAGCCCGATTTCTTCTTGCACCGTGAACGCCGCGCACAGGTCGCAAGCATACCGCTCGCCCTGCAACAATTCGATCAGGGTGGCCACACCGAGCCGATCGTCGAGGGCCTTGCCGCGGAGCGTCGTCGGGCGACGGGCCGAGCCGATCAGGCTGAACGAACTGGCAAACGTGCCGCGTTGACCGACCGTGACCCAGGTGCGGGCCTGCTTCTCGGATGCGGCACCGATGTCGATCCGCAACGTGGCTGGGCGCACGACGGTCAGGCGGCGCTCACTGTTGAGCAGGTGCATCGGGGCCGCGCTGATCACACCAGGCACGCGCTCGGGCCCGATCCAGACCGGCTTGCCGATCCACTGTCGGTCATCCACGCCACCAACCACGTCGAAGCGCAGCGCGCCTTCGGAATCGACACCCGTGATCATGAAGCCGATCTCGTCCATATGCGCGGCCAGCATGACGCGCTCGCCGCGACCGCGGCCGGCCCGGCCCGACGAGCGCGCGCTCGCCGCCTTGACGGCCAGGACCGAGCCGAGCGCGTCGACCGTGACGCTATCGACGTGCGGCGTGATCGCCTCGATCACCAGGCGCCGGATCGGGCCTTCATCACCCGACACCGCGACGGTCTCAGAGAGCTTCTGCACGAGATCCAAAGTGGGGAGCGCCGGGTTTGCGCGCCGGCGGGTTGAGGCGGCCATCAGTTAATCCAACTCCCGGGCGAGGCGGGCCAGATAATCGGGGCCCAGGCCGGCGATGTAGTCGGCCATCAATCGGCCGGCGGTGTATACGTCTTGCGGATGAACCACCTCGACCGGTGTGTGCATGTTGCGCAACGGCACGCCCAACAAGCCGCAGGGCACACCCTCGCGTGCGATCTGGATCGCACGCGCATCGGTGCCCGAATGCGCCGCCACCGGCTCTGACTGATACGAGAACCCGCCGCGCTCGGCGCAGTCGACCAGATGCTTGTACACCACCGGGTGCAGGTTCGGGCCAAACGCGATGGTCGGGCCCTTGCCAAGCTCGTAACAGCGATCTGCGAAGTCACGCACCGCCGGGCCGCTGCCGAACGTCACGTCGATGGCGATCGCAAGCTGCGGCGCCAGCGCATAGGCCGAGGTCAAAGCGCCGTGCAGCCCGACCTCCTCTTGGGTGGTCGCTACAGCGAGCACGTCCCAGTCGTGAGCCCGGCCGGCCAGCGCCTCGAGGCAGACCGTCACAGCGGCTACCGAGGCGCGGTTGTCGATGGCGGGCGACGCCAACAACCCGCCGTTGAGCGAAGCCTGGCCCTGCGCGAAGGACACGACGTCGCCGACCCGGACCTGGCGGGCCACTTCGGCGGCACTCAGGCCGAGATCGATCAACAGCTCATCGACCGTCACCACGCCGCCGCGCAGGCCGGCCGGCAGCAGAAAGTCGGATGGGGCGACGACCAGGCCAGGCAGGTCGCGCCGCCCGTGCACCGTCACCGGCTGGCCCGGCATCACGCGCGCATCGATCCCGCCGATCGGCGAGACGCGCAGGAATTCGCCCTGCACCGACGCGACCATCAGGCCGATGTTGTCCATGTGGGCAGCGATCATCACCCGTGGCCGGAGCTTGCGCCCGCGTCCGCGCTTGAGCGCCGTCAAGGAGCCGAGCGCGCCGACCTGGACCTCGTCGGCCAGGTCCGCCCAGGCCGACGCGATCACCTCGCGGATGGGACGCTCGTGCCCGCTCAGCCCGGGCGTGGCGCACAGGGTTTTGAGATGCGCAATCAGGTCCATGCGTGACTTTCGTGTGAGCCGCTTCAGGGAGTCGTGGTCGAGGTCTCGGTTGCCGTCGGCGTCGCAGTGGCGGCGGCCGTCGTCGCCGTCGGCGTCGCCGTCGCTGGCACCGTGGTCGCGGTGGCAGTCGGCGTCGGGAGGGGCAGCGTCGCCGTAGCCGTCAACGTTGCCGGCGCCAGGGTCGCTGTCGGCGAGGCGGTCGGCGTCAACGTCACAAGGACTGTCGGCGTGATAGTGGGTGTCATCGAGGCCGTGGGCGTGGCCGAGCCGGTCGGTGTCAACGTCGTCGTGCGGGTGGGAGGCACAAACTGCGTCGGTGTTGCGGGTAGCGTAGCCGTGATGGTACCCGGCGTGCCGACCACGATCGGCGTTGGAACGCCTACTGTTACCGAGGGCACCAGCGTCGCCAGGGCCGTCAAAGTTGCCTCGATCGGCGAAAGCGTCGGCGTGCGCGGCTGATTGGGGTCAGGCGCGACCGACAGAGCTACGAAGCCGAGGCAATAAAACGGCAACGTGAAAAGGATTATGCCCGTCAACACACTGTATGTGCGCTGCCGGGCGCGGTCGGCTGGGGTTCGTTCCAGGGTCATGGTGCTTGGGGGATGATAGCACATGCGGCGTGGAGCGCTTGGCGCTTGAGTGGGGTGCGCACGGACGCGTTGTCAGGCCCATATTCTGGCCGCGGATTGCGCGGAAAGTCGCGGGACCGTAGCCGGCAGGGCTCCCGTTGTACGTATCCGCAAAACCCGGAGATCCACGGCAAAAAGGGCCGCTGACAACTCGGGCAGACATGCGGCGGGGGCGTATGGCAAACGCTTCCGCGCCAAGGTGGGGTAGCACTGGCTCTTCGCCCCCGCTCCCTGCTCCACAGGCGCGTCTCACACGAACCGGGTTAGAATTCCGACATGAGCCGTCTCCGTCTCGAAGAGGGCTGGACGACCGTGTGGCTTCTGGCGGCGCTGCAGGCGATTGCAGCGATGAGCATCCAGGCCGCCGGCTGGACCTTCGAGTTGTGGATCACACCCGTAGCAGCCGTGATCGGCGTCCTGGCCGGCCTGGCGCTGGCCAAGAGCCGCTTTCACGGGGCGCTGGCGGCCGTCTTCGCGTTGATCTACGGCGCTTTCACAGTCGGGCAGCTGATCATCTCGACCTTCGGCGGGCCCTATCAGTACCGGATGCTCGTCCTCGTCATCCGGCTCAACAACTTCATCTATTACGCCCTCAACGGCGGGACGTCGCGCGATATCCTGCCTTTCACGTTCTTCCTTGGCCTGATCTTCTGGTCGCTGGCCGTACTCGGGGCCTGGTCGATCTTCCGCCAACGGTCGGCCTGGCTCGCGATCCTGCCGGCCGGCGCGGCCCTGCTGGTCAACGCGTATTTCTACGTCGCCGGATCGCTGGATCTGCACCTGGCCGCTTACCTCGTGCTCTCCCTGCTGATCCTGGCGCGGCTGGCCCTGGTGGGGCACGAGCGCGGCTGGCGCGAACGCCGACTGCAGGTCCCGGCCGAAGCCCGCCCGGAGTTCCTGCGCGCCGGATTGACGACGGCGCTGGTGATCGTCGGCGTGGCGTGGGCGCTGCAGTGGCTGACCCCGACCATCCCGGCCCCGCAGGCCGTGGCCGCCTGGAACAGCGTCAATGGCTCGTTCTCGACCGTGCGCGAGAACTTCGAGCGCCTATTCAACGCCGTCCGCAATCCGGGCTATCGGGCCGACGACTTCTACGGCGACTCGCTGTCGCTTGGGCGCTCGACCGGCCTCACCGACCGCGAGATGTTCGTCGCCCAGGTCGTGCCGGTCGACGCCCAGGCCGAAAACGACGAAGCCACACTGGCGCCGGTCGCGCGTTTGTATTGGCGATCCATCACGTACCAAACGTATAGTGGGAGCTGGACGCTCAGCGACCAGCTCGAGTTTCGCGACATCGACGACACCCGGGCCGGGACGCTGCCCTTGCCGGCCTACCGGTTGCGTCGCGACATGGCCGTGGTCATCACGACCACGACTGAATCGACCAGCAAGTTATTCGTGCTACCCCAGCCGCAGGCGGTCGATCGCGACACGTCGTGGCAGGTCGGCCTGACGCCGGCCGGGCAGGTCGACCCGGTGTCGGTGCGTGCGTTGACCATGCTGCAGGGTGAAGACCGCACCTACCGGGTGGTGTCGTCGGTTTCGATCGCCGATGCCCCCAGCCTCCGCTCCGCCAGCCGCGAGTATCCATCCTGGATCAGCGCAACTTATCTGCAGCTGCCCGCCACCGTAACCACCCGCACCCGCGATCTTGCCCGGCAGATCGTGGCCGAGGCCGGCGCCATCAACGTCTATGACCAGACGCAGGCGATCACCAGCTGGCTGCGCAAGAACATCACCTATGACCTGGGCATCGACCCGCCCCCCGAGGGTTCCGAGCCGGTCGACCACTTCCTGTTCGAAAGCCAGCGGGGCTACTGCAACTACTACGCGACGGCCGAGGTGGTGCTGCTCCGCTCGCTCGGCATCCCGGCGCGGATGTCGGTTGGATTCACCCAGGGGCGGATCGACCCCAAGACCGGCGAGTATCGCGTCATTGAGCGCAATGCGCACGCCTGGCCGGAGGTGTACTTCCCGGAATTCGGCTGGATCGAGTTCGAGCCGACCGCATCCGAACCGGAGTTGAACCGCCCGGAGCGCGAGACCGAGCCACCGATCGGCGCTTCGGTCTCGCCGATCCCGACTCCGCCCTTTTCACCGCTGACCGATGAGCTCGAGGAGCCGACGACCGCGGCAGCGGATCGTCAGGCGATCAACGTCGTAGCCGTGATCGCTCAGGCCGGTCAGGTGCTTGGGATCGCCCTGGTGATCATCGTTGCCCTGGCCCTGCTCGGGGTGTTCGCGCTCTTCCGGCTCGGCCTGATCGGCCTGGACGGGCTCGGCGTCCCAGGCCGCCAGGTGATGCGTCTGCTGGGCCAGGCGGTGCCCGGACCGATCGCACAGGCCTATCTCGAGCTCGAGCGCGCCGGTCGCTGGCTGGAAGCGCCTGTGCCGGCCAACGCCACGCCCCGCGAGCGAGCAGCGGCGGTGGGTGTGCGGCTGCCTGACGTCCAGGACGAAGCCCGTCTGATTGCGTCCCAATACATGACCCAGCAGTACAGTCGCCGGCCCGAGCAGGCCAGCGGCGGTGTGGCCCAGGCCGCCTGGCAACGAATGCGCGGGCTCGTCTGGCGCACCGGCGCCCGGCGACGCTGGGAAGCGTTCCGACAGCGCTGGATACCGCTGTGAGATTGCTGATTGATGCTTGTTGATCGGTGCAAGCCTTTTATGATGACCCCATCCTCAGACTATCGCCTCACGGTTGAAGACCACGCGAACCCCGAGGCCGAGCGCGTCGTTCAGCGTGGGCTGGAGCAGTTCAACAACCGGTTCGCGCCGGCCGATGACTACCGCCCGCTCAACGTGTATCTGCGCGACGAATCCGGAACGATCCGTGGCGGTGCGCTGGGCGAGACATACTGGGGTTGGCTGCATGTCAGCATCCTGTGGGTCGACGAGGCCTTGCGCGGCGCAGGCCATGGCTCGCGTCTGCTGGCCGAAGCCGAAGCCGAAGCCCGCCGCCGCGGCTGCCGCCACGTGCATCTCGACACGCTCAGCTTCCAGGCCCTGCCCTTCTATCAGCGGCTCGGTTACACGCTCTTCGGCACGCTCGACGATCTCCCGGAAGGGCATCAACGCTTCTTCCTCCAGAAGCGCCTGTCACCCTGAACGCTTCGCCCTGCGCTCCTCGCCCTTCACCCCTCCCTCCTCCCTCCTCTCTCCTCCCTCGTACCCGTCGCCTCGTGTTGTAGAATCCCTTCTGCCATGGATACCAAATCACTCGCTCTGCTCGAGCTCCCGAAAGTCCTCGAGCGCCTGAGCGTCTTTGCATCGTTCTCGGCCGGCATCGACCTGTGCCGGGCCCTGCGCCCGACCGACGACGTCGAGACCGCGCGGCTCTGGCAGGAGACGACTACCGAAGCGCGCAAGCTGCTCAATGTCAAAACCGACGTCACCCTCGGCGGGTCGCGCGATGTGCGCGCCGCCGCCGGACTGGCGGCGCGCCGGGGTACGCTCGACCCGACCACCTTGCTCGACCTCAAGAACACGCTGATCGCGGCCCGGACGCTCAAACGCAACCTGGCGCGCCAGGAGACCGTCTTCCCGCGCCTGACGGCCATCAGCCTGCGCCTGTTCGAGATCCCGGGCCTGATCGAGCAGATCAGCCGCACGATCGACGAGCGCGGCGAAGTGCTCGACTCGGCCTCGCCCAAACTCGGCGACCTGCGCCGCCAGATCAAGGTCGCGCACGACCGCCTGCTATCCCGGCTCGACCGGTTGGTCAACGATCCGCGCCTATCGACTTATCTGCAAGAGGCGATCATCACCCAGCGCGACGGCCGCTACGTCGTGCCGGTCAAGGCCGACTTCAAGGGCCGGCTGCGCGGCGTCGTGCACGATCAGTCGGCGTCAGGCGCTACATACTTCGTCGAGCCGCTGGCGACGGTCGAACTCAACAACGAGCTGCGCGAGCTGCGGCTGTCCGAGGCCGAGGAGATCCGGCGCATCCTGGCCGAGCTCTCAGCCATCGTCGGTGAACAGTCCGACGCCATCATCGCCACGGTCGATGCGCTGGCGGAGCTGGACCTGGCCTTCGCGCGCGCGAAGTACGCGGACGCCACCCGCGCCCACGCCCCGATCCTTCACGCCCCCAGGAGCGGTCTGGACGCTTATCCGACCCTCCGGCTGCTGCGCGCCCGCCATCCGCTGCTCGACCCCGCGACCGTGGTCGCCATCGACGTCGACTTCGGCGAGCAAACCCGGGCACTGGTGATCACGGGCCCGAACACCGGCGGCAAGACCGTGTCGCTCAAGACCGTCGGCCTGCTGGTGCTGATGGCGCAGTGCGGCCTGCACCTCCCGGCCGCCTCGGGCAGCGAGTTGACGATCTTCAGAAACGTCTTCGCCGACATCGGCGACGAGCAGTCGATCGAGCAATCGCTCTCGACCTTCTCGGCCCACATCACCAACATCACGCGCATCCTGCAGGGCGTGGACGAGAGCGCGCTGGTGATCTTTGACGAGCTCGGCTCGGGCACCGATCCGGGCGAGGGCTCGGCCCTGGCGCGCGCGATCCTGTCCTACCTGCTCGACCTCGGCGCGGCGGCCATGATCGCCACCCACTACCCCGAGTTGAAGGGCTACGCCAACAGCCGGCCGGGCGTCAAGAACGCGTCGGTCGAGTTCGACCCGCAGACGCTGGCCCCGACCTATCACCTGACGATCGGCCTGCCCGGCCGCTCGAACGCGTTCGCGATCGCCGGTCGGCTGGGCCTGAACCCGACGATCATCGCGGACGCGCGCACGATGGTCGGCCAGGCCGACCTGCACGCGGAGGCTTTGCTCGAGGAGCTCTTCCAACAGCGCGAGGTCGTCGCCCGCGAGCGCGAACGGCTCGAAGGGCTGCGCGAAGCCGCCGAAGAGCGCGAAGCCGCGCTCGAGAAGCGGCTCGAGAAGATCGAGGTCGAGCGCCGCAAGATTCTGGATCAGGCCCGGGCCGACGCCCGGCGCGAGTTGGCCGAGATCCGCGAGGAGGCCGAGCGCCTGCGCCGGCGCCTCGAGAAGGCCGAGTCGGCGTCAGCCGCCGAGCAAGCGACCCGGGAGGTCGAGCACGTCATCGATGCGGCCGAACGCGCGGCCGAGCCCGTCAGCGTGCCGCCTGCCCCACTCGCCCCGCCGCGCACGCCGTCCGGCAAGACGCGGGCCGTCAAGCTGGGCGACACCGTCAAGCTGCGCAGCCTCAACACGATCGGCACGGTTACGGCCCTGAGCGCCAGCGAGGCTGAGGTCAAGGTCGGTCGGTTGCGCGTCCGCGCCAAGCTGGAGGAGATCGAGCTGCGCGCGGAGACCGCCGAGGGCGGCGCACAGGCCGGCGAGGTCGAACCGGAACCCCGGTCCTCTGGCCGCAGTCAGCGGGCCGCCCCCGTCGTCTCGATGGAGATCGACATCCGCGGCAAAACGGTCGAGGAGGCCTTGCCCGAGCTCGAGGCTTACATCGACGAGGCCTACCTGGCCGAATTGCCCTTCGCGCGCATCATCCATGGCAAGGGCACCGGCAAGCTGCGCCAGGCCGTGCGTGAGATGCTCCGCTCCAACCCCCAGATCCGCAGCCAGGCCTCCGGCACCGAGGAGGAAGGCGGGGATGGGGTCACGGTCGTGCGGTTCACACACTGAATTGCTGATTGTTGATTGCTGATTGACACGCAATCAACAATCAACAATCCACAATCTAGACATGCCCGAACTTCCCGAACTCGATATCGTCTGCGAAGTGCTCGAACGGCGCGCGATCGGCTGGACCGTGGCCGGCGTCGAGATCGTGCAACCGGGCGGCGCGATCGTCGTGCGGGACCTGGCCGCCGCGAACACCGGCCCGCTGACCACGGCGGCGGTCGGGCTGCGACTCGAGTCGGTCCGACGGCGCGGCAAGTTCCTGGTGTTCGGTTTGCGCTCCGAGCCCGACTACCTGTTAGTGATCAACCCCAAACTGAGCGGCCGTCTGCAACTGGCGCAGCCCGGCGAAAAGCGTCGCAAGGACACGTGTCTGGTGCTGACCCTGGCGGCGCCCGGCGGCGCCGAGGGCACGCTCGAGCTGCGCTACTTCGATCCCAAAACGATGGGCCAGATCTATGCCACCGGCGACCCGGCCCGCGTGCCCGACTACGCCGAGATGGGCCCGGAGGCGCTCGCGATCTCGCTCGAGGAATTCAAGCAGCGGCTGCGGCCGTTTCGGGGCGAGATCAAGGGCATCCTGATCCGCAGCGCCTTCGTGGCCGGGATCGGCAACGCTTACGCCGACGAGATCCTGTGGGCTGCGCAGGTGCATCCCTACCGCAAACGCACGACCCTCGGCGCCGACGAGATCGCGCGGTTGCACGCGGCCATGCGCGCCACCCTGCTGGAAGCCCGCGACCTGGTGCGGGCCGAGATGGGCGACGCCATCCACCTCAAGCCGCGTGACTTCATGAAGGTGCATCTGCGGGCCGGCCAGGCCTGTCCGCGTTGCGGTAACGTCATCTCCGAGATCTCGGCCAATCAGCGCATCACGAGCTTTTGCCGGACGTGCCAGCCCGGCGGCCTGATCAAGGGGATGTGACGGCCCATTTCGCCGGCGACGGATACCCCGTTTTCGGGCTGTTGACTGCTCGCCGGGCAGGTACACTGCCAGACAACGTGGCCCTGAGGGTCACGGCCACGCGCGTGACAGGTTGGATGGGGGGCAATGATGGACCAAACAAACGAGGGCGCGATCGGTGTCCTGACCAGCGGCGGCGATGCACCGGGGATGAACGCAGCCCTGCGGGCCGTGGTGCGCACGGCGCTCAGCCATGGCGTCGGTGTCTTTGCGATCTACGAAGGCTATCAGGGCATGGTCGACGGCGGCGAACGGCTGCGCGACATGGCCTGGGACTCCGTCGGTGGGATCATGCAACAAGGTGGGACGGTGATCGGCACCGCCCGTTGCGCCGCCTTTCGCGAACGACCGGGCCGGTTGCAGGCCGCGCGACACCTGCTCGAACGCGGGATCGACCGGTTGGTGGTCATCGGCGGCGATGGCAGCCTGACCGGCGCCAACCTGTTCCGCCAGGAGTGGCCCAGCCTGGTGGCCGAGCTGGCGGCTCAAGGCGCCATCACGGCCGAGACCGCCGCCCTGCACCCGCAGCTGGCGATTGTCGGCCTGGTCGGTTCGATCGACAATGACTTCCACGGCACCGACATGACAATCGGGGCCGACACGGCCCTGCATCGCATCACGACCGCCCTCGACCAGATCGGCAGCACGGCCGCCAGCCATCAGCGCACGTTCGTGATCGAGGTCATGGGCCGTCACTGCGGCTACCTGGCATTGATGGCCGCTCTCGCCGGCACCGCCCACTGGGTGTTCCTACCCGAGAACCCTCCCGACGCCGACGACTGGGAAGCCGCCATGTGCGACGTGCTGGCGGCCGGCCGCACCGCCGGGCGTCGCCATAGCACCGTGATCGTGGCTGAGGGCGCGCGCGATCGCAACGGCAACCCGATCACCAGCGAGCGCGTCCGCCAGGTGCTCGAGTCGCACTTGAAAGAGGATGTGCGGATCTCGATCCTGGGCCACATCCAGCGCGGCGGCGCCCCTAGCGCCTTCGACCGTTGGATGAGCACGCTCCTGGGCCACGCAGCCGTCGAGCACCTGCTCGCCAGCACACCCGCGGACGAGCCCCAGGTGATCGGATTGCGCTACAACCGCATCACGCATTTGCCCTTGATGGAGTGCGTTGAGCAGACCCGCGCCGTCGCGACCGCGATTACCGCGCACGACTACGAACGCGCTATGGAGCTCCGCGGCGGAAGTTTCAAGGAGGCCTACCGCACCCTGCAGACGTTGATCCAGACGGTGCCCAAGGCCCCAAAGCCCGGTCAGCGTCGGCTGCGCTTCGGCGTCCTGACAACCGGCGGGCCGACGCCGGGGATGAATACCGCTGTGCGGGCTGCGGTGCGCCTGGCAATCGACCGGGGCCACATCCCCCTGGCCGTCAGCAACGGCTTCGACGGCCTGGTCACCGGCCAGGTGCGCGAGTTCGGCTGGATGGACGTGCACGGCTGGGGCTCGGTCGGCGGCTCCAACCTGGGAACCAGTCGCCGCGTGCCTGCCGGATCCGACTTCGCAGCGATCGCCGAAACACTCGAAACGCACCGGATAGAAGGTCTGCTTTTGATCGGCGGCTGGTCCGCCTACGCCGCGGCCATGGAGCTCCAAAGTCGGCGACGGGAGTTCCCGGCGTTTGATATCCCGGTCATCTGCCTGCCCGCCTCGATCAGCAACAACCTGCCCGGCTCGGAGCTTTGCATCGGCGCCGACACCGCCCTCAACACCATCGTCGAGGTGGTCGACAAGATCAAGAACTCGGCCGTGGCGGCCCGGCGTTGTTTCGTGGTCGAGGTCATGGGCGGGTACTGCGGCTACCTCGGCCTGATGAGCGGCCTGGCTACCGGCGCCGAGCGCGTATACCTGCATGAGGAGGGCGTCAACCTGCGCGCCCTGCAGGACGATCTCAACCACATGACAGCCGGGTTCGAAACCGGACGGCGCCTCAGCCTGTTGATCCGCAACGAGCGCGCCAACCCGTTGTACTCGACCGCCTTCATGTGCGCCCTGTTCGAGCAGGAAAGCCAAAACCTGTTTGAGGTGCGGCAGGCGATCCTGGGCCACATGCAGCAGGGCGGCGATCCCTCGCCGTTTGATCGCATCCAGGCCACTCGTCTGGCCGCCCGCTGCGTCGATTTTCTGACCGAGGAGGCCGACCAGGGCACAGCCTCGAGCGCCCTGATCGGGATCCTGGGCGGCCGCATCAAGCTGACCGAGCTGGCCGATGTGCCGGAACTGATGGACCTGGACCACATCCGCCCCAGGCAACAGTGGTGGCTCGACCTGCGCCCCGTGGTGCAGCTGCTGGCCCAACCGGCTCGCACTTAGTCGGGCGACGATCCCGCATCTACCCGGCCCGCTTGGTGCGCATGGCTCGCGTATGCTTCAAGCTTGGGTCGGCCGCAAGCCGCCGATAGTCTTTCGACTCGATGGCCACCAGCGCAACTTTGCCCTGGGCGTCATGATGCGTGCCCCAGCCGTAGCGTTTGCCCAGCGCCGACGCGCGCAGACACGGTTGCCCCTTTTCGAAGAACTTCGCGCGTTCCTCGGCCCAGCGCGCCTTGGGGATGTCGTTATAGAGCGCATGGGCGAGGAAGGCGATGTCTTCACCCGTATGCCGGTACGGGGCTTTGGCGATCAGTTCGTACTCCACCACAGCCCGGGTCTTCTTGTCGCCCTTCGCCAGTGGCACCTCGGCCTTCGGCGCCGAGCAATCCTCGGCGACTTCGATAAACGTGTCGTAGTACGTGGGGCCCATGACTAGCATTCCTCCGGTAATGGCCGCCGGCGTGCCGGCGCCTGCTGTGTTTCCCGGCCGGGTTGGGCCGGGATGTCGATCGTGATGTATCGCGGGTGTGCCAAACGCACAGTCGTCATGCTGTCGATCTCCGGCATTACAATAGCGGCTACGATGTCTTCCGGCTTGCAAAAACGCGCAGATCGCTTTCAGAAGAAGGATGCCGAGCACCCGGGCATCCTCGATCCCCTTGCGGCCGCCCAGCGGTTTCGACTCAGCCGGTATCTGCCTTCGACCGACCTCGCGCCGTTCGTCGAGCAGCACTGGACCATCCACTGGGATCTGCGCGGACAGGCGCCGTACGTCTCCGAAGTGCTGCCCCATCCGAGCATCAATTTAGCCTTCACCGACGAACGGGGCTGGATCACGGGCGTCACCACCGGCAAATACACGTACGATGTCCGCGATGTCGGCCTGATCGTGGGCACCATGTTCCGGCCAGGCGGGTTCTTCGCTTACTGGCGTCGGCCCGTGACCGAACTGACCGATCGGGTCATCCCGGTGACCGATGTCTTCCCGACGGCCGGCGATGACTTTCGCCACGATCTGCTCGCTCACGACACCGATGAGGGCCGCATCGCCTGTATCGAAGATCTGCTACGCGCTCACAACGCACAGACCGATCGGAACCTCAGCCTGGTCCGCGAGGCCCTGGACGCCATCGCGGCCCAGCCTGATCTGCGCACCGTTGAACGGGTGGCCCAGTCGATCCATGTCAGTGCGCGTACCTTGCAAAGCCTGTTTCGTCGGTATGTGGGGGTCGGGCTGAAGTGGGTGCTGATGCGCTATCGGCTGATCGAAGCCGCTGAACTGGCGGCGCGAACGCCGGATCCAGATTGGTCGGCCATCGCCGTTGACCTGGGTTACACCGACCAATCCCATTTCGTCAACGACTTCAGGAAACTGGTCGGGCAGCCGCCGCACCAGTACACGCAATCCATCCGTTCTTCGCCCTCCTCGCCCCTCCCACCACCTTAGCCCGTGTGAAATTCGTCCGAAATTCCGCGCGAAGGCCTCCGTTCTGGGGCTATGCTGGCCCGTGTGGGCCGCGCTGCCAACGTCCATAAGCGCATCTATTACGAATCGTGATGGATCCTGGGCTGACGGGCCGCCCGGCCTGCGATACGATGCACATGTCCTCGCTTGAGCCCGCGCCCGACGCGCCGCTCGATCGACGCTAAGCTCAGGCGCGGCCAGGAGGTTCCTCGGAATGGATCCCACGCTGATCGCGCGGTGGCAATTCGGCATCACCACCGTCTACCATTACTTTTTCGTGCCGCTCACCATCGGGCTGTCGTTGATGACGGCTTTGATGCAGACCTTGTGGGTGCTCAACGGCCAGGACGTCTACAAACAGATGACCAAGTTCTGGGGCAAGTTGCTCCTGATCAACTTCTCCATGGGCGTGGTCACCGGCATCGTCCAGGAGTTCCAGTTCGGCATGAACTGGTCCGCCTACTCGCGCTTCGTTGGCGATATCTTCGGCGCTCCGCTCGCGATCGAAGCCCTCCTGGCCTTCTTCATGGAGAGCACGTTTCTCGGCTTGTGGATCTTCGGGTGGGATCGTGTTCCAAAGCGCGTGCACCTGGCTTCGATCTGGCTGGTGGCCATCGGCACCGTGCTCTCGTCGGTCTGGATCATGGTCGCCAACGCCTTTATGCAGAACCCGGTCGGCTTTGCGCTTCGCAACGGCCGGGCCGAGATGACCGACATCCTGGCTCTGCTCTTCAACCCCAGCGTGCAGGTGGCCTTCCCACACGTCCTCGGCGGCGCCTTCACGACCGCCGGGTTCTTCGTGATGGGCATCAGCGCCTGGCACCTGCTGCGCAAGTCACACGTTGAATTGTTCAAACGTTCGTTTCAGCTCGGCGCTATCGTCGGCCTGATCGCCATCGGCCTGACGGTGCTCAACGGCCACGACCAGGCCCGCCACATGATCGTGGCCCAGCCGATGAAGATGGCCGCGGCCGAGGGCCTGTATGTTACCGAGGACCCGGCGTCTTTCTCGGTGCTCACGATCGGCGACTTTCAGGGCAACGAGATCTACTCGCTGCGCATCCCGACCCTGCTCAGTCTGCTCTCGTATAACCAGCTCACCGGTGTGGTGCGCGGTATGGACGACATCCAGGCCGAATACCAGGCCCGCTTTGGACCCGGCGACTACCGCCCGCCCGCCTATGTCGTGTACTGGTCGTTCCGGGCCATGGTCGGCTCCGGGTTCGCCATGCTCGGCCTGGCCGTGGTCGGCCTGGTGATCAGCCTCGGGGATCTGACCGACCGCGCCGGGCGCTGGATGGGCCTCTACCCGCTTGCCATGCTGCTGCCCTACCTGGCCAACTCAGCCGGCTGGCTGATGACCGAGGTCGGGCGCTCGCCCTGGGTGGTCTACGGCCTTATGAAGATCGAGGACGCGGTTTCGCCCAACGTCAGCGCCGAGGCCGTGCTCTTCACGACCATCGGCTTCACGCTGCTGTATGCGGCCCTGATGGTAGCCGACCTGTACCTGATGCGCCGTTTCGCGCAGGCGCCCGACCTGGCCTTCGGGCCGCTCGACGCTCATGCAGGGCCCGATCTGCCGGCGCCATCCCTGGTGGGCACCGACTGAGGCAAGGAGGCCGCGATGTCCTTCGATCTCAACATCCTCTGGTTCATCCTGATCGCCGTCCTGTACATCGGCTTCTTCGTGCTGGAAGGCTTCGATTTCGGCGTCGGACTGCTGCTGCCCGTGCTCGGTCGCACCGATCTCGAGCGCCGCGCGATCATCAACACGATCGGACCGCACTGGGACGGCAACGAGGTCTGGCTGCTAACCGCCGGCGGCGCGACCTTCGCGGCCTTCCCGCATTGGTATGCCACGTTCTTCAGCGGCTTCTATCTGCCGCTGTTCCTGGTGCTCTTCGGCCTGATCATCCGCGGCGTGGCCTTCGAATTTCGAAGCAAGAGCCCGGGTGCGCAGTGGCGGCGCCTGTGGGATACCTGCATCTTCGTCGGCAGCCTGCTCCCCGCCCTGCTGCTCGGCGTGGCTTTCGCCAACCTGACTCGCGGCGTGGCGATCGATGCCGACATGAACATGATCGGCAGCGTGTTCGACCTGCTCAACGGCTACAGCCTGCTCGGCGGCGTCGCCGGGGTGCTGCTTTTCGCGACCTACGGCGCCGTCTTCCTCAGCCTCAAGCTGACCGACGACCTCGAGACCCGCGCCGCAAACTGGGCGCGCCGACTCTGGCCGTTCGCGGCAGTCGCCCAGATCGTGTTCTTCCTGGCGACCTACGCATCGACCGATCTGCTGACCCATATCGGCATCAACCCGGGTCCGCTGCCGTTCGCCATGATCGGCGCGCTGCTGGTGGCCGGGCTGTTCATCCTGCGCGGTCGCCTGCCCGGCTGGACCTTTGCGCTCCTCGGTTTCGCGATTGCGGCCCAGACTGCGTTTACCTTCGGCCTGTTGTTCCCGCGGGTCATGGTCTCGAATCTCGACCCGGCCTACAGCCTGACGATCTACACCGCGGCGTCGAGCCCCTACACCCTGACCGTGATGACCGTGGTCGCGCTGTTCTTCGTGCCGATCATCGTGATCTATCAGGGCTGGACGTATTGGGTCTTCCGCAAGCGGGTCGAAGCCAAGCCCGAAGGTCTCGTGTATTGAGCCTTGAGCGAGTCCGGATGAGCCTGTCAGCCGGGCCAAACCCGGTTCCGACAGGCTCATCCGTTTATCCGGCGCGGACCGTGTGACGTTCTATGCTGCAACAGAGGGTGTTGACACTGGCCCGATCGGCGCCGTTGACGACGGCCCTGGCCGTCGGCGCCGGGTGGCTCGTCGCCGCGCTGGCGATCGCCCAGGCCTGGTGCCTGAGCGTCACGATCGAGTCCGCCTTCTTGAACAAAGCGGGCCTCGATACCGTGGCTGGCTGGCTGTTCGCTGCGGCCGTCCTGATCGTCGTCCGTGGGGCTGCGACGGCCGTGGCCGAAGTTGCCGCAGCGGCCGGGTCTCGCCGCATCCGCGCCCGGCTGCGCCTTGATCTGGCCCGGGCCGTGATGCGCCGCGGCCTGACGTTCTCGACAACCACGCAAAGCGGTGAACTGGCTCAGACGCTCACCGATGGCGTCGACGCGCTCGATGCTTTCTTCAGTCAGTATCTGCCGCAGATCGCCCAGACCGCCTTGATCCCGCTCACGATCGGGTTGGTGGTGGTCACACAGGATCCGCTCACGGCGCTCGTACTGGCGCTGACCGCGCCGTTGGTGCCGGTCTTCATGATCCTGGTAGGCTACGCGGCCCAGGCGCTCACCCGCCGCCAGTTCGCGTTGCTTGGGCAGCTGGGCGGACACTTTCTCGACGTCCTGCAGGGCCTGACCACGCTCAAGCTCCTCGGCCGCGGCGCCGCCCAGGCGGTCGTGCTGGCGCGCTACAGCGCCCGCTACCGCAGCGCAACAATGGCCGTCCTGCGGCTGGCCTTCCTCTCGGCCCTGGTGCTCGAACTGCTGACCACGCTCAGCACGGCCGTGATCGCGGTCGAGATCGGCCTGCGCCTTATCAACGGCGCCCTGACGTTTCAGACAGCGCTCTTCGCCCTGATCCTGACCCCCGACTTCTACCTGCCGTTGCGCCTGCTCGGCCAACGCTATCATGCAGCGGCGTCTGGGCTCGGCGCAGCCGAACGCTTGTTTGCCCTGCTCGATGAGCCCGACCCGCCGCCGGTCGTCAACACGCCGCCACCCGCGGGCGGGTTGCAGGTGACTAACCTGGGTGTGATCTATCCCGACGGGCGACCCGCCCTTGCCGACGTGAGTTTCTCGGCCCCGCCCGGCTCGGTCATCGCCGTCATCGGCGCCAACGGCTCGGGCAAGAGCACGTTGTTGCGCGCGATCGCAGGGCTGCAGCGGCCGAGCCAGGGCAGCCTTGGATTCCGAACGGGCAGCCTGTTCGTCGGCGCGGCCTGGCCCGAACAGGTCGCCTACCTGCCCCAGCGCCCGCATGTGTTTGCCGACACACTCGGCGCCAACATCGCGCTGGCGCGCCCGGCTGCGTCGGCGGTCGAGATCCGCGCCGCAGCCGCCGACGCCGGCCTCACAGGCTTCTTGAAGCAACTCCCGAACGGTCTCGACACGCAACTGTCCGAGCTGGGCCGAAATCTCTCCGGCGGACAGGCCCAACGCATTGCGCTGGCGCGTGTCTGCCTCCAGGTGGCGCCGTTGGTCGTGCTCGATGAACCCGAGCAGTCGCTCGACTCACTCCTGACCGCGCGGTTGGTTTCGCTGGTGCGCGCCTGGAAGGGCGCCCGCACGGTCGTGCTCGCGGCACATCGGCGGGTTCTGGCCGAGGGGGCCGATCTGGTGCTGGTGCTCGAACACGGCCGGCTGGTCCTGAGCGGCCCGCCCGAGATCGTGCTCCCGCAATGCCCGTGGCTCGACGACGCGATGGTGCCGCTCGAGGCCGAGGTCGCACCCTCGGTCGAGGCGCCGCCCAGCGCGTCGCCCGAGGTGTCGGGGCCTGGTTCCGGCAACCTCACAGCGCTGAGCCGCTTGTGGATCCTGGCACAGACCGAGTGGCGCCGGATGACCCTGGCACTGCTCCTGGCCGCCCTGACAATCGCCGCCAACGTCGCCCTGATGACGACCAGCGCCTACTTGATCGCGGCCGCTGCGCTGCAGCCGCCTTTGACCGCGCTCAGCCTCGCGATCGTCGGCACCCGCGCGTTCGGCCTCGCCCGCGGCGTATTGCGCTATCTCGAACGCCTGGCCGCGCACGACGTCAGCCTGCGTCTGCTGACCCGCTTGCGGGTCTGGTTCTACACCGCGCTCGAGCCGCTCTGGCCGGCGCGTCTGGTCCGGGCGCACACCGGCGATCTGGTGACGCGGGCTGTGGCCGATATCGACACCTTGCAGGATGCCTACGTCCGCCTCTGGGCGCCGCCGGCTGCGGCCGTCCTCCTGGCCGCGGCCGGCACGATCAGCCTGATACAGATCGACCCGGCCCTGGCCATGATCGCGTTCCTCGGCGCCGCGGCCGTGGCCGTCGGGCTACCGGCCTGGGGGCTGTTCACGTCACACGCGCCGGGCGCGGCCATGATCGCGTCACGGTCGGAGCTCCAACAATCGATCGTGGACGGCGTTCAGGGTCAGACCGACCTGTTGGCCTGCAACCAATCCGAGGCCTGGATGGCGCGGGTCGTGGCCGCTCAAGGCCGGGCCAACCAGGCCCAGAGGCGTCTGACGACCCTCGCTGCAGTCCAATCCGGCCTGACGACGATCCTGACCCACCTGACCGTCCTCGGCGTGCTGGCCCGCGGCGTGGCCCTGGCGCAGGCCGGCCGCCTCGACGGTGTCTGGCTGGCCCCGCTGGCGCTCGGAACGTTGGCCGCATTTGAGGCCTTCGTGCCCCTGCCGGCGGCTGCCGCTGCGCTGGGCGCCATCCTGGCGGCCGCCCGCCGCGTGTTCGCGATCGTGGCCCCCGAGCGCCGGCAGCCGCCGGCCCAGGCCGAGCCCGGTATCCCGGCGCAACCCGACGACCGAGGACACGCCCCGGCTCTGGGCCTTGAGATCCGCGACTTGACGTTTCAATACCCGGGCCAGAGCCGCCCGGCGCTCGAATCCGTCAGCCTTTCGCTCAAGCCCGGCGAGCGGCTGGCCCTGGTCGGACCCAGCGGCTCGGGCAAGTCGACGGTCGCGGCCCTGCTGACCCGCCTGTGGCAACCGCCACCGGGCGCGCTGTGGGTCGACGGCCGCGATGCTGTCGATCTGACACCCGACGAGCTCCGCCGTCAGATCAGCGTGCTCGAGCAGAACCCGCATGTCTTCAACGCCAGCCTGCGCGAAAACCTCCTGCTCGCGGACCCGATCGCCCCGCCCGACTTGCTCTGGTCTGCCCTGGCACGCGTCGGGCTCAAAGACTTCGTGACCGGGTTGCCGGCCGGCCTCGAGACCGTCATCGGTGAACGTGGGCTGGGCTTGAGCGGCGGCCAACGCCAGCGCCTCGCCCTGGCCCGGCTGCTCCTTCGCCCCGGTCGGCTCATCATCGCTGACGAGCCGGTCTCACACCTCGACCCGGCCGGCGCCGACTCGATCCTGGCCGACCTTTTCGCGGCCGCGGCGGGTCGCAGCCTGATCGTGATCTCGCACGATCGACTGCGCCCAAACGACTATGCCTCGGTCGTCCACCTGCAATCCGGTCGGGTGCAGTTCATCTGGCGCCCCGAGCGGGCCGCGCCGCCGATCGCTTGACAACCCGGCCCGATCCGCAGAGGATGGTGCTCGCCCATTCGCCCACACGCCTTTGTTGGGTCGAACGGGTCACCGGCGCCGCTGCGCCGGCCATGCCGCTGACGAGCGAAACACCTTGAACATCCTGCACACCACCCGCCTGACGATCCGGCCCTTCGAACACGAGGACCTCGCAACCATCCATGCCGTGCTCGACCGCGCCTTCGACGGCGGGAACAAGGTGGACGACGCTGCCGCCCTGGCCGAACGGCGCAGTTGGCTGGCGTGGGCGCGACTGAGTCAGGAGTGGTTCAGCCGCCTGCACCAACCGCCCTACGGCGATCAGGCTGTGGCCTTGACCGCGACCGGGGCCGTGATCGGCGCGGTTGGGCTGGTGCCGTTGCTGGACGTCTTCGATCAGATCCCGGAGCTGCGGCGCGGCCCGGAGGCGGCACGGGGCGCCACAGCCGAGGTGGGGCTGTTCTGGGCGATCGACCCGGCGCATCAAGGGCACGGTTACGCCACCGAGGCCGCGCAAGCCCTGATCGACGACGCCTTCGCCCGGCTGCGCCTGAGCCGGATCGTGGCCACGACCACCTACGACAACCTTGCCTCACAGGCCGTGATGAGGAAGCTGGGCTTGCGCCTGACACGCAATCCGCTGCCCGAGCCGGCCTGGTTGCAGGTGGTCGGCGTGCTCGACAACCTGGCTTAGAATCACCCATGGAGGCGCAGATCGAGGATGCCTGATTCATCAAACGTCATCGACGTCACCGAGGCCAGCTTCGCTGACGAGGTGCTGAACCGCTCGCACCAGATCCCGGTCGTGGTGGATTTCTGGGCGCCGTGGTGCGGCCCCTGCCGCGCGCTTAGCCCGTTGCTCGAGAAGCTGGCGACCGAGGGCGGCGGCGCCTGGCTGCTGGCGAAGGTCAACGTTGACTTGACCGAGCGGCTCTCGGCCGAGTACGGGGTCCGCGGGATCCCGGCCGTCAAGGCCTTTCGCGAGGGCCAGGTCGTGGCCGAATTCACGGGCGCACAGCCCGAGCCGCGCGTGCGTGAGTTCATCCGCAAACTGGCGCCGTCGGCGGCCGATACTGCGCTCTCTGAAGCTGCGGCGCTGCTGGCCACGCGCAAATGGCAGGCCGCTGTCGAAGCGTATCGGTCCGCGCGCGAACTGGATGCCGCCAGCGGTCCGGCCGCGCTGGGTCTGGTGCAGGCGCTGGTGGCGCGGGGGCTGGGCTGCGAAGCCCTTGACCTCCTCGATGAGTTCCCGCGCTCCGATGAAGCCGTCACGGCCGCGACCTTCCGGGCCCTGGCCGAGGCGCTGTGCGAGGTCGAGCCGGCCGAATCGCCGATCGACGACGATCCGCTGGATGCGCTTTATCATCAGTCCGCCCGGCTCTTTGCGCGCGGCCAATGGGAGGCCTGCCTGGACGGTCTGCTCGACGTCCTGCGATCCAACAAACGCTTCCGCGACGGTGCGGCGCGCAAGATGATGCTGTCGGTCTTCAGCCTGCTGGGCGAGGGCGACCCGTTGACACAACGCTATCGCGCTGAGTTGGCGTCGGTGCTGTTTTAGCGGCTGCTCGGTGCCGGATCAAATGGCCCAAACGGGAAACACCGAGGGCCGGGTCTTAGCCCGGCCCTCGGTGTTTCCCGTTGTTCGGTTGATGTCCTTCCGGCTGAGCAGTGGGGCGAGAGAGGATCGAACTCTCACGTGGGATTACCACAGCGGATTTTAAGTCCGCGGCGTCTGCCAATTCCGCCATCGCCCCGAGTGTGAACATTTTACCCGTGAAGGCGGCGGACGTCAGTGCTCGTTAGTAGAGTCAGGCTGAAACGTCCAGCCCCTGGGCCAGCCTCACCCACTCCTCCAGCGAGAGCGTCTCAGCCCGGCGTTTCGGATCGATGCCGGCGTGAGTCAACCACGCATCCACCGACTGCGCCGGGCGGCTCATCCCGCTGCCAAGTGCATTGCGCAGCTGCTTGCGCTTCTGACTGAAGCCGGCCTTGACCACCCGGAAGAAACGATCGGCATTGAGATCGCCGAAGACTGGCTGTGCCAGCGCCGTCAAACGGACCACGGCCGAGTCGACGTCCGGCCGCGGGTGAAAAGCCCCGGCCGCGATCCGCCCGACCAGCTCCACCCTGGCATAGGCCTGGACGCTCACCGCCAGCAGGCTCATGTCGTCCGGCGTCGCGCACAACCGCTCGGCGACCTCGCGTTGGATGGTCAAGACCACGACCGTCGGCCGCACCGTCGCCTCGAGCAGATGCCGGATGACGGCCGAGGTGATGTAATACGGGATGTTGGCCACGACCTTGTAGCCGCTGGCCGCCCCGCCCTGCATCAATGCGGCCGGGTCGAGGTCGAGGATGTCGCCGTGCACGACCTGCACGTTGGCATACGGCGCAAGGACGTCGCTCAGGGCCGGCAACAGTGTCTGATCGAGCTCAACGGCCACCACGCGCCGCGCTGCCTGCGCCAGGTGCCGCGTCAACGACCCCAGTCCCGGCCCGATCTCGAGCACGTCGTCGGCGGCCGTCAACGCCGCCGCCGCCGCGATCCGGGCCAAGGCGCCTTCGTCCACCAGGAAGTTCTGACCCAAGGATTTGCGGGCCCGCAGGCTATGGCGGCGCAGCAGATCGACGATGGGCAGGGGTTCGATAGTCTGGCTCATACGGTCACGGGATCGATTGCGGGATCAGCCATACGATGGAGCCGGCTGCCGGGGTCGGGGTCAGGAAGTAAACGGTCACGACCCGCGCCCAGCTCTGGTAGTCGTTGTCGGAATAGCCGAGGTCGATGAAGCGGCCTTTCACACCACCGCCGGTGTCGGCCGCGACCGCGAAGCCGTATCCAGGGACGTACAGGCGCGTCCCGAGCGGGATGTAGCGCGGGTCGACCGCGATCAGTCCCTTGACCAGCGGCAGGCCGGAGCGCGTGATGCCGAAGGTGCGCGAAGTACGCGGCACACCTGCCCGCGACGGCGAATACGATGTCGCGTACACGTCGTACGAGCGCCAATACTCGATCGCGCCGTCGGGCGTGGCCACGGACTGGATCGTGATCTGTGTGCCGTAGCCGACCACGCGCGACCGCGGCGTTTGCGCGATGAATTCGGCCTCGGTCAGGCGCGAGATCTCCAGGCCGTCTTCGTAACGGACCCGGGTATAGGTCCGGCGCACGCCGTCGGCGCCGGCATCGATCAACTGACGGGTGTCGATCGGTTGATCGCCGAGCGCCTGATAGATCGTGTCGGCCACTTCGACCATTTGACTGGCCATTATCTCTTCATGCACACGCACGACCCGGATCAGGCCGTCCGTTGGCAGCGGCCCGTCGGCCGCCGGAATGGTGTAGTCGGCGCCGGCCAGACCGATCCCGCCGGCAGCCAACGCCGAAACGACCGTGTCGGCAGCCGACAGCGTGCGTACGGTAGCGCCATCGACCTGGATGGTCAGGGGCGCGGCCCGGGTCACCGTGATCGCCAAGCCGGGCGTCAGAAGAGTCGAGAGTGCAGGCGTCACCAGGTCGGCCTGCCGCAGCTGGAACCCGGCGTCCCACAACGCCGCGCCGACCGTCTCGGCGGCCGAGACGACTTCGAACGGGGGTTGGCCGGCCTCGCTGATGGTGACCGCCTGACCCCGTCGGACCTCAATCACCCCCGCCGCACTCCCCGTCGACACGTCCGGCGTCCAGGGCGCCCCGTCAACGATCAATGCATCCTCAGGACCGAGGACGATGCCCCTGGCCGCCAGCACGTCAACCGGCGCGCCGGCCGGCACACGCAGCGCCTGTCCGTCCGCGAGCACGATCGTATCGGCTGCGATTGAGGGACGTTCAGTCGGTTGAGCGCCACAGGCTGCGAGCAACAGGGCCAGGGCGACTTGCAGAAGGTTTCGTGGAGACACGCTGGGTTAAATAGAATGCCCGGGCAGGCAACCCGGCGGCACCCAAAGGTTACGACTTACCGCTGCTGCCTTCCGGCCCTGACGGGGTTCATCGGTCTCTGCCGCGCCGGACCCACCCGGACACAAGCATTAATTATACCGCACTCGCTTTGCACACGATCCCACTGCAGGGCTATCGCGCCTCTTATTCGCGAGGACCGGGTTCCTTGCCACGAATTAATACGAATTCTCACGAATGGGGATCGTTCGTGCCAGTTCGATTCAATTCGTGAGATTCGTGGCTATAACCGCACCGTTTCACTTTAGATGCGTTAGCCCTGGATCCCACTGCAGGCCCTGGTGTGCACGGGCGAGTTGATGCTGTTGGCGAACCGGATTCGGACGACTGGCCCGGTACACGGATCACCCGGATGTTCACGGATGGCACGGAACCATTCGAGAGGTTTCCGTGTGATCCGTGCTATCCGTGAACATCCGTGTACCAGTCCGGCCTGTTCCGGGGCTCCTGACAGCGTGCGACCGGGTTGGCCAACAGCATCGCGTCCGATGGCAGTAAGCCATCGGCGTTGTCAGGGCCAGCCCACCCTATTGGGCTCCGAAGTTGTTTCCGCGGACTGTGGCAACACACAGCCCATCTGCGAAACCCGCGCCATCCGCGACAAATGAGCGTTCGGATTGGTCATGAGGCGAGGACATTGCTCGATTGTGCGCGTATCTGGGGTGCAGTCTGTGCCGACGAATTGAGTGTTCACGTCAGACGCGCGGCGTAGGCCTGTTCGTGAGCCCGAAAGGTGTCGTCGAGCCGATGGCCCTCGGCCAGGTACCGAGCCCGGCGACCGCGCCGGGCGGCCTCCTCAGCGTCGGTCAGCGCGTGCGCCAGGCCTGCGCATAGGCCGTCTGGTTCGTCAGGCTGCGCCAGCCAGCCGGTCTCTCCGTTTCGAACCACTTCGGGCATTGAGCCGACGTCCAGGGCAACCAGCGGGCAACCGCTGGCGGCGGCTTCGAGGGCGATGGTGCTCTGGATCTCGACCTCCGAGGCGCTGACAGCGACCCGGGCCAGGCGATACACAGCCGGCAGCTCCGTGGTGAGATAGCCTGTGAAGCGGGTCGGCACGCGCAGCGACCAACCCCGCGCGGCGCGCTCCAACCGGCCGCGCTCTGTGCCATCGCCAACGACCAGCAGCTGCCCGGGAGCCTGCCGCAACGCGCAGGCGGCGGCCTCGATCGCGCGCAGCGGCTGCTTGTCGCGGTCCAGACGGCCGATGTGGAGCAGGATGGGCAGATCGGGGTGCAGGCCCAGTCGCTGTCGCAGGGCCGCAGTCTCCCCCGGAGATGTCGTGTGCGGCGTGAAGCGCTCCAGGTCGATCCCGTTGCTGATCGGCTGCGCCGCGATGCCGTGCGTGCCAAGCACCTGCGCGATCGTCACGCTCGGCGCGATCACGACCTCACACAGCGCCGCAACCTGTCGCGCGTACGCCCAGGCCGGGGCCTCGAGCCGACGGCCCACGCCGCGCCAGCGATGCGGCAGAGAAGCCGAAAGAAACCAGGGGAGCTGATGGGCAGTCAACACGCGTCGGGCGCCCAGCCCCGACGCCGTGCGCAGCGCCGCCCGCCCCAACGGGCCCGGGTCGTGGGTATGCACCACCTCGGGCTGGAACGCCGCCAAGGCCCGGCGCACAGGCCCGGTCGGCGCCACTGCGAAGCGTTGCCCGACGCGAAACGGATTGGGGAGCGATGGCAGGAGCGCCAAGCCGACCCCATCCTCGCCGACCACGATCGGACGCGGCGCATCAGCCGTGGGCGCCGCCGTGACCACGAGCACCGCATGGCCGCGCCCCGTCAGGCCGCGGGCCAATCGCCGCACGACCTCGGCCGCACCCGAAATCATCGGAGGATACGATTGGCTGATCAGGGCGATGCGCATGACAGGCGGAGGAGGGAAGAGGGAGGAGGGAGGAGCGAAGACTCTCCCCCCTCCTCCCTCTTCCCTCTTCTTCCCCTACTTACTGAACCTTCTCGGATACGACGCCCCCTGCTCGGCCCACAACTGGGCCAGCCGCACGCCGACCTGAACCGCCTTCTCCATATCCTGCACCGAGGCCCACTCGAGCGGGCCGTGCGGGTTATGGCCGCCGGTGAACAGGTTGGGCGTCGGCAGGCCGCGCTCGGTCAGGCGCGAGCCGTCGGTGCCGCCGCGGATCGCCGGCGACTCGGGCGTGAGCCCGACGTCACCCATCGCGGTGCGCGCGAACTCCACCGGGCGCATATCGTCGCGCAGCCAATAGCCCATGTTGCGATAGCTGGGCGTGATCGCGCAGCTGATCGTGGCGCGCGGCTCCGAGGCCTGCAACCCCTGACACAGTCCGCGCAGGCGGTCGCCGATCGCGGCCAGTTTGTCGTTGTCGAAATCACGCAGGATGAAGTCGACCTCGCAACGCGCGGTGTTGCCCGCCAGACGCACCGGGTGCAGGTAGCCCTCGCGCAGCTCCGTGGTCTCGGGGCTCATGCCCTCGCGCGGGAGCGAAGCCAGCAGCTTGCCGGCCAGCACCAGGGCGTTGACCATGCCGTACTTCTTGGCCGTGCCGGGATGCGTCGAGACTCCCTCGATCACCACGTGGCCACTGTCGCCCGAGAACGTCTCCCAGTTGACTTCGCCCGGGAACTCGCCATCAAAGGTGTAGGCGACATCGGCCCCGAACTGCTTGAGATCCAGGCCGTCGACGCCGCGGCCGATCTCCTCATCCGGGTTGAAGCAGACCCGGATCGGGCCGTGCGGGATCTCGGGGTGCGCGAGCAGGTGCGCGACCATGGTCATCACGATCGCGACGCCGGCCTTGTCGTCCGCCCCCAGCAGGGTCGTGCCGCTGGCGCTGACGATGTCGTGGCCGATCACTCTGGTCAGCCAGGGATCGACGGCCGGGTCGAGCACCTGGTTCGGGTCGTCGGGCAGCACGATGCGGTCGCCCGCGTAGGCACGGTGCACGATCGGCTTGACGCCCTGGCCCGAGAAATCCGGCGCGGTGTCGGCATGCGCCATGAAAGCCACGGTCGGCAGGTCAGCGTCAACCGTCGCCGGGATCGTGGCCAGCACGAACCCCAGGTCCGTCAACGTCACGTCGGCGGCGCCGAGCGCGGCCAATTCGTCACGGAGCAGGCGCAGCAGGTCCCACTGCTGGGGCGAGCTCGGCGTGCCGTCGGCGGCGTGATCGCTGGTGGTGTAGATCTGGACGTAGCGCAGAAAGCGGTCGAGGAGGGTATCGGTGGACATCTCTCTATTGTACGAGAGGATGGAGGCAGGGAGGAGGGAGGAAGGCATTCCCTCCTCCCTCCTCCGCGTTCACCGCACCGTGTGGTACTTCTTGATAAACGCCAGCGGGTCCGTGTACACCGCGAGCACACCGGCCAGATTGTCACCGGGCCAGTGGCCGGGCGTGGTCTTGAGCACCGGGTCGAGCGCGATGTCGAAGTGCAGGTGATAGTTATTCGGCGCGTACTCGCCGATCGCGGCGATGCGCGCGCCGCGCTTGACGTCCTGGCCCTCGGTGACGGTCAGGTCGGTCAGGTGGGCATAACGCGCCCAAACCACGCGGCTCTCGCCGGGCACGGCGTGCTCGATCACGATGACGTTGCCCCAGCCGGAGCTCAGGCGCCGGGCCCAAAGCACCTTGCCGTCGCCGATCGCATAGATCGGCGCGTCCTTGTCGGCGATCACCGAACCGCCGTCGAGGTTGAGGTCCGAGCCAGTGTGCACGGCCCAGCGGTTGCCGAGCCAATACCGCGATCCGATCGGGTTGACGTCGAACCACTTGCCGGTCCAGTACAGATAGCCGCCGCCGGTGCGCCGGCCGTCGGCGATCACGCCGGCGCGCTCGGCGTCGGTGCCGACCGGTGAGTCGAGGCCGGTCACGGTTTGCACCGGCGTGACAGGTGTCGCGGCGGTCACGGGCCGCCAGCGGAGCGCGCCAAAGGTCACCTCGAAGTGCCCGCTGGGATGTGTGGCCGGGTTGACAAAGGTGATGTCTGCGACGTTGACCCGGCCCGAATCACCCTGGGTGGGCGTGAACTCGAACTGCTCGACCAGCGGCTGGTTGGGCACGCCGTTGACCACAGTCCCGCGGATCGGCGCCCACTCGTCGCTGTAGATTGCCTGATTGAGGACGCAGGTCGTCTCGCGCCGCTGGCCGTTCGGGTAATCCACGACGATGTAGTGCACGTCGGGCGAGTAAGCGTTGTCGCGCGGGATGTAGGCCTCGAGCACGTACTTGCCCCGCCCGAGGATGCGCGGCTGGTAGGTGACGTATAGGGTCTGATTGTTGTGAACTGCGTTCCGATAGGCGTAGGGCCGCCCCTGGTTGTCCACCGAGACGTTCCACCCGCGGCTGAGCACGGCCGGGTCGTCGTAGTAGTGGATCGAGAACTCCCCCGTGCGCTCGTTATTGGGATCAACCACGATCTCACGCGCCGGCGAGTCGGCTGGCAGCGGCGGGCGGATCACGACCGGCGGGGTCGAGGGCGGCGGTGTGACCACCGGCGTCCCGGTCGGGCGCGGTACCTTGGCCACCTGTACCAGGTCCGCCGGGCCGAGGCCCTCGTCCGGGATATTCAAACCCTTGCCGTAGCGATACCACGACAGGCCCTTGGCTTTGAAAGTGTTGACCGCGATCCCGGCTGATACGGGGATGTCGCTGGCCGGGTACAGGCCGATGCTCCCGCCGGGCGAATAGCCCTGCATCATCGGGTGGACCGGCTTGCCCCAGCTGCCGACTGCGTTATAGCAATTCTGCAACGCCGTCGTGACGCTTTGGCCGAAATGGTAGTGGTAGACCATCGGATGCATACTGTCGATCTCGGGGAACCAGACCGACTGCACCCACAGCTGTTGGGGGCGTGTGCCGCGATAGTCAAAGATCAGGCCGACATGGAAGTTCGAACCGACGCGCTGCCGGATGCCGGTCGCGATCGTCCGCGCCACGGCCTCCGTGCCGACAAAGTAGAAATCGCCCGGCTCCAGGTCGATCGACAGCGACTTGACGCCCGAGACCTGGCAGATCTCGACGAATCGATCGATCTCGGCCGCCGCGTTCAAGCCGCGGACCACGCCCCAAGCATGGAACTCCAGGCCGCGCGCACCCAGGGTGTCGACCCACCGGCGGATGTCGGCCCCCGAGTTGATCGCCAGGTCCGGCTTGCTCGAATCGATCGAACCCTGCCAGAGCGAGCCGTTGTTGGTTTTGACCATCACGCCGGTGATATTCGGGGCGCCGTTTTTGATGGTGTCGGCCATCTGACCGATGCTGGTCTCGGTGATGGAATTCGGCGTCCAGAAGATCAGGCTGAGTTTGCCTTCAAAAAGTGTCGGTTGACCCATAGTGGGATTGTAAAGCAAGAAAAGTGCCAGGCAAGCCGGTTGCACCCCCGACCTTTCCCGGACCTTTGGTCCGTTTTTTCCTGAGGCGGACCCGGGCTACAATGGCGGCTCGGAAAGGACCTTGCGAAACCGGAACGGGGGAACCCCTCCGTTCCGGATTTCGTTCTCCATTTATCATGAAGCGACGCTCTCTGCTGGCGCCTGTCGTGCCGGTTTTCCTGATCGTATCCCTTCTGGCAGGCTGTGTGTCGATGCCGGAGCCGACCCGGCCCAGCAACCCGCGCACGACAGTCCCGACCTGGACCCTGCCCTTTGGCCCGTCTGAGACGCCCGGCGCGCTGCTCGAAACTCAAGCGCCGGTCGTCAGCACCCCCGATCCGGCCGAGACGAGCGTGCCGGGCACCGTCACGCCCACCGCCCGCCCGGGGATCGACCCGACTCTGGGAGCGGTCGGCCCGGACCCGTCGGCTGAGCTGGTGACACCCATCCCGGAGCCGATGCCGCAGCTGTTTCTCGACGAGGGCGTGTACAACATCCTCCTTCTGGGGCGCGACACCAGTCGCGACTCGGGCACTTACCGCACCGACGTCATGATCGTGGTCTCAATAAACAAGACCGCCAACGCCGTGACGATGTTGACGTTGCCGCGCGATCTCTTTGTGTACATCCCGGGCTGGACCATGAACCGGCTGAACACGGCCGCCGCGCACGGCGATGCGATCGGCTATCCCGGCGGCGGGGTCGCGCTTCTGGAACAGACCATCCTTTACAACTTCGGCATCCCGATCCACGGTTGGGCCCGGATCGACTTCGACGGCTTCAAACAGGTCGTCAATGTGCTGGGCGGGGTCGAGGTGCCGGTCAGTTGCCCGATGCAGGATTGGCGCCTGCGCGACACCGCGCTCGATCCGCAGGATGCCGATAACTGGGAGCTGTACACTGTGCCGGTCGGCCTGGTCGAAATGGATGGCGACTACGCCCTGTGGTATGCCCGCTCACGCAAGCGCTCGAGCGACTTCGACCGCTCGCGGCGCCAACACCAGGTGCTGCGCGCCCTGTTCGAAAAGGGCTTGCAGCTGGGCATGCTGCCCAAGGCGCCCGAGCTCTACGCCCAGTACGTCCAGATCGTGGACACCGATCTGGGCATCGGCGATATCCTGCAGTTCGTGCCGATGGCGGCCCAAATCGATCCAAGCCGGATCAAGTCGCGGTTCGTCGGCCGCGATCAGGTCTGGAGCTGGACCACGCCCGGCGGCGCCGCGGTGCTTCTGCCCGATCGGGGCGCGATCAGCGCCCTGCTCCAGGAGGCCTTCCTGCCGCCGCCCGGCAACAGCCTGTCACGCAGCGGCCCGGCCGTGGAGGTCTGGAACGGCACGCGCTTCAATGACTACACGGCGCTGGCGGTCGACAACCTGCAGTGGTCGGGCGTGACGCCGGTCGTCGGCCAAAGTGATCGGACCGATTACGCCAACACCGTGTTGTACGACTACACCACCAGCCCGAAGGGTTCGATCCGAGCGGAGTTGCAGCAGATCTTCAGGATCCCAGATGAACGCGTGATCGCTCAGCCCGACGCGGCCGCGACCTCGCCTTATCGGGTCATCCTGGGTGCGGATTACGATCCGTGCTTGAAGCCCTCGACCTCCATTGTGCGCCCGACGCCCACGCCGGGGCCGGGGCAGGCGCCGGTCGCCGGCGGGCCCAGCGGCCCGCTCACGGGGCTGGTGCGCGTCACGGAACAGACGCCGCAGATCAACGGTGACCTGAGCGAGTGGCCGGCGCTGGTCTATCCCGCCAGCCGGGTCGGGTTCGGTGCAGACAATTGGACCGGTGCAGCTGATGCGTCGGCCTCCTGGAACGTGGTTTGGGACGATGCCCGCCTGTACTTCGCCGTGCGGGTCCAGGACGACGTCTTTGTGCAGCAGTCCGGTGGCGAGGCGCTGTTCAGGGGAGACAGCGTCGAGATCTGGCTGAGCACCGGGCCAGGCGAGCGCCAGGCGACCCTGAGTGGTCGCGAGTACCAGATCGGTGTTTCGCCGGGAGATCTGGCCGGCGGAACTTCAGGCCCAGACGCCTTCTTCTGGCTGCCCCAGCAGTTCCGACGACCGGTCGGGCAAGAGGTTGGAATCGCTGCCCGGCGGACGGAAACCGGTTACAACCTCGAGTTCACTATTCCCTGGAGCCTTGTGGGGACGACACCGACGGTTGGGCGAGAGTTCGCCCTGATCCTGGCCCTTGATGACGACGATACGCCCGGCACAGGCGATCAGGAGAGCCAGATCACAAGTATCGCCGGCGCGCAGCTGGCGAACCCTTTGACCTGGAACAATCTGGTCATCCTCGAAGACGCGACGCCGTGATGGCGGTCGACCAGTAACCGCGCGCCAGCGCGACGAGGTGAACGGGCATACGATCGCCAGGTTGGACGATCGTATGCCCGTCTCCCTCACGGCGGCTGCGTTCCTCAATACGCCCCCACAAAGTTGGCAATGGGTTTGATTTTCGTAAATTCTGCGTGAAGAGCAGCGAAATCCAACGTAAGGTTCGGGGCAAGCCTTGGCGATTCCCCGTACAATCTATGCGTTATGACGTCCGCGAATCTCAGGGAAGAGAACAGGGACGGTCTCCCCGTTCACGAGCGCCCTATGCCGCCCACCATGGCGGGGCGCCCATTCGGTATTGGCGCCGATGGGCGCGCCATCACGGAGATTCGGGGCGACAACATTCGTCTATTGGTCGCTTATTTGAGCCATCGGAGCGAGGCATTGACGCGCCAGCGCTACGGCGCGGCAGCGTCTGCTCCCGACGCTTCCGAGGCGATCGCAGCCGCGGGTCGTCTGGCGGTGGATGAGCTGGTGCGCCGGCTGAACGCCAGCATCGCGGATTCGGCTTACCACCTCACAACCGATGACCTGGCTCGATCGGGTGTGGGTTATTCCTACGAGTTCTTCGTCTATGCCGTAACGTACTGCCAGGAGATCACAGGCGACGCCGATTTCGCCTATCGCTGGATGCCGGAGATGGGCTTGCCGGCGGGTTGGGTTGTGTACACAGGCCTGCCGATCGGGCTCGTTTATGCCTCACTGCCCTTCCTGGTGCGATTGCTGAGCCAGGCGCGTCTGCAATGCCAGCGGCTCTCAGACCGGCAGATGGTCGTCCGCCTCCACGCCGGCGACTCTCCCGTTGTGCTGCCGGACGCGGTCGCGGCCCGGCTTTTCGCGATCTCGCGCGACGTCCTGGCCGGCGTCCTGACCGAAATCCCGAGACTGCACGCCAACATGCCTCGGGCGGAGCTGATCGAGCGCCACGACCTGCTCAAAGGTGATCCCTACACCGAGTGGGAGGTCACCTGGCAAAACCCGAACGTCGACCTGTTTCCGACTGTCGCGAACATCACGGCACTGGTGGCCATGATCGGCGGCGTCGTCGCTGCGTTGGCCAACCCACCTCAGACCTGGGGCTGGGGCCTGGCAGCCTTGATGGCTGTCTGGCTGAGCTTCATGCATTGGCGCCAGGTGCGGTCGAACGCGGCTGCCACCGACCGCGCCCAGGCCGAAACCGAGCGCGCGCTCGATCTACAGATCTCGGCGTTGGAAGAAACGAGCGGCAGACTCCAGAGCCAGAACATCGACTTGCAGCACAAGCTCAAAGAGATTCGGCTCCTGCAGGACGTCAGCGGGGCCGTCAATGCGGCCGAAACGCTGCCCACCCTGGCCGTGGCCAGCCTGAACGCGATCTGCAATCACCTGGCCTATCGCAAGTCCTGGCTGCTCCTCATCGATGCGATCACCGGGCAGATCGACTGGGGCTGGGTCAGCGACACGACTTGCAGTGTCCGCACCCTCCATCTCGATCAACTGCCGCCCGAGATGACGAGCTTCGTCGCGGAATGCGCGTCGGCCCGCGAACCAGTGCGCTTGAGTTCGACACACGGATTCCTGAGCGACGCGGCGCGCGCGACCTTGACCCGGCTGGATGCCACGCAACTGCACGCGCTGCCGCTGGTGGCCAAAGAACGCCTGCTCGGCGTGCTCCTGGCGGATCCGGGTGCCATCGAAGCCGACGTTGAAGCGGCGGTCTGGGCCTGCGCCCGCCAGATCGCCACCGGGATCAATCATCTCCGGTGGCACGGACGCCTCGAACTCGAGGTCTCACAACGCACGGCCGAACTGGCCCGCACCAACCAGGCGTTAACCCGCCGAGCCTCCGAGTTGGATTTGCTGGCACGCTGTCGCGAACTCCTCAGCCGTGAGATCACCTATCCGGTGTTTGTCGTCGAAGTGGCCGCGATCATGCGCGAGTTGTTCGGGTACGACCGCATCGCCATCTATGCGATGCATGGCCCGGAGCTCGAACTCCTGCATGAGTTGGGTCAGGTAGCGCCCGGCGACGGTTTTGGCGCTGGGAATTTCGTTCTGAGCCCCGACCCGGTCGATCCGTCTGGGACACCTCCGGCCAACGAAATCTACGCGCCGATCCGCGATGGCGATCAAGTCATCGGCGTCTTGAGCGTGGGTGCGACTCCACCCAACAGCCTGACGTCTGAGGACGCCGACCTCTTGATCATGGTCGCCGAAAAGTTGGGGTTGGGTGCGACGAGCGCCCGATTGCGCTCCGCTGCTGCGGCGGAGCTCGTTGAACGAGAGCGGGCCGAGGAAGCCGCCCGGCAGCGCGCCCAGAATCTGGAGGAACTCAACCAGGTCATGGTCCTGGCCTCGCGGACCCTCGATCTCGAGCAGTTGCTCGATCAACTGCCCCGTCAGGCCGCCGCCCTGCTCCGTGCCAGCTCGAGCGCGCTATCGCTGGTGAGCGCCGATCGACAGTACGTCGACGTCGCCGGGCGCTACAACGTGCCCGATGTGATGCCCATGGGTTTCCGTGTGCCGATCGAGCACGGCCTGACCGGGGTAGCCTTCCGCACTGCTCGCGCCGTTCAAGTCGGGGATTACTCGTCAAGCCCGAACGCCCTCGACGAGATCCGCGACTCATTGCAGGCCCTGATCATGGCGCCGATGTTCGACCTGCAGGGCCAACCTTTGGGCATCCTGGCCGTCGCCGACAGCGATCCCAACCGGATCTTCTCCGAAGACGACGTCCGCGTGCTCACGGTTTTCGCCCGTCAGTCCGGGATCCTGATCCAAAACGCGCGCTTGCATCAGGACACCATCGCGGCCGTCTCCAGGCGCGAGGTCTTGTATCGCGTGAGCCACAAGCTCACGGCGACCGCCACAATCGCCGAGATTGGCCAGACGGTGCGCGACGCCGTGGCTCAGATCATGCCGGTCGACCTGTTTATGCTGGCGCGGCTGCTTCCCGACGGCCGCACGGTACGGTATGAGTACGTCGTCGATGCCGGCGTCGTCCTTGAGACCCAGACCGTCGATATCTCCGAGAAACGTCTGGCGACACACGTGATCCGCACCGGTGAGACGGTGCTCTTCGACGACATCAGCCTTCCGGAAGTGCAGGCCATCGTCGGCTCGCACTTCCTGGCCGGAGACAGCGCGGTTCGTCGCCGTGCCGTGCTGGGCACCCCGCTCCGCCTGGGGGATCGAATCGTCGGAATGCTGTCGTTCCAGGCGCATTGGCCGCGGTCCTTTTCGGAAGACGATCGCGATCTCGCCGAGCTGCTGGCCAACCTGGTGGCGACGGCCGTGGAGAACGCCCGGCTGTACGCCGAGGCACAGCAACGCATCGCCGAATCGGAGATCCTGTATGACGCCGGCCTCGCGGTGTCCGGTTCGCTCAACCAGGAAACGGCCTTGGAGCGCATCCTGGACGGCCTGCAGCGCGTCGTCGGGTATGAAACCGCCTCGGTCCAATTGCTTCGCGACGGCGCGCTCGAGATCATCGGCGCGCGCGGTTGGCCCGACCCGCACGAGGTCATCGGGTTCCGCATCCCGGTGCCCGGAGACAACCCCAATGCCGTCGTGATCGCCACACGCAAGCCGGTGCGGCACGACGACGTCGGCGCCCACTACGCCATCTTCCGCCAAACCGGCAACGCCCAACACATTCGCTCCTGGCTGGGCGTGCCGTTGATCGTGCGGGATCGGATCCTGGGCATGCTGGCGATCGACCACACCCAGCCCGCAGTGTTTACACCCGACCATGAGCGCTTGGTGCGCTCGTTTGCGGCCCAGGTGGCGGTGGCGATCGAGAACGCGGGCCTGTATGAAGATCAGCGCCTGGCGACCGAGCGGCGCGAGTTGATGTATCAAATCAGCCGCGACATCAATGCCAGCATCGATCAGTCGCAGATTTGTGCCGCGATTGACGCGGCATTGCGGCGGGTGATCGCCTTCGACTTCATTGCCATTGGGTTGAAAGACGCCAACCCGGCCACCCACGCCGTGATCTTCGCGCGCTTCAATGACATCACCCGCGGGGTCAGGACCTATGCCTCCGGCACCGGTCTGTTAGGGTACGTCATCGAGCGCGGAGAGCGAGTTCTGCGCAACAGCAACGCCGCTGACTTCCTCAAGCAGGTCGATTCGCATGAGTTCATGCCCGAAGACCCCACGCTGGCCTCACGCGACCAGATCCGTGCCCTGATCGCCGTCCCAATCCGGATCGGGAACGTCTCACTTGGCGCGATCACACTTCAGGGTGTGCAGACCGAAAGCACCTTTACACCGGACGATCTGGAACTCCTGGAATTGGTCGCCAATCAGGCCGGCATCGCTTTTGAAAACGCGCGATTGTACGCCGAGCAAAAAGCGGCAGCCGATCGCCGCGATGTGCTCTACCAGATCACGCGCGAGATCGGGGCGAGCATCGATCGCGATCAGATCTGTCAGGCGATCGATCGCTCGTTGCGAAAGGTGATCCAGGCCGATTTCATCGCGATCGCCCTTTTGACACCGGACCAGCGTGAACATGAGATCGTTTATCTGCGGATCGATGACAGCCTCGGCGAAAAGCTGCGTCGCCCCGCCGGAGACGGTTTTCTCGGGCATGTGATCACGACCGGCAAGTCGTACGTGTGCAATTCGGGTGTGCTTGACCTGCTGCGCCAACATCAGGCCACCATCTTCACGCCGGAAGGCGACCACCTGCCTGCCAGCGCCAACCAGTCGCCGATCGAGGCCCTGCTCGCCCTGCCGATCCGCCTTGGCAACAACGTGATCGGAGCGATCACCCTTCAATCGAGCGTCCCGGATCGGCTCTACACGGAGGAAGACGCCGCCTGGTTGGCGGCCGTCGCCAGTCAGGCCGGCACCGCGTTCGAAAACGCCGATCTGTACCAGGCTCAGCGCGAGTCTGCCGAGCGGCGGGCCCGATTGTATGCGGGCAGCCAGGCCATCAGCACGTCGATCGACCGCGAGCAGGTTTGTCTCTCGATCCATCAAACGCTGGCGGCCGTCATCGACGTCTTCGGGATCGCCATCGCGATCGTGTCGGATGACGGTCTGACGCACGAGGTGGTCTACATCGACGCCGACGGCACGCGGCTGCCCAACCGGGTCCGCGACCTCGGCACGGGAGTCCTTGGTCGTGTCATGGTCGCCGGTGCGCCCTTTGTCGCGGAAGACAACGCCGAAACGTATATGACAGGCCTCGGCCCGGAGTTTCACAAGGAGGGTCAACCCGCGATCCGCTCTGCGATGGCGGTGCCGCTCCGCATCGGTCAGAAGGTGCTCGGCGCTTTCGTCGTCCATAGCCTCTTGCCGCACGCTTATCAGACCGAAGACCTGCAGCTGGCCGAGCAACTGGCTGCCCACGCCGCCGCAGCCTTTGAAAACGCCCGTCTCTTCATGCAGAACCGGGCCGCGCGCGAATCGGCCGAGGCCGCCAACCAGGCGAAGAGCCAGTTCCTGGCCACGATGAGCCATGAGATCCGAACACCCATGAACGGCGTCACGGGCATGACCAGCCTGCTCCTCGAGTCGCCTCTCAACGCGCAACAACTGGGCCTGGTGCAGACGATTCGGAGCAGCAGCGAAGTGCTGCTCAACCTGATCAACGATCTGCTCGACTTCTCGAAAATCGAGGCCGGCAAGCTCGAACTCGAGCAGCGCCCGTTCGGCGTCCGGCAGATGGTCGAGGGCGTGCTCGATCTGGTGGCCATGCGCGCGGCGGAAAAGGAGCTCGACCTGGCCCTGCTGGTGGAGCCGGATGTCCCCGAGCGCCTGATCGGCGACGAGATGCGCCTGCGGCAGGTGCTGACCAACCTGTTGAACAACGCCGTGAAGTTCACGGATGTGGGAGAGATCACGGTGCATGTGCGCCGGGCATCGTTGGATGTGGCAGAGCTCAGTGGCATCGGGCAGACCGAGAAACTGGTCTTCACGGTCCGCGACACCGGTCTGGGGATCGCGCCACACCTTCAGAGCCGGCTGTTTCGCGCCTTCAGCCAGGTCGACTCGACTATCACACGCCGCTTCGGTGGAACCGGCCTCGGCCTGGCGATCTCGCGCTCACTGATCGAGGCGATGGGCGGCCGGATCTGGGTCGAGAGCGATGGCATCCCGGGCGAGGGCACGCGCTTCATCTTCACCCTCGAAGCGCCAACGGCAGAGCCGACCGAGCCGGTCGATGAGCCGGTCAGTCTGTTCAGCGGGCGCCGCGTATTGATCGTCGAGCGGCACGGCTTCACCCGCCAGGCGCTGGCCCTCACGCTGCGCGGCTGGGGCCTGCGCCCGGCCCCAACCGACACGGTCGCTGAGGCGTGCGAGCTCTTGCGCCAGGAGCGTGTGTTCGATCTGGTGATCGCCGACGCCACCACCCTCGGCGATCAGGACGAGCACTTCCGCGCGGTCCTGAGCGAGCGCAGCGACCCGCCGGCGCCCATGATCCTGGTCACACAGCTCCTGGCGAGCCAGGTCATCACGCCTGGAATGCTCTGGCTGACCAAACCCGTGCGATCCACCGCCATGCGCGAGATCGTCCTGCACGCGCTCGCCAACGGCGCGGGTCCGACCATCACGGTGCCGGTCAACGTTGCAACCGGTCCGGCCCTTCGGACGGAGGGCAGGCGCGGGCGTGTGCTGCTGGTGGAAGACAACGAGATCAATCAGAAGCTCGCCCTGCTGATGCTAGAGAAGCTGGACTACACGGCCGAGTTGGCCGTGAATGGCCGGGAGGCCCTCGCCGCTGTGGCGAGCCAGTGCTACGACGTGGTGCTGATGGATATGCAGATGCCCGTCCTGGACGGGTTGAGCGCAACGCGTCGGATCCGCCAGGAGTTGCCGGACGAGCAACAGCCGTACATCATTGCGCTAACGGCCAACGCCATGCCCGGTGATCGCCAAGCCTGCCTTGACGCCGGCATGAACGATTACCTCTCGAAGCCGCTCCAGATCAAAGACCTGCGCGCCGCCTTCTCGCGTTGGGAGAACCACGAAACGCCTGCAGCGCCGCTGAACCCGCCGAGCGAACCGGCGCCCAACGGGTTGGCGGCCGATCCGATGACGGGTTTGCGGGAGATGACCGAGGAGTACGGGCAAGACGTTGTGGCTCAGATCGCCCGCCAGTTCGTCGACGCGGTGCCCGCGATCCTTGGCGACCTCACCGCCCAGGTCACGCAGGGGGATTTGACTCAGCTGCGAGCCACAGCCCATAGCCTGAAGGGCAGCAGCGGTAATCTGGGCCTGAAGCGCACCCAAAGCCTGGCCGCCTTGCTCGAACAGGTGGCGCGCGAAGGCCGGCTCCCGGAGGCCCCGCCCCTGCTCGAGCAACTGGATCTCACACTCCGTTCCACCGCGGCCTCGATCCAGCGCGAGTTCGTGTCTGTAGAGTGAGCGACTCTGCGTAAAACGAACCGAGCCGGGCAATGCCCGGCTCGTTTCGTTTTACGCAGAGTCGCTCACATCAATCCCCGGCTGTCGGAAGTTCGACCGGGGCGGCGGGTTCATCGCCTTCGGCCGGAGCCGGGATCTCTTCGACGACTTCGTCCTCGGGGCGGGTGTTGTACATCCAGAAACCCGTGCCGGCCGGGATCAGCTTGCCGATGATCACGTTTTCCTTCAGGCCATAGAGCGGGTCGACCTTGCCTTCGATCGCGGCGCCGGCCAACACCTTAATCGTGTGCTGGAAGGAGGCCGCGCTCAAGAACGAGTCGGTCGACAGCGAGGCCTTGGTCACGCCGAGCAGGACCGGTGCACCGGTGGCCGGGTTCTTGCCATCGGCCAGCAGGGCGGCGTTCTCGCGCTGCAGCCGCAGGCGGTCGATCAACTCGCCCGGCAGGTAAAGCGTATCGCCGGGCCGCGTGATCTGCACCTTCGAGAGCATCTTGCGGATGATCACCTCGAAGTGCTTGTCGTTGATGTTCTGGCCCTGCTGGCGATACACCTTCTGGATCTCGGTCAGCAGGTACAGCTCACAGGCCTCGCGGCCGAGGATGCGCAGGATGCGGTGCGGGTTGAGCGCACCTTCGGTCAGCGATGCGCCGGCGTTGATGCGCTGGCCGTCGATGACCAGCAGACGCATCGACGACGGGACCTCGTACTCCTGCTCCTCGCGGCGCTCGTAGCTCACCACGATCGAGCGTTCCTTGACCTTGACCTTGCCGCCATGCGAGGCCTTGATCTCCTGCTCGCCGCGACCGGCCAGCAGATCGCCCATGTTCACGGTCGCGCCGTTCTCGACCTTGACGCTGAAGTTGCCGGGCACCTCGTACTCGTCGTGCATGGTGGCCGCGTCGACCACCTTCACGAAGAGCGGGCCGCCCGCCTTCTCCGAGCGCACGATCTCGACCACGCCGTCGATCTCGGTGATCACCGCCTCGCCCTTGGGCTTCTTGCGGCTCTCGAAGAGCTCTTCCACGCGCGGGAGACCGGTCGTGATGTCGCCGCCCGCCGCCACACCGCCGGTGTGGAACGTGCGCAGCGTCAGCTGCGTCCCCGGCTCGCCGATCGACTGGGCCGCCAGGATGCCGACCGCCACGCCGATCTCGACCAGGGCGCCGCGACCGAGGTCACGGCCATAGCAGCGCTGGCAGATTCCCAGCTCGCAGCCGCAGGTCAGCGGGCTGCGGACGAAGATCTCGGTCAGCTCCGAAGCCTGGATGCGATGCGCCTCGGCTTCGTCAATCAGCGTGTTGCGCGACGCGATCATTTCTTCGGTCTTCGGGTCGATGATGTCGCGCTGAGCCACGCGGCCGATGACGCGCTCGTAGTACGCTTGCCCGGCCACATCGTCCTTGCGCCGGACCCAGACACCGCCTTCGGTGCCGCAGTCGAGCGTGTTGACGATCTGGTCCTGCGCGACGTCCACCAGACGGCGGGTCAGGTACCCGGCGTCAGCCGTGCGGAGCGCGGTGTCGGCCAGACCCTTGCGGGCGCCGTGGGTCGAGATGAAGTATTCGAGCGTCGTCAGGCCTTCGCGGAAGTTCGACCGGATCGGGAGTGGGATGATACGACCGCTCGGGTCGGCCATCAGGCCGCGCATGCCGGCCAGCTGCGAGATCGGGCCGAAACCGCCCTTCGTCGCGCCGGAGTTGGCCATCATGGCCAGCGACCCGGCCGGGTCGAGGTTGGCGCGCACGGCCTTGGCGACTTCGTCGCGGGCCTTGGTCCACATCTCGATGATGCGCTCGTTGAGCTCCTGCTCGGTCAACAGACCGCGCTGGAACATGCGCTCGAGGTCGGCCTGCTCGCTGAGCGTATGCTCGACGATCGTGGCCTTCTCGGCCGGCACGCTCAGGTCCGAGATCGCGATCGTCGTGCCCGAGCGGGTGGCGTACTTGAAGCCGATGTTCTTGATCGCATCGACCACATCGGTCGTGCGCTCCGGCCCGATGACCTGGTAGCAGCGGCCGACCAGTTTTTGCAGGCCGCCCTTGTCAAGCGAGTCGTTGTACAGGCGCATCTCGTCGGGCAGGATGCGGTTGAAGAGCGCGCGGCCGACTGTCGTCTCGACCAGGCGGCGCTGCGGGCGCTCATAACGCTCGTTCTTCTCGTTGTACCAGGTGACCGACATCACCCGCACCTTGGCGTGGACATCGACCTGCCCCAACCCGTACGCCAGCTCGACTTCGTCGAGGTCGGCGAACACGCGGCCGTGGCCCCGGCGCTCGAGCGGGTGCATGAACGTCAGGTAGTAGACGCCGAGCACCATGTCCTTCTGCGGGCCGACGATCGGTTCGCCGTCAGCCGGCTTGAGCAAGTTGGTGGTCGACAGCATCAGCGTGCGCGCCTCTTCGACCGACTTGTCGGAGAGCGGCACGTGCACGGCCATCTGGTCGCCGTCGAAGTCGGCGTTGAAAGCCGAGCACACGAGCGGGTGGATCTGGATCGCCTTGCCCTCGACCAGGATCGGCTCAAAGGCCTGGATACCGAGGCGGTGCAGGGTCGGCGCGCGGTTGAGCAACACCGGCCGCGTCTTGATGACTTCCTCGAGCACCTCCCACACCTCGGGCCGCTCGCGCTCGATGAAGCGCTTGGCGCCCTTGACGTTCGAGGCGTAGTTGTACTCGACCAGCTTGGCGATCACGAACGGGCGGAACAGTTCGAGCGCCATGGTCTTGGGCAGACCGCACTGGTGCAGCTTGAGCGTCGGGCCGACCACGATGACCGAGCGGCCCGAGTAGTCGACGCGCTTGCCGAGCAGGTTGCGGCGGAAGCGGCCCTTCTTGCCCTTGAGCATGTCCGAGAGCGACTTGAGCTCGCGCCGACCGCGGCGCGAGAGCATCTTGCCGCGCTGGCTGTTGTCGATCAGGCTGTCGACGGCCTCCTGAAGCATGCGCTTCTCGTTGCGCACGATCACGTCAGGGGCGCCGAGCTCGAGCAGGCGCTTGAGCCGGTTGTTGCGGTTGATCACGCGCCGGTACAGGTCGTTCAGGTCGGAGGTCGCAAAGCGGCCGCCGTCGAGCTGGACCATCGGGCGCAGGTCCGGCGGGATGACCGGCAGGACCGAGAGCACCATCCACTCCGGCCGGTTGTTCGAGCGCCGCAGGGCCTCGACCACCTTCAGCCGCTTGAGCGCCTTCTTGCGCTTCTGCTTCGACTTGGTCGAGCGGATTTCATGCCAAAGCTCCTTGGCGGTCTTCTCGAGGTTCATGTTGCGCAGCAGCTCCATGAACGCCTCGGCGCCCATGTCGGCGCGGAAGACCTGGCCGTACTTCTGCTTGAGCTCGCGGTACTTGGCCTCGCCCAGGAACATCATCGGCTGCAGGCCGAGCAATTCGTCGCGCTCCTGCGCGGCGTTGTCGGCGGCCACGTTCGGGCCGGTCTCGACGTCGGTCCGCAGCTGCGCGATGGCCATATCGGCTTCAGCCTTGGCCTTCTCGACGTCTTCCTTGAGCTTCTCGAGCTGGCGATCGCGTTTTTCCTTGAGGTCGCTCTCCAGCTTGCCCACATAGGCCTGGACCATCTTGGTCAGGGCCTGGGTGTGCTTGCGCGCGATCGTCTCGCCCTTGTCGGCGATCACCTCGCCCGTGAACGAGAATTCGATCGGGACGCGGATCGTGGTGTCGACCTTGTCGGCCAGCGAGCGCTCGAGCTTCTGCGCTTCCTTCATGACCGGGTCGATTTTGTCGGCCGCCTCGGCCTCGAACTTCTCTTTGGCAGCTTCGCGCTTGCCTTCGAGATCGCCCAGCTTCTTGTCGCGGTGCTGCTTGAGCGACGCGATTTTCTGATTGATCTCGTCCAGCCGGCGCTTCTCGTCCCGGCCCGCATCCTCGTCGAGGCGCTTGAGCGCCTTCTGACGCGCATCCTCGTCGACCGAGGTCACGACGTACTGGGCAAAATACAGCACTCGGTCGAGATTTCGGCGCGACACATCCAGGAGCACGCCCAGGTACGACGGCACCCGACGCGTGTACCAGACGTGCGCCACCGGCGCCGCCAGCTCGATGTGGCCCATGCGCTCGCGCCGGACCGACGAGCGGGTCACTTCGACGCCGCACTTGTCGCAAACGATGCCGCGGTAGCGGATGTTCTTGTATTTGCCGCAGTAGCACTGGTAGTCGCGGGTCGGTCCGAAGATCGCCTCGTCGAATAGGCCGTCCTTCTCGGGGCGCAGCCGCCGGTAGTTGATGGTCTCGGGTTTGGTTACTTCGCCGTATGACCACGACCGGATCTGGTCCGGAGACGCCAGGCTGATTCGCAGCGCCTGGAAGATTTTGGCCTCGTTTGGGCTCTCACGATATAGATCCGACATGCACGAACCTCCACGATGAACGTGAATCAGAACAGACGTGCTAACTTAGGGGAATAGAAAAACAAGCGCCCGAAAAAGCTTTCGGCGCTTGTAGTTAAGCTGACAGCCCCTGAATTATACTCGTGTATTGCGGTGAGTCAAGTTAGAGCCAAGTCGCGACAGAACATAACACTATCACCCCACCCCGGACGGGTGGCGCTCAGGCGACCAGCGTCTCGACGGCGGACCGGCTCGCGTTAGGCTGGGCCACCGGGAGACCCGAGCTCTGGATCGGTTCGCCGCCGCGCGCGGCCTGGACCCGGTTTCGACCAGCGCGCTTGGCGGCATACAGGGCCGCATCGGCCCGATCCAACAGGCTTTCCAGATCTGGATCATCCTCGACCGTGAGGCTGGCTGCACCGATGCTGACCGTAACTCGAATCGGGCCGGTGTCCGTCGGGATCTCGGTTCGGGCCAGGCTGTCCCGCAACCGCTCGCCCACCAACAATGCCGCTTCGAGGTCGGCCTGCGGAAGCAGGATGGCGAATTCCTCTCCCCCGTAGCGGCAGGCGATATCGCCCGGTCGGATCGAAAACCGGATGATCTGCGCCACGCTTTGCAGCACCTGGTCTCCCGCGCGATGGCCTAGAGTGTCATTGACCTGCTTGAAGTGGTCCAGGTCCAGGACCAGAACGGACAGCCGTTGGGGAACCTGCCAACCCTGGGCGCTGGCGTAATCCAACATCGAGAAGAAATGCCGCCGATTGAACAGGCTGGTCAGGGGATCAATCCGCGCCCGTTCTTCGGCTTCGCGACGGCGCGCTTCGACCTCGAGCAGGGTAGTCTCCAACCGCGCCGTCTGCTCATTGATCAGCCGGCGCTGGAGGTAATCCGCCCGGGAGTGGCTCTCAAGACCATAGCTGGCCACCATCCCAATGATGTTGAAACTGATAAAGAAGAAGGTGCTGCTGACAACGACAGCCGGTGGCATGGGGTTGGCCCAGACCGCGATGACCAGGTAGCCGGCGAAGACGACCCAGGCCAGGATCGAAGCGGTGATGAACCGCAGACCCAGCAGGGTGAACCCGAACATGGCGACCAGCAGAAAGCCGACGTAATACAGGTAGCTCCCCGGCTGCGGCGCCACGGCCACGATCGCCGCGATGCCGAGGCCGCCGGCCAGGCTCACCAATCCGAAGGAGCGCTCGATCCAGGCCGGCGTGCGTGGGCCATACGACAGCGCCAACACGGCAATCCCAACCGGGACAGCCAGGCCAAAGCGGATCGACCAGGCGACCAACCGGGCGTCGGGGATAAGGTACTCGTCGAGAAACCCAAATCCCGCGTAGAACACGATCCCGAGCAGCAGCGCCATGCGCGACTGCTTGATCACCCTCGCCAGGAACTCGACACGATAGGCATCTTCCTGCATCGGATCCGAGAAACGGAGCGAGACGGGGTCGACAATCGCTTCGGCCAACGGCCGGGGGAGGTGTCGGTTCGGGACCATGCAGGGTCGCTCTCAATTTGCCAGGACACGCTTACCGAAGCGTTTCCGGGCGCTACGCGTTATTCCCTTGCATCGTATCCGAATAGCCATCCGGCCAGCGTATAGGCGGCGTGAACGTTCAGACGGTTCGGTTGGCGCCGGCCGCGGACCGGACCTGGTTTCGCCCGCCGTTTTTGGCGAGATACAAGGCCGAATCGGCCCGCTCGAGCAGCGCGTCGAACCCCTCCTCGTCTTCCCTCAGCGCGGCGACGCCGATGCTGGTGGTGACCTGGATCGGACCCTTGTCGGTCGGGATGGTCGTGCGCTCCAGGATATCGCGCAGCCGCTCACCGACCGCGGCTGCGACCGAGAGGTTGGCCTGCGGCAGAAGGATGGCGAACTCCTCACCGCCAAACCGGCACGGGATGTCGCCCTGGCGGATGCCGAATCGCATCATCTGCGCCACGCTCTGCAACACTTGGTCGCCGACGAGGTGCCCAAAGGTGTCATTGATCCGCTTGAAATGGTCCAGATCCATGATCAACACCGATAGATCCCGGGGCGAGCGCCGATCGCGGTTGCAGCTGTAATCCAGCATCGCAAAGAAGTGCCGGCGGTTGTACAAGCCGGTCAGCGGGTCGATTTGCGCATGAGCCTCGGCCTCGCGGCGGCGGCGCTCAACCTCGAGCAGATTCTCCTCCAGGCGCTCGGTCTGCTCGCGAATGATCTTGCGCTGCAGGAAGTCGGAGCGCGTGTAGCTTTCGAGCGAGTAATTTGTCATCATGGCGATGACGTTGAAGGCGCCGAAAAAGAAGGTGTTATTGACCAGGATCGCGGTCGGGGTGTGACTAACCCAGATCGCCGTGGCTTCATAGAGGCCGAAATGAATCCAGGCCAGGGCAAACGCGATGGGAAAGCGCGGGCGCAAAAACGTCAGATTGAAGGTCACGACCAAGAGCAGCCCGGCATAGTACAGGTAATTGCCGGGCGGCGATGCCGCGGCGACCATGGCCACAATCCCCAGACCGCTCACCAGGCCGCCCAGCGCGACCGCAGTCTCCCCGACCGAATCGTAATGGCGGGTGTAGGTCAGCGCCAACACGCCCGAGGCAAACGGCACGATCACGCCAAAGCGGATGATCCAGGCCAGTTGCGCCGTGTCGGGGATCAGGTACACATCGAGAGCGCCGAAGGCGGCGTAAAGCAGGATGCCCAAGACCAGGGCCAACCGAAGCTGGCCCAAAGACTTCTGCCGGAGGTCATTGCGGTAGTCTCGCTCGACCTCGAGATCACGAAAGGTCAGCGTCAGTGGGTTGCCCACCGCCGCCGCCAGCGTGTCAGGGAGCCGTGGAGCCAGGCGCCGAAGAAGACGACTCACAGTCGATGTGTACGGGCGAAAACGCGCTTCACCCGGCCCTCCTGCCGGCTATGCAAACACACAGCTTTCACGCCGCCCGCAAAGTCCCCCAGATCTCCTTAACTGACATGCGCTTGCCGTACATGAGCAGGCTGGTGCGGAAGATCTTGGCCCCACCCCAGACCACGACCGGCACAGTGATCAACAGACCGACCAGGCTGATGACGATGTCTTCGACCGGGATGTCGCCATGTGGCAGGCGGATCATCATCATCATCGGTGCGGTCAGCGGGAACCAGCTCAAAACACGTGCCACGATGAAGTTCGGGTTGGCGAAAACCAGGCCGTTGATCATCCACGGGATCGCGGCCATGAAGGAGAAGATGCCCGCGATCTGCTGGCTCTCGCGCATGCTGGTGCCGAGCGATCCAGCGGTAGCCATCAACGTGCCGAACATCAGGTAGCCCAGGACGAAGTACACCAGCGCCAGGATGAGGATGCCCGGGTTGAGCGCCGCCGTGGCAGCGGCGGCCATCGCGCCCAGCCCGCCCGTGATCAGCACGCCCGAAAGCAACCACACGCCCACCTGGGTCAGGCCGAGCGCGCCCAGGCCGATCACCTTGCCGGCCAACAGGTCGACGGCCGTGACCGACGACAACACGACCTCCATCACCCGGTTTTCTTTCTCCTCACCGACGCTGCGCAGCAGGTAGCCGGCCGAGGTGAAGATCGAGATGAACAACAACAACGCAACGGCAAACGAGATGATAAAGCCGGCGCCGGCGGAGAAGATCGCGCTTGAGTCGGCCGTCGTCGGCTGGCCTTCGGCGTCGAGCGCCACCGGGTTGAGATCGTCTTGCAGCAGCCGCTCGACCTGATCCAGGCGCGTCGGGTCGACCTGGGCCGCCAGCAAGCCGCGGATGAGGAACCGTGTCAGACGGCCGCTTTCGACCGCGATCGTGCTCGATAGACCGCCCTCGCTGCGCACATAGGCCTGTGGCGTGCCGCCAGCCGCGAAATCCGCGGGCACGACTACGAAACCCGCCAGCCGACTGTCGAGCAGGTCGATCCGCGCGGCGCTCTCATCAGGGTAGAGCACAAAGTCGTCGCTGAAATCAGCCGGCACGTCCGCGAACAGCCCGGATCGGTCGACGACGCCCACTTTCTGGGTCGCGCCCGAAAACTGCTCGTCCAGAAACGAGATCGTCTCGCCGCCAAAGAAGGCCGCCACGATCACGCCGATCAGACCCAGGGCCGGGATGATCAGGGTTGCGAAGATGAAGCCGCCGCGCCGCACATTCACGAGGTATTCGTGGCGCGCGATCGTCCAGGTTTTGCGTGTCAATCCAAACATCATGGCACCGTTTTCTCTCGACTAGGTCAGCGCTCAGGCCTTGCCCGTAACGACCCGCACGAAGATCTCGTCCAGCGGGACGCTGGCCACCTCGAAACGCTCAAGCGGGGCACCGGAGTCGATCAACTGCTTGAGGAAAGCCTGCGGGGTCACGCCCGGGTCGAGCGTGATCCGCTCGCCGCGCGGCCGCCCGTCGCCGTTGAGCACGGGTTCGGCGTGCGCGACGCCGGGACGCCCGGCTGCGCCGATGACCGGCGCGACCTCGAGCGCGTTCGGCGAGAACTGGCGCTTGATCTCGGCCAGGTCGCCGTTCAACACGATCCGGCCGCGATTGATCAACGCGATCCGCTCGCACAGCGTCTCGACCAGGTGCATCTCGTGGGCCGAGAGGATGATGGTCTTGCCTTCATCGCGCAGCTCGCGGATCAGGCGTCGGATCAGATCGACGTTGACCGGGTCGAGGCCCTGGAACGGCTCGTCGAGGATGACCAGCTCGGGCTGGTTGATGATCGTGGCCGCGATCTGCAGTTTTTGCTGCATGCCGCGCGACAGCTCCTGGACCTTGGCGCGGGCGCGGTCGTCGAGCTCCACGCGTTTGAGCAACAGCAGCGCGCGCTCGCGGGCGCGGGCCGCCGACAGGCCTTTGAGCTCGCCGAAGTACACCAGCGTCTCGAGCACGCGCAGCCCGCGATACAGGCCGCGTTCCTCGGGCAGATATCCGATTTGCTCGCGCCCCAACCCGGGCGCATGATCCAGGATCTGGATCGAGCCCGAGTCGGGTTTGAGGATGTCCATGATCATGCGGATCGTGGTGGTCTTGCCGGCCCCGTTCGGGCCGAGCAAGCCGAAGATCCCGCCTCGCTGCACGTCGAAGCTGACATCCTGCACGGCCGTGACGTTAGCGAACGACTTTTGCAGTTGTTTGACGATTAGTGCGGCTGACATATGTTCGAGTATACGCCCTACGGTCGGCCTGGTTGCGGCAGACCCAGGGCAATCGCATCTGGTTGGGCCCTCGGTCTTCTGCCGCGGGTTTCGCCTTCAGTGGGAATTCGTGGCCAGATCCTGTCACTGACAGGTCGTGCTTGCCCACCTGGGCTGCGGGTGCAGTACACTGGCGCATCCCAACCGACGGTTCAACCAGGAGGACCGCCCGCATGAGCCACGGCTATTACGATCCGCAGCACCACCCGCCTTCGCGCCAACGGCGCCCCGCCAACCGGCGTGACGACGACTGGATCAAAGCCCTCCTGCATCGCGGCGAGATCGCGCACGTGGCGACCCGCTGGGACGAGCAGATCTTCCAGACGCCGACCAGTTTCTGGTTCGATGAAGAGCGCCACGCTATCTGCTTTCACTCCAACCTCGCCGGCCGCGTGCGCGCCAACGTCGAACGGCATCCGGGCCTGTGCCTCGAGGTCAGCGAGTACGGGCGCTTTCTCGCCAGCAACGATCCGCTTGAAGCCTCGGTGCAGTATCGCAGCGTGATCGTCTTCGGCACGGCCCGGGTGCTGGGCGACCCCGCTGAACAGCGGCGTGCCCTGGCGGGTCTGCTCGGCAAGTACTTCCCCCAGCTCGCGCTCGGGCGCGAGATCATGCCCATCGGTGACGCCGCGCTGGCGCGCACCAGCGTCTACGCCGTCGCCATCGACGAGTGGAGCGGCAAGGAGAACTGGGCCGCGGTCGCCGACCAGACCGACGCCTGGCCGGCGCTGGATGAGCAATGGCTCGAGTTCGATTTCAGACCGGCATGAAATGCGAAAGGACATCCCCATGCTTCCGACCAATTTGTTGGCCTTTCTGGCCGTGGCAGTGCCGGTTGTGCTGGTGCCCGGCCCAAGCCTGATCGCGATCATGGCGCGCGGCGTCGCTCAGGGGCGGCGGGCCGGCGTCCTGTTCGCCATCGCCGACTCCCTGGGGCTGGTGGTCCAGGTCATCGCCATCGCGGCCGGGCTGGCCGCCCTGTTGCAGACTTCGGTCCTCGTCTTTCGAATCGTGCAATTCGCTGGGGCCGCCTACCTGGCCTATCTGGGGCTGCAGCTCTGGCGCTCGAGCGCCAAGCCCTTATTCGCCTCACCGGAAACGGCGGCGCCCCCCACCCCCGGCCGGGCGGTCTTCAGGCAGGGGTTTCTGGTCGGGGTGTCGAACCCCAAGGCGGGGTTGTTTCTGCTGGCGTTCCTGCCGCAATTTGTGCTTCCGGGGACGGTCCCGGAGGCCTTGCAGATCTTGCTCTACGGCCTGGTGTTCACGGCCTTGACGATCACGTACGGCAGCTTGATGGGGGCTTTCGCCGGTCAGGTCGGCGCCTGGCTTCAGAGACGGGTCACCGCCCAGCGCTGGATCCAGCGGCTGGCAGCCGTGACGTTTGTGGGGTTGGGCGTGCGGCTGGCTGTGGCGGATAAGTGAGGAGGAGGGAGGAGGGTACGCTACTGCGCTCGTCCCTCCTCCCTATTCTCTACACCCCCACCTGGCTCTGCAGGAAAGCCTCGATGAACTCGTCGAGCTCGCCGTCGAGCACCTTGTCGGTCTGGCTGGTTTCGTGGTCGGTGCGATGGTCTTTCACCATCTGATAGGGGTGCAGCACGTACGATCGGATCTGCTGGCCCCATTCGGCTTTGACGCGCCCGCCCTTGAGCGCGTTGATCTCTTTCTGGCGCTCCTCTTCCCGGATCGCCAACAATCGTGAGCGCAAGACCTTCATCGCGTTTTCGCGGTTCTGGGTCAGCGAGCGCTCGTTCTGGCAGGTGACGATCAGGCCCGTCGGCAGGTGCCGGATGCGGATGGCCGTGGCGTTCTTCTGGACGTTCTGGCCGCCGGCGCCGTTGGCCCGGTAGGTTTCCATCTCGATCTCGCTCGGCGGGATCTCGATCGTGCCGACGTCTTCGACTTCGGGGTAGACCTCGACCGACGCGAACGACGTGTGCCGGCGCGCCGATGAGTCGAACGGCGAGATGCGCACCAGGCGGTGCGTGCCCTTCTCGGCCTTGAGCAGCCCGTAGGCAAAGGGGCCGGAGACCGCCATCGTCACCGACTTGATCCCGGCTTCCTCGCCCTCGCTCAGGTCGAGCACGTCGACCTTGAACCGATGATCCTCACAATAACGCTGGTACATGCGATAGAGCATGCCCACCCAGTCCTGCGACTCGGTGCCCCCGGCGCCGGCGAAGATCGTGAAGATCGCGTCATCGCGGTCGTACGTGCCGGAGAGCAGCGTCTCGACCTCGATCTCACGCGTGAGTTTCTCGAGCCGAGTCACCTCGGCCAGGAGCTCGCCGCGCATGCTCTCGTCGCCCAGCGCCGTCAACTCGAGGGCATCCGCGATCCCCTGTCGAGCGCCCTTGAACTGGGTCAACTCATCCCGCACCGACGCGATCTCACGCATCGTGCGCTGAGCGGCCTCCGGGTTGTTCCACAGGTTGGGGTCCTGCGATTTGGCCTCCAGCTCGACCAGACGAGATTCCTTTGTAGGTAAGTCAAAGACGCTCCAGCAGGCTATGCAGGCGCTCGTCGATGACGTTCAAGCGGGCGGTCAGGTCTTCCATCATCTTGGGTCCTTATCGCTCGAAGGGACGCGCGTCTTGACGCGCATCCTCGAGACTCAACGGCAGGGTTATCGGCCAGCGTCGGGCTCGTCGATCAAGCCGGCCACGAACTTATCGGCGTCGAACGGCGCAAAGTCCTCAAAGTGCTCGCCGGTGCCGATGAACACGATCGGCAGACCCAGTTCGCGACGGATGGCGAAAGCCATGCCGCCCTTGGCCGAGCTGTCGAGTTTGGTCAACACCACGCCGGTCACGCCCGCGGCGTCTTTGAAACCGCGCGCCTGCGAGAGCGCATTCTGACCCGTGATCGCGTCGAGCACCAGCCAGGTCTCATGCGGCGCACCCGGGACGGCCTTGCCGATCACGCGCGAGACCTTGCGGAGCTCTTCCATGAGATTGTACTTGCTCTGCAAGCGGCCGGCTGTGTCGACGACCAACACATCGATGCCGCGCGCCTGGGCCGCCGCGGCGGCGTCGTAGGCCACCGAGCTCGGATCGGCGTTCGGCTGCCCGGCGATCACGGGGAAGTCGAGGCGCTCGCCCCAGACCTGCAGCTGATCGACGGCGGCCGCCCGAAACGTGTCGGCCGCGGCGGCGATGACGGTCTTGCCCTGCCCGCGCAGGTAGCGCGCCAGCTTGGCGACGGTCGTGGTCTTGCCCGAGCCGTTGACGCCAACCAGGGCGATGACAGTCGGCTGATGATCGAAACGCAGCGGCCGGGTTTCGCCAAGCAGCGCGCGGAGCTCGTCGCGCAACACGGCCCGCAGGCGGTCGGCCTGGACGATGCCTTCGGCTGTCGCGCGGGTGCGCAGACGCGTGAGCATCTCGTCGGCGACGACGGCGCCCATATCGGCCTGGATCAGCGCGATCTCGAGCTGTTCCCAGGTGTCTTCGGTGATGTCGCTCTGGCCCAACAGGGAGGCGACGCGGCCAAAGACCGCGTCGCGGGTGCGCGCCAGGGAGTCGCGGATCGATTTGAACATGGCCTGGAATTATATCGGGTTCGGGCCGGCGCGTGGGTTGTTATAATTATCGGATGTCTTCGATCCGGCGCGCGGCCATCGATTTCGGCATCACCAACACCGACATCCTCGTGGAGGTCGACGGCGAACAGCGGCACTGGATGCTGCCCAGCCGCGGCATGCCGGACGCCGGCCGGGTGGCCGAGGTGCTGGCCTCGGGCGGCGTGGCTCTGGCAGACGTCACGGCGCTGGCGGCCACAGGCGGTCGCAGCCGTCAGTTGCCCGATCATCTGGGCCGCACGGCGGTGACTGTCGTGGGCGAGATGGCGGCCATCGGGCGTGGCGGGCAGATCGCAACCGGGTCCGGGGCCGAGCCGTTGCTGGTCGTCAGTTGCGGCTCCGGCACGGCCGCTGTGGCGGCCCGCGGCCCCGAATACGCGCACGTCAGCGGGACGGGCGTCGGCGGCGGCACCCTGCAAGGGCTGGGCCGGCTGCTGCTCGGCACCGCCGACCCGCGTGTCATCGACGCCCTGGCCGCGACCGGTGATCGCAACGGCGTCGACCTGGCGCTCGGCGACGTCGTCGGAGCGGGTATCGGCCTGCTCCATGCCGACACCACCGCCGTTAACTTCGGCCGAATCGGGCGTGAGGACTTTCCGCCCCGGCGCGAGGACGTCGCAGCCGGGCTGGTCACCCTGGTCGGTCAGACGATCGGCCTGATTGCCATCAACGCCGCCCGAGCGCAAGCGATCAACAGGATCCTGCTGATCGGGCGCCTGCTCGACCTCCCCACCCTGCAGGACGCGATCCTCAAGGTGGGAGGCCTGTATGGTGTGACGCTCGACGTCGCGCCCAATCCTGGTTATGTCACGGCCTTAGGAGCCTTGTACCATTTGTGATTTGTGATTTGTGATTTGTGATTGAGGTTTGGGCTCAACACAGATCGCAAATCGCAAATTGCAAATCACAAATCGCTATGACTCGACCCAAATACTCGATCGTCGCCCCGGTCTTCAACGAAGAAGAGACGCTGCCCGTGTTCTACGAACGCATGGCCGGCGTCATGGACAAGCTCGACGGGCCGTGTGAGCTGGTGCTGGTCTTCGACGGCAGCCGCGACAGGTCGCCCGAGATCGGGCGGCAGCTGCGGGAGAAGGATGCGCGCATCAAGATCATCGACTTCGCGCGCAACTTCGGGCACCAGATCGCGATCACGGCCGGCATCGACTATGCCGAGGGCGACGCGGTCGCGATCATCGACTCGGATCTGCAGGACCCGCCCGAGGTGATCCTGGACCTGGCCGCGAAGTGGCAGGAGGGTTATGAGGTGATCTACGCCCAGCGCCGCAAGCGCGCCGGCGAGACCTTCTTCAAGCTGTTCACAGCGGCCGCCTTCTACCGCCTGATCCGCAGCATGGCCTCGATCGAGATCCCGCAGGACACCGGCGACTTCCGCCTGATCGACCGCAAGGTCGTGCTGGTCATGCGCCAGCTGCGTGAGCACCATCGCTTCATGCGCGGGTTGTCGGTCTGGGTCGGCTTCAAACAGACCGGTGTGCTGTATGACCGCCACGAGCGCTACGCCGGCACGACTCAATACCCGCTGCGCAAGATGATCAAGTTCGCCAGCGACGCGATCACGGGCTTCAGCTACGCGCCGATCCAGTGGGTGACCTCGCTCGGGTTCTGGATCTCGCTGATCGCGCTCTTCAGCATCCCGGTCGTCGCGATCCTGCGCTTCTTCTACAGCGCCACGTTCTTTGAAGGCCAGGCCAGCACCCTGGTCGCCGTGCTTTTCATGGGCGGCGTCCAGCTCATCTCGGTCGGCATCCTGGGCGAATACCTCGGGCGGATCTACGAAGAGGTCAAGAAGCGCCCGCTCTACGTCGTACGTGAGGCGCCGCCCAAGCCCGAGGCCGAGGCCCCGGCATGAGCCTGACCCACCTCGACGAGCAGGGCAACGCCCGGATGGTCGACGTCGGCGGCAAGGCCGACACCGAGCGTGTGGCCGTCGCGGCCGGTGAGGTGCGCATGCGGGCCGAGACCCTGGCAACGATCCGGGCCGGGCAGATCAAGAAGGGCGACGTGCTCACGACCGCCCAGCTCGCCGGCGTGATGGCTGCGAAGCGCACGTCGGACCTGATCCCGCTCTGCCACCCGCTCGCGCTCACGCACGTCGAGGTGATCTGCGAGCTGCGCGACGACCTGCCCGGCGTGGCCATCACGGCCACCGCGCGCACGACCGGCAAGACCGGCGTCGAGATGGAGGCGCTCACGGCCGTGTCGGTCGCGGCGCTGACCGTCTATGACATGGCCAAAGCGGTCGAGAAGACGATGCAGATCACGAACGTGAGGCTGCTCGAAAAGCGCGGTGGCAAGAGCGGCCCCTGGCAGGCCGAGCGCACAGCCTAGCGCAACACCGCGCACCCCCGCGCCTCCAATTCGGCCACCCAGCCCGGCACGGCGGTCAGCGGGTTCCAGCGCAGATCCAGTCGCTCGAGGTTCGGCAACTCCGCCAACGCGGGCGGCAGCGTCATGAGCGCGTTCGCGCGCAGGTCAAGCCGGCGCAGCGCGTGAAGTCCCCCAAACGATTCTGGCAAGCGTGCCAAAGCGTTGAAGCGCAAGTCAAGATCGGTCAGCGCCGTAAGTTCGCCCAGCGCCTCTGGTAGATCCGTTATCTGATTGGCCTGCAGCCCCAACACACGCAGCCTCCCCAATCTGCCCACCGCAACCGGCAGGGACTCGAGCTGATTGTTAACCGCGTGCAGCTCACGCAGCCCGCTCAGGCGCCCCAGTTCCTCCGGCAGATGCGTCAGCCGATTACCCGAGACCCGCAACTCGACCAGGGCCCGCAGGTCGCCGATCCACTCGGGCAGAGACGCGAGGTGGTTGTCGGCCAGGTTGAGGTACGTCAGACGCGTCAACTGCGAAAGCGAGTCTGGCAGGGCTGTGAGCCGGCCGTCGCTCGCATACAGGTACTCCAGCCCGGTGTTGGCACCGAGAGCGACCGGGAGCGAAACCAGCGGGTTGTGGCCGACGTCCAGCAGGCGCAGCGCTGTGTGATGGTCGAGGCCGTGGCCGAGATCGACCAGGCGATTGGCCGAGAGGTTGAGCACCTCGAGGCGCGTCAGACCGGTCAGCCCATCCGGTGGATCGACCAGGTCGTTGTGGTAGGCGCTGAGGAAGCGGAGGCCCGCGAGCGCTCCGATCCAGTCCGGCAGGGCCGTCAGCCGGTTATGGTCGAGGTCGAGCGCCTCGAGATCAGGGCGGTGCGGATCGAGGATGCGCTCGTGGCCCTGACCGGACAGGTCGAGGCCGCGAGCGTTGTCTGTGGCCCAACGGCTGTGTAAAGGGAGTGGCGACGACATAGCCAGACCGTATCACACAGCGGGCTGGGCCCGATCCCCGGAATGGCCTGCGCGATTCTCGGCGAAATTCCGTTGACTTTAGCCGTGGGCACGGTAATATCCGGCAACATCCGGCCATTCCCGATATCGGGGCCACACCGTTGTACACTTACCCCATGCAGGTCAAAATCCTCTTCTTCGCAACGCTCAAGGATCGCGCGGGCCGAGCACAGACTGAGCTCTCGCTGCCGGACGGCGCCACGGTCGCGGCTCTGCGCGACGCGCTCGCCACAGCCCTGCCCGGTCTGACGCCGGCCCTCCCGACCGCCCTGGTGTCCGTCAATCACGAGTACGCCTTCAACGAGGACGTCCTCAAAGACGGCGATGAGGTCGCCTTGTTCCCACCCGTCTCCGGTGGAACGTTCCCCACTATCTTCAAAATCACCAACGACACCCTCGACCTCGACGCTCTGGTGGCCGCAATCACGCTCCCGAGCACCGGCGCCGCCTGCGTGTTCACGGGCATGGTGCGCGGCGTGACGACCCGCCCCGATCGCGACGCGATCGGCCCGCATGAGACCACGCGCCTGGAGTACGAGGCCTATGTGCCGATGGCCGAGGCCAAGATGAAACAGGTGGCCGACGAGATCCGCGAACGCTGGCCGACCATCGAGGGCATCGCCGTCGTCCAGCGCATCGGCCCGCTCGACCCCGGCACGCCGACGGTGCTGATCGCGTGCTCGGCCGCGCACCGCGACACCGGCGTGTTTGAGGCTGCGCGCTACGGCATCGACCGCCTCAAGGAGATCGTGCCGGTCTGGAAGAAGGAGATCGGCCCGGCCGGCCAGGTGTGGATCGAGGGGCACTACACGCCCAACGAGTCGGATCGTCAATAAGGGGAAAGACGGGGTGCTCCGTGGGTTGGGGCTTCGCCCCGACCCACGGAGCACCCCGTCTTTCCCCTTATAATTTAGCCATGATGACCTTCAAATGCACCAGCTGCGGGCGACCACAGCCGCACCCCTTCACCGGCTTCCGGTGCCCCACCGGCACCC